>CAZOLN010000058.1:0-12300 GCA_964580565.1 uncultured Anaerolineales bacterium
CGAATGCCGACTTGACATCGGCGGCGGCCGGGGTATAGTACCGATTGCATGGCAGCCGGCAACGAAGCCTCGACGTACCATCCGACGATCAAAGAACTTCCGGAGCAGGAGCGACCGCGGGAACGGTTGTATCGGCTGGGGCCGGGGGCCCTCTCCACCGCCGAGTTGCTGGCGATCCTGCTCCGCACGGGGGTCGGAGGGGAGAGCGCACTGGCGATGGCCAACCGCCTTCTGGCCCGATACGGTGGGTTGGCCGGGTTGGCTCGGGCTTCGCTCTCCCAGCTGAAGGCGGAGCGGGGAGTGGGGCTGGCGAAGGCGGCGCAGATCCAGGCGGCGGTGGAACTGGGCCGTCGCCTGACGTTGACCGCGCCGGAGGAGAGGCCCCAGATCCGATCCCCGGCCGATGCCGCGATGCTCCTGATGCCGGAGATCGGCCACCGGGAGCAGGAGCACTTCTACGTCCTCTTCCTCGACATCCGCAACCGCGTGTTGGGTGGCGAGTCGATCTACAAGGGCAGCCTCGATCAGACCCAGGTCCGTGTCGCCGACGTGTTTCGCGAAGCGGTGCGCAGGAACTGCGCGGCGATCGTCGTTGCCCACAACCACCCTTCCGGCGACCCGACGCCCTCTCCGGACGATGTTGCCGTGACCCGCGACCTGGTGCAGGCGGGGCGGCTTCTGGGCATTGAGGTGCTAGATCACCTGGTGATCGGCCACCAGCGATGGGTCAGCCTGCGGGAACGTGGGCTGGGCTTCGAGATCGGATAAGGGTATTGCCTATTCCTGTACAAAGGGGGGGACGATGGGTGATAACCTGGTGCGCAACGGTGGCTTCGAGGCCGACTGGTCGGAGGAATCCTCCCACCGGTGTGTGATCTTCCACACCGACGGCCGCGTCGAGGAGACGGAGCGGGAGAACATCTTTACCCCGCCTGGCTGGACCGTGTGGTTCCGGCACGGCTTGCCGGTCGAGCACGACCCCGACAACGCTGTGGGGTGGGCACAGCCGGAGGTGCGTGAGGCCTGGATCACCGGCGATCCGGTGCGCATCCATTCCGGCCAAAAGGCTCTCCTCTTCTTTACCTTCTACCGGATCCACGACGGCGGGTTCTTCCAGCAGGTGGAGGTCGATCCAGGGACGCGGCTTCGGCTCACCGCCTGGGCCCATGCCTGGAGCAACCACGACCAGGGACCACATCCGGACGACCCCCGCTGGAGCGATGGAGAGGGGGTCGGTTACAACCACTTCTACGCCCTGGAGGGGACCCCGGGGCTGGACAGCAACGCCAAGAACTTCACATTCTGGATAGGCATCGATCCGACCGGCGGAACCAACCCCTACGCCGATACGGTGGTCTGGGGCAAGGGGGCCCACATCTACAACGCCCATCGCCCTGTGCCCCCCGTCGAAGCGACGGCCCGTGCGAGTCGCGTGACCGTGTTCCTCCGATCCCGTGCCCTCTGGCCCTTCAAGCACAACGATGCCTACTGGGACGACGTCCTGCTTCGGGTGGTGGCCCCCGCGCCGTGGATCCGGATGACCTTCGAACCGTCCGAGCCGGTGGTGCAGGAGACGGTCCGGGTGGTGGTGACCTCCAACGCTGCCTACGAGGACGTCGGCCTGGAGGTCACGGGGCCTGGAGGGGCGGTGCCTGTCTCGTCGGTGGCGGTGGACGCGCCACCAGGGGGGTACGCCTGGGGATGGACCTTCATCCCCACGGAGACGGGGACCTACCATGCGGCGTTCACCGCCGACGGAGGTGAGCAGCGTCCCGTAGAGGCGGACGTGGAGGTGAAACTGGCCGGGCCGGTGTGGGGGCTGCCGCGGGAGCAGTACGCCCGCACCTACGTCCTGCTCCCGCCGGGGGCCGGAAAGGAGTGGGTACAGGCGATCCTGGATAGCGGGGCCTGGGAGCAGCACCGGTGGACCATCGGCGGCAGCGCCGACGACGCGGGCATCGGCGCGCTGGAGGACAAGACGGTGATCGCCGTCAACCCGGAGGCGTGGCCGGGGGACCTGGAGGCGTTCTTCCGGGCTCACTATCCCCGAACCCGTTACGTGCCCATCCGAGCGGCCACGCCGGAGGCGTTGCGGCGTCGTCTAGAGGAGCACTGAGGGCACTGAGGAGACTGAGGGCACTGAATCTGTAGTGCCCTCAGTGTTCTTACTCCTGGGCCAGCAGTTCCACCTCCGTCACCATCGCGTCGAAGGACCAGCCGGAGGCGTAGATCCATATCGTCTTGATCCGGGCCGGCGGCATCTCGAACTCCTCGATCAGGTTCCCCGCCTCAAAGGAGTACCAGGTCCGCGGGGGGATCTGCTCGTCCCACGGGTTCAAAAGGTCCTGAGGGGCCTTGTCCACGCTGTAGAAGCCGTGGTACCAGGTCCGGTCGGTCCCTTCGATGTCCTTGTAGTCGATGCGGACGAGGATCGGGCATTCGGACCCCAGGGAGCCGCAGCCGGGCAGGCTCTGCTCCAGCACCATCACGTTGAGGTGAAGGATCAGCGAGGAGAAATCGCGCACGTCGTAGTTCACTTGCTGGCGGATCCCCACCTCGGCGTGCCCCTGGCCCACCCGTCGGAAGCGGGCCACTTGGCGCCCTCCGAAGGTCTCCACGGTGACCGAGCCGGGGGGCTCCTGTTGTACGTCCCTGTGGTACACCTCCCATCCCTCGCTGAGGGGAGCGGTGAAGTCTCCGTTGACCACCAGGTTGCGCTCGGCGGGGAGGATCGTCAGCGATTCCGGGCCGGATCGAGCCAGGGCGCGCTGGGAGGAGGTCAGGCCGGCCTCCTCCCCCCCAGGCGTGGTGACCTGGGCCGTCCCGTTTCGCACGGCCAGTTCCGATTCGGTCTCGCGGACCCGGGCCTCGAAACTCCCCTGGTCGAGGACCGCCGTCATATGGGGGGTACGGAGTTCGACGCGGGTGGACCGTCCGTAGGCGGGGGTGACGGCGACGCGCACGCGCCCCCTGGGGACCTCCAGGATCACCTCGTGGGGGAGCGGGCTGGAGCCGAAGCGGGGTGACCGGGCCGCGACCAGGATCACGGAGGTCCCGCCGTAGATCTGGACGGTGGCTACAGGGACGGGCTCGGCGCCAGGTGCGTAGATGGTCAGCAGGCTTCGGGCCGACTCGTCGGTGGTCACCACCGTCCCTGGCGGCACGTCCCACGTCGGGCCGACGAGGGCGACGACGGGCCCTTGTCCCCTCCGTTGGAGACGGGGGGTGCCCTGTTGAGGCTCCAGCAACACGTCCTGCTTGATCCGGGCGGCGTGGACGAACTGACGTACCCCCAGAGGGAAGCCGACCGCCAACCCGACGCAGGTGGCGAAGGACAGCAGGAGGACAAGCCAGGCCAGCCGTTCTCGAGCGCGGGTCGGGTCGTAGGTCATAGGTAGCGCACCGTGAAGTTGGTGAACTCGCCCGTCGGTTGCTCCCAGCGAACGTTGACGCGGGTGACTCTGGCAGCGGGCGGACCCTCGTGGAGGAAGTTCAAGAGCGCCTCCAGGGCTGCCCGGGGTCCTTCAGCGACGGTCTCCACCGTGCCGTCCCACCGGTTGGCGACCCAGCCGGTCAACCCCAGGCGGCGGGCGGTACGGACCGTGTAGTATCGGAAGTTGACCCCCTGTACCCGTCCTTCGACGACGGCGTGGAGTCGGGCCTGTTCCTCGGGGTTGGTATCCATCGCGCTGCCATCTCCTCCCCAGGTTGCTTTTTCCTCACCAGGCGATGCGCCACAGGCGCGTCTGCCGCTTATCGAATCGATGCAGCCCCGCCCGCCGCGCCGCTTCCACCGCCTCCTCGTACTCCCGAGGCGTGATCGGTCGGTCCAGCGGGGGGTATTGGCGGGCCCGGTAGCACGGGCGATACTGGTCCATAATGTTGATATACGTGTCCGGCGAGACCTCTTCGGCCAGGAAGCGGGCGATCTCCGGCGTGCCAGCCAGCCCTCCCGGGAGCACCAGGTGGCGGACCAGAAGCCCGCGCAACGCGATCCCCCGCTCGTCTAGGACTAGGTCGCCCACCTGCCGATGCATCTCCTTCACGGCGGCCTGGTTCACCGCCGGGTAGTTGCGCACGCGGGAGTAGCGGTAAGCGATCTCCTCGTCGGCGTATTTCATGTCCGGCATATAGATGTCCACCACACCGTCCAGCAGCCGGAGCGCCTCCATCGAATCGTAGCCGCCGGTGTTGTAGACCAGCGGCAACCGCAGCCCCGCCTCGGCGGCGATGAGGACCGCGGCGAGGATGGGGGCGACCACGTGGCTGGGGGAGACCAGGTTGATGTTGTGGCATCCCCGGGCCTGCAGCGAGAGCATCATCGACGCCACTTCCTCCGGCTCCATCTCTTCGCCGTGGCCCAACTGGCTGATGTCGTAGTTCTGGCAGAACTGGCAGTTGAGGTTGCACCAGGAGAAGAAGATGGTGCCGGACCCTCCGTAGCCGCGCAGGGGGTCCTCCTCCCCAAAGTGAGGGCCGTAACTGGCGACGACCGCCTTGGTGCCCGTCTTGCACGCCCCGTGGGTCGTATACCGATCCACGCCGCACTTCCGCCCGCACAGGTCGCAGTTGTGCATGCGCTCGTAGGCGGCCTCCACCCGTCGGCGGAGCTCGCCGGAACGAAGCAGCGCAACGTAGGCGGGCTCGAACGAGGTGTTCACCATACCACCGGCACCCGCTGGGTCCTCCATCCCCGGCTGCGGACGACGATGTACCGGTTGCGCCGTCCGAACTCGTACAGTCGCCAGGTCACCTCCACATCCCGTTTGCAATACTCGATGACCTGGTCCAGTTTCCCCTCGCGGAACCAACGGACGGCGGCCAGGCCGTCCGCGCTTTTCCGCTCCCCCAGCGTGGCCGCCGCCACGTCGTCCAGTTTCGGCCGCCAGCCCAGCACCTGGTAGAGGTCGCGGAGCATGTCCACCGTGGGGAGGTCGTCCAGGGGGTCGTCGGTGTAGGCGCGCAGGACCTCGTAGTCGAACCGGTAGAGGTTGTAGCCGACGACGAGCCGGGCTGCCCGCAGGTCGGCGATCAGCCGGTCCACCTCCGGTTCGGTGTACACCCGGTACAGATCGTTTTCGGGGTCGTAGGTCACCCCCACGGAGAGGCCCAGCGCGCGGATGTTCGACCATCCGCCGACCTCGCTGGCGATCCGTTGTGTCTCTAGGTCGAAGACAAGCAGCGGTGCGGTCATCGAGACGAGTCCTCCGGTGAAGTTCTGCGACGAAGAAGCCCGATGGCCATCGGGAGGGCCGTCAGGATGCTGATGGCCCAGAGGGCCAGCCAGGCTCGGTTCTCAGAGAGCCAGGTCAGCCAGCGGCCCAGGCCCATCAGGTCGGCATGCCATGCCAGTTCCAGTTGTCGAAGGCTGATGTCCAGCGCCTGCAGGACGCCCCCTTCGCACCCCGCCCCATCGGCATAGGCGTCCAGCAGGGCGCGGATGCCCTCGTTGCCGTAGTAGCGCTGGATGTATCGGACCAGGCTGGCGCTTTCGGCGTAGGAAAGCAAGGCCGTGTCCGGGTCAGTAGAAAAGGGAACGCACAGTTCGCTCAGCGGGATCAGCCGTCCCTGGCTGCGGGCCTCCTCCAAGACGGCCTCCAGGAGGGGGTCCGGCTGAAGCTCGTTAGCCGTCGCCAGCCCTTCGTCCAGCCAGGCGGGGACGAACCGGTATCCCTCCGGGCCGACGGCCTGGTAGATCAGCAGGTGGGTCAGTTCATGGGGGATGTCCCGCTCCATCCGCAGGAGGGCGGTGTGGCCGTTGGGGATGGCCACCAGGACGACCCCGAGTTCTGGTCGGGCCTGCCCGCCGACCCACTCCCGCCCCGCCATCTCCAGCGCGGCCCGGATGTCGTCCAGGGAGGGGTAAATGTAGATGTGGACCTCCTCCGGCAGCGGGGCGTCCAGTTGTTGGGCGATGGATTCCAGGCTGTTGCGGGCTGTGTCCAGCGCCGCCTGCGCGAACACCGGGTCGTCCACCACCGTGTGGATGCGGATCGGTCCCTCGGCGGTGGTGTGCCACTGGAACCGGTTGTCGACGTACAGGAGGGAGGTCGGTTCGGTGAGCACGGAGTGTCCCTCGGCGTCTCGCACTTCCCACCACCAGGAGACCTGACCGAAGGGGGGAAAGGGTGAGAGGTGGAGGTCGTACACGTAGCGGGTGTGGACGACGGAGCCCGGGTCGACGGGCGCCGGGTAAACCTCCACCCGTTCTGTCCCCTGGGGTTGGAGGTAGAGATAGGCGGCGGTGATGGTGGTCGGTGCCGAGGCCTCCAGTTCGAACGTCGCCTGCTGTCCGAAGGAGTAGTGGACGGCGGTGCGGGAGACGACGATCGGCGGCGCGCCCTGGGCGTGCGCTATGGGGGTCCGCCCGACCATCCCTACCAGGAGCAGGGAAACGAGCCAGTAGAAAATGTAGCGTCGCCGGTTCACGGGAAGTCCTCTTCCTCCTCGTCGTCCTCGTCGAAGAAATCGAAAGGAAGCAGGAGCGCGCCCAGGTCGCCGTGGAGGAACTCCAGTTCCCGCAGGGCATCCCGGGCTGCCTCCCGAAGGGCTTCGTTCTCGCTGCGGAGGCACCGTTTGAGGGTGCTGCGGGCCTCGTCCCCGCCGATCTGTCCCAGCGCCCAGATGGCGGCCTCCTGCACCTCGGTGTCCACATCCTCTACCAGCTCGATGAGCGTTGCGACCGCCTCCTCCAGGCCCAGTTCCCCGCAGGCGCGGGCCGCTTCGAACCGCATCTCGGGGTTGGGGTTCAGGAGTTCCTGCAGCACGTGGGCGGCCCATCGCTCATCCGCACTCCGGCCCATCGCGAAGACGGCGCTGACGCGCATCTTCTCTTCCGGGTGCCGATAGGCCTCGGAGATCAGGTCGGCGACCTCCTCCTCGCCCGAGTAGGCTATCGCCTCCAGTGCCCGGCGGCGCACTTCGAGCGTCTCCCGCACCGACCGGCAGGCCTCCAGCAGGGCCTCGTATGCCTGTCGATGGGGGAGGGGGCGGATCTTACCCAGTTCGCCCAGGAGCAGGAATCGGCCCAGCGACGCGGCCGCCGCCGCCCGCACGTTGGGGGCGGGGTCCTCCCGCAGGAAGGCGGCGAGGCGCGGGACCAGGCGGACGTCTTCATCTTCCCAGAGGCCCTCCACCGCTGCCTCGCGCACCATCGCGTCCGGGTCGTCCAGCGCGATGCGGAAGACCGCCCCGAAGTCGGCCTCGAAGTCGCTCTCGGCCACCTCGACCAGGGTGAGGATGACCTCGCGGCGGACGCGCACCGGCAGGTCGCGCCACACCGTCTCGACCTCCTTCACCTCGGCCTGGTCCAGCCCCGAGAGGTCGTACAACCGGATGCGGGGGACCGAACCAGCGCGGAGCAGGTTGAGGACTTCTTGGATCGACCGTCTCATCGGTTCAACAAAGACCATGCCACCACCGGATTGACGATGTCTTGGACGACAAAGAAGAGCATCAGCGCCAGGAGGATGAACATACCTACCTGGTGGACAAGGGCCTCTACCTCCGGGCGGATCCGCCGTCCGCGGACGGCTTCGATGAGGACGAACAGGACCCGTCCGCCGTCCAGGGCCGGGAGGGGGAGGAGGTTGGTGAGGCCGAGGAAGAAACTGACCAACGCGGCCATCTCCAGTGCCGGAAAGGCCACGTGCCATTCCAGGCTTTGCTGCAGGGCGAGGGTGAGGATGGAGTTGATGCCGATAGCGCTGGTGGGACGGGCTTCCCGGGGGCTGATCTCCCCCTGGGAGAGGAGGCGAGGGAGGTGGATGAGGCTGTCGATCACCCGGTAGACGTCCTGGACGGCCATCCCCGTGGCCTGGAGAAGCGGATACCGCCTCACGCTCTCCGGATCGGGCCACGCCTCCATCGCGATGCCGAGGAACCACCGTCCTTCGACGGAACGGGGCGTAGCGACCAACTGGATGGGCTCCCCGTCCCGCACCAGGTGCAGGGTGAGCGGTTGACCGCCCGAGTCCAGGATGATCTCCCGGATCTGGATGGGGCCTTCGACGATCTCCTCGCCGTTGATGGCGACGATCCGATCCCCGGGGAGCAGCCCTGCCTCTGCGGCGGCGGTCCCCGGCTCGACGTACTCGACCATCGCTTGCATCTGCTCGGGGTAGCCGGTGGCGTAACCGACCATCAGGAGCAGGAAAGCGGCCAGAAGGTTCATCGCGGGGCCGGCCAGCATCACGGCCAGCCGCCACCGTTTAGGCTGCGCCGCCAGGCTGCGCGGATCGGAGGGGTCCTCCTCCCCGGTCATCCGCACGAATCCTCCAAGGGGAAGCCAGTTCAGGGTGTAGCGGATGCCAGGCTCGTAGGTGGTGATAGGACCTCGGATGACGAGGAGGCCGTCGGGTCTCTCTTGCAGGGTCTGCTCCTTGCTGGTTGGGCTTCCTTCTCCTAAGGGCTGCAGCCGGACCAGGTGGTAGGAGCCGTCGGCCTCCCGGCGAGCCACGGCTTCTACCATCACGCCCGGGCCCACTCCAACGGGCAGGGTAAGGCGGCGAGGTACGCTTAGTTGGACGTTGCCGACGGCGATTACCCCCGGTTCTCCCCACAGGGTCAACAGGCGTGGGGGGAGCCCCAGGCCGAATTCCTCCACCCGGACCCCCGCCCGGCGGGCCGCCAGGAAGTGGCCCAGTTCGTGGATCAGGATGATCGGCCCCAGCAGGAAGATCAAGCCTGCGGCGAACCAAAGGGCAATGTTTAAAATATCCATCGTTCTCCGTTTCAACCTGCGGCGAGCAACGAGCGCTCGCCGCCCTCTTTTTCGTCGATTCCCATAGCGATTATACCCCAGGGAGGGGGTTCCCGCAACATAAGGCGTTGCCGGGGGGCTGTATCGGTTGAAGTGATAGGTGCAACGCACCTCGGAAGGTGTGTCGCACCTCAAGCGACGCTCCCGGGGGGACTGTCGAACGCCGCGAAAGGGGAGGGGCCCCCTGGATCTCCTCGCTCAGCCCGTCCTGCCCCGCGGCCCCCGGCGGAACCGATCGCGCAGGGAGCCGGAGGAGCGGGGTTCGTCGTCCGGCCCGGTGAGGCGGGTGCCACACCGGCTGCAGAACCGGGCCCCGGCCTCCATCAGGAGGCCGCAGTTGGGGCAGGCCACCGGCTGGGCGTCGCCCAGCGGTGCGCCGCAGGCGGAGCACTTCGGCGCGCCGATGGGGTTGCCCACGCCGCAGTACGGACAGACGACGACCGTCTCCTCCGCCCGCAGGCCGAGGCTGGCCCCCACGCTCTCGCAGTAGTGCTCCACCGCCTCCCAAACCTGCTGGGGCAGGGTCAGGCCGGAGATGGACCGAGCGATGTCGTCGATGCGGGTGATGAGGGAGATGGGATTGATGAGGGCCATCAGGCCGGTCTGGGCCAGATCGGCCACGGCCCCCAGCCACCGCTGCTGTCCCAGGGAGACCTGGATCCCTCCCTCGGCGCGGGCGATGCCGACGGTCAGCGCCGTCTGGGGGCCGCCCCACTCCCAGTCACGGGAGGCGATCTGGACCAGCACGTGGTCGCCGTGCCCGATCTTCTGCGCCATCAGGTCGCCCCGGTTGAACTGAGCGACGAGGGCGTCGGCCAGCGCCTCCGGTTCGATCTCACCACGGTAGGTTCGTTGTTCCACTCTTACCTCCGCAATCTTCCACGGGATTCGGCGATCTGCCGTACGATCTCGGCGAAGGCAGCGGGGTCGCGCCCACGGCGGCTCGCCCCCAGCCCGTCCACGTCCGGATCGGCCAGCAGTGCGGCGGCGTGCTCCGGGGTGACGGAGCCGCCGTAGACGATGCGGACCGCCTTCGCAGTCGGTTCCCCGAACCGTTCAGCGATCCATCGGCGGATGGTTCGGCACCCGGCGGCGGCGTGGATGGGCGACACCGGCTCCGCCTGCCCGATGGCTCCCTCCGGCTCGTAGACGAGGGCCATCCGGGCGACCTCCTCGCCGGTGCACCCCGCCAGCAGGGTGGCGAGCCGGTCGGGGTCGAAGGTCTCGCCGTGGGGCTCCCCCACCAGCAGGATGGGGCGCAGCCCGGCGTCAAGGGCCGCCCGCACCTTCCGGTTGACCGCGGGGTCGTCCTCCCCCAACCGGCGGCGCACCTCCCAGTGGCCGACCATCACCCAGGTCGCGCCGGCGTCGGCCAGGAGGGGGCCGGAGACCGCACCGGTGTGGGCCTCTCCCGGCCCCGGCCACAGGTCCTGCCCACCCACGCCGATCTCCGTCCCTCGCAGGGCCTCCGCCACGGCGTGGACCGCCGTGTACGGCGGACAGATGACGACCTCTACCCGGTCCGTCAGATCGGCCACACGGGGCAGGAAGTCCCGTATGAAGGCCCGCGCCTGGGCCAGGGTCATCGCCATCTTCCAGTTGGAAAGGGCAAGCGGTCTGCGCATCTTTCTCCTTTGGTCTATTTTACCACAGAGGCGCAGGAGGCACAGAGGTTTTCGATTTTCACCGCAGAGACGCAGAGGGCGCAGAGGTTTCTACAGGACTCCCTCTCTGCGCCCTCGGCGCCTCTGCGGTTAGATTCCCTACGGGAAATTCCTCAGCACCAGCGGCAGGAAGACGTGGAGGTACACCTCGTCGGCGCCGATGTCGTAGCCGGTGCCGATAGGACGGGGGTCGCCGTCGATGTCGGCGGTGAGCCAGGGGAGGGGAGCGCCCGCGTCGACGGCCGGGGAACCGGGCCGCAGGTGGTAGTCGGCATCGAGCAGCGGGTCCTGGCCGGTGATGGGGGCCGTGTTCGTGACGGTACCGGCCCCGCCGGTATCACCGGTGCTGTTGGCGTAGAAGAGGGTGTTGTAGAGCGTGGCCGTGCTGCCGAAGCCGACGTAGATGCCGTAGGTGTGGTGGTAGACCAGGTTGTTGGTCAGCACGAGGGTCGCGTTGGACCCCTCGACGTAGAGGGCGGTGCGGCCGTTGGTGCCGCTGCCCTGATCGTTGACGGCTAGGGTGTTGTGGACCAGGGTGCCGGTGAGGCGGTCGGCCCCGACCACCTGGAGGTAAAGACCACCTCCCCCGCCAAAGGCCTGGTTGGCGGCCACGATGTTGTTGGTCATCGTGAACGAACTGGGGGACAAGATGTGAAGGCCGCCGCCGTTTCCCCACGAGCCGCCCGGAGTGGTGGTGTTGCTGAGAACCCGATTGGCCTCGACGACCGTTCTTTCGGCCTGCCGAACGTACACACCGCCGCCGTACCCGCTCCCGTTGACGGAGGCGACGTTGTCGCTGATCTGATTGTCCCGGATAGCGACGTCCTGCGAGGCATAAACGTGCAGCCCACCCCCCATGCTGGTCGCCTGGGCGGAGCCGGTGTTCCCCTCAATGGTGTTGCCGATGATCGTCGCCCGATCGCACTGGTTCAGCGCGATCCCCCCTCCCTGACCGGCAGAGGCGATGCCGGCCGTGTTGTGCCGGATGCGGTTCTCGCGGATGACCACATCGCCGCTGGAGAAGCAGTAAATGCCTCCCCCATTATGGGCACCGGGCCCGAGCGAGCCCCGCTGGGCGACGTTGTCCTCGATCCGGTTGCCGATAAGGAAGGCTCGATCGTTGGCAGATAAGAAGATGCCTCCACCCGACCCCAGCCCGCCCGTGATGCTGGCGGTGTTGGTCAGGATGACGTTGCCCGTCAGGGTGACCGGTTGGGAGCCGGAAAGGGAGATACCGCCTCCGGATCCCTGCCCGTTGGCGCTGGCGACGTTGCGTTCCACGTGGTTGCCCTGCAGCACGGCTCCACTGCAGTTCCCAACGTAGATGCCACCGCCGGAGCCCGTCGCGCTTACCGCAGCCGTGTTGCTCACCACGACGTTCTCGATCACCTGGGTGCCCGTCATCCAGCTGAGGGAGATGCCGCCGCCGCTCCCGTTGACGGCCCAGGTGGCGACGTTGGAGATCACCTGGTTGTAGGCGATGACGGCCCCTCCGTTCGAGTATTCGGCGCAGATGCCGCCGCCGCTACCAATGCCGGAGGTGCCGGTGTAGGCCACGTTGTTGGTGATGATGTTGTTGGTGATGATCGGCGAGGCGTATCGGCTGTAGATACCGCCGCCGCACCGGCTGCCGTAATAGAGGACGTTGGAGGCGTTGCCGTTGGCGATGATGAAGCCGTCGATGGTGGGGGCAGGGGAGACCGACGTGGTCTTGAGGATAAGGATCACCCTCCGCTGCCCCTCCCCGTCCAGGATGGTGGGGTACTGGTCTGGATCGCGCACCACCGAGCCGTAGGGGTGGCCGTCCCAGCCCCCATAGAGGGTGACGTTCTTGGTGATGGTGATCACTGCCTCGCCGGTGCCCGTGTAAACCCC
>CAZOLN010000058.1:12400-15449 GCA_964580565.1 uncultured Anaerolineales bacterium
TGCTGTTCTTGTCTCTTCCCCTCGCTGCTTGCACCCCGCTTCCCCGGGGGGCGAAGGACGCCGTTCTGGCCCCCTTTCCCCCGGAGGAAGAGCCCCGCCTCCTTTCCGCTCGCAAGGCCCGCCTGCTGCCCGAGGACGTCGCAGCCGGGGTGGAGGAAGTCTGGTGTGTCGAGGTCGCCTATCGATGCTGGAGTTGCCCCCACGGGGAGTGGCGCACCTGCGTCTCCGGCTACCTGGTCCGCCGCATAGGGGAGGAATGGGAGTCTGCAGAGGTGCGGACGGAGGAGGAGTGGGCGGGGTGGGAGGCCAGAGGGTGTCCTGCGGTGCCCGAGGCTCCCTGAAAGGCTCCCCGGCGACTCAAGTCGCGGCTACGAAGGGCAAAGCCGCCCTTCGGCGGCTCCACTCCCTTCACCCGGCCGGGGAAAGCCCGCGAAGGCGGGTTTGGCTGCCTTTCAGCCTTGTTGAAGTACGAGGAACTTTGGCTTCGCTACCTCCCTTCTGGCTGGAAGGGTCTGTTTTAGGGGTTCTGGGTTACAGGTTCAGATCGCGCTTCATATATGATCCCGCCGGCCGGAATCCCCGCTCTCTGTAGTAGGGCCGCGTGCCGACGGCGGCGATGACCGCCAGTCCCCGGTAGCCCGCCTCACGGGCCCGCGTCGCTGCCTCCTCTAGGAGCCGGGTGCCCAGGCCGATGTGTTGCGGTCTCCCCTCTTTCCGCTCCCCCAGCGGCAGCGCCGGGCCGTAGACGTGGAGTTCCCGCACCACCGCGCAGCCGTGCAGTTCCTCCATCTCCGGCTCCACCTGGGGGAACGAGAGCCGCAGGAACCCCGCCAGACGTCCCTCCGCCGTCTCGTAGGCCAGGAAGTGCTCCACCGTGCCGTCGGTCTCGTAAGTGGTGACGGTCGGACGGAGGCTCTCCGGCTCCACGGGGCCCTCCCGCACCTCCCGGCACCGGATACACCGGCAGGTTAACCCCTCCTGCGCCATCCGCGCCTGCACGATCTGGCGGAGGTTGGACTTGGTGACCCCGGCCGCGATGTCCGGCGCGGGGATGTCCCGCATCAGTCGGTTGACCCGGCAGTAGGGCGGGATGAGGGTCTTGCAGGCCATCAGCAGTCGGACCAGGGTCTCCTCGTCGTAGGGGGTGTACTTCCCTTCCCGCCACAGGTCGTACAACTCGGTCCCTTCGATCAAGAGACAGGGATAGATCTTCAGCTCGTCGGGCCGCAGCGCCGGGTCGTCCCAGAGGCGGTGAAAGTCCTCCAGGTCGCTCTCCGGCGTGGCCCCGTAGAGGTTGGGCATCCAGTGGAGGACGATCTTGAACCCCGCCAGGCGGAGGCGGCGGACCGCCTCGCGGGTCTGATCGACCGTGTGGCCTCGCCGGTTGAGGGCTAAGATCCGGTCGTCCAGGCTCTGGACCCCCAACTGCACCTTCGTCACCCCCAGTCGACGGAGCCTGCGCACCTCCTCCGGGGTGACGCAGTCGGGCCGGGTCTCCACGACCAGGCCGACCTGCCGGTGGGGGGCAGCCTCGTTCAGCCGCTGCGCCTCCTCCAACGATGGAGCCTCCCGCTCGTTCAGCGCGTCCAGGCAGCGGCGGACGAACCACTCCTGGTAGTCGGCAGGGTAATCCGACCAGGTGCCGCCGAGGATGAGGAGTTCCACCTTGTCGGTGGGGTGGCCGATGTTCTCCAGGGCGCGGATCCGCCCGGCGGTCTGAGCGAAGGGGTCGTACTCGAACCGGCGGGCCCGCTGGACCCCCGGCTCGTTCGGCAGGTAGGACTTTGGGGAGGTAGGGTCGTTGGGGCAGTAGATGCAGGTGCCGCGGCAGGGGTGGGGTGGGGTGAGGACGGAGACCGGCGCGACGCCGGAGATGGTGCGGGTGGGCTTGCGGGAGAGGGCCTGGGCCAGGCGGGGATCGTAGGTCATCCGCCCCTCGGTGCACAGATGGCGGTAGACGCGCAACAACTGATCGCGGGTGAAGAGCCCCCCGTCGGGGCGGGGGTGACGCCGCAGCACCGCTTGGACCCGCCGAGGGGTCAGTCGGTCCGCCTGGGCCGCCAGCGTGCGAAGCGCCGCCTCACATCGCTCCCGGCTCACTCCATCCGCCACAGATGGCTGGTGTCGTTCATCAGGGCTAATCGGTACCGCTCCTCGCCGTGCCATTCGATCACGTTCACCGCGCAGGTATCCTGCCGTACAGACCAGAAATGGTCGTTCCCCAGGCCGAGCACCGCGCAGAGGAGGACCTGGTTGACCACCGTGTGGGCCACCAGGGCGATCGTCTGGCCGAGGTGGCGTTCGGCGACCTCCCGCAGGGCGGCCGTGCTGCGCTGTCGGATGACCTCTAGGCTCTCCCCGCCGGGGAACTGAACCGTGTGGGGCGCGTCCCGCCACGCCCGCATCAGGTCCGGATACCGCTCCCGCGCCTCGGCGAAGGCCATCCCCTGCAGTTCACCGAAGTGGATGTCCAGCAGCCCGTCCAACGGCTGCACCGTGAGCCCCTGCAGGGCGGCGATGGCCTCCGCCGTCTGCACCGCCCGGCGGAGGGGGCTGGCGTAGATCGCCACGGGCGCCCACCGGGCGACGACGTACTCCGCCGTCGCCTGGGCCTGCCGCAGGCCGGTCTCGTCCAGCGGGATGTCGGTCTGCCCCCGAAAGCGGGCCTCCCGGTTCCATTGGGTCTGACCGTGGCGGATGAGGAGGATATGGGTGACTGGGTGACCGGGTGACCGGGTGATTGGGTGACCGGGTGATTGGGTGATCCGTCGATTCGCTGGTTCGTTGACTTGTTTCCCCATTCGCTCTCCCTTTCTCTCTTGCCGATAGGTTTCCCTCTTTGTACCACCAACGGGAGGGGGTGTCAACCGGGGTTTGGCGGTGATTATCCATGAGCACGTGGAAGCACACTGGTGCCGACCCATTTTCTCACCGCAGAGGCGCGGAGGGCGCAGAGTCTAGCGTTTTTTCTTCCGATCTCTGCGTTCTCTGCGCCTCTGCGGTACGATCTGGGTAACCGCCGCAGGTTTGCAGCCCTCCCCGTAGTGGG
>CAZOLN010000059.1:0-15243 GCA_964580565.1 uncultured Anaerolineales bacterium
TCACACCTCCCTCTCCTTCCACCTCCCCCGGCGGAACCAGAGGGCGAACAGAAGGCCGTTGGCGAGGTTGGCCAGCGCCCGGCCCCACCACAGACCGGTGACGCCCCACAGGCGGGAGAGCCCCCAGGCGAGAGGAACTTCTAGGGCCCAGAGGCTGAGCAGGTTGATCGCCATCGCCGGGACGGTGTTGCCCGCCCCGTCGAAGCCCCGGGCCAGCACAACGCCAACCGCACTGGCGACCAGTGTAGGAGCGACGATCCGCAGGCACTCCGTGCCAATGGACACCACTTCCGGCGCCGAGTCGAACAGGCTGACCAGGGAGGGGGCAAGCAGGAACAACAACGTTGCCACGACGACCATGTACCCTCCTGCGTACGCGCTCACCCACCACGCGCTCCGCTCCGCCCGGTCGGGCTTGCCCGCCCCCAGGTTCTGCCCCACCAGCGTCCCGGCGGCGTTGGCCAAACCGAAGTTGGGGATGAGTGCGATGAGCAGCAGCCGGTTCGCCACCCCGTAACCGGCCGTGGCGAAGGTCCCGTACAGCCCCACCAGCCCCAGGATCACCAGCCGGGAGGTGGACCGGAGGGTCATCTGAACCGTGCTGGGGAGGGCGACGCGGATGATCCGTCCCATCAGCCGGAAGTCCGGCCCCAGGTCGCGTAGGTTGATGCCGATCCGGGCCCTTCCCCGTAGAAGGATGACCAGCTGCATCGCCAGCCCGGCCCCGTATCCCAGCACAAAGGACCAGGCCGAGCCGGCTACCCCCAAGGCGGGCAGCGGCCCTGGGCCGAAGACCAGGATCGGCTCCAACGTCACGTTGACCGCCGTTGCTAGGAAGAGCACCCGCATCGCCAGCCCCGCCTCACCTGCGCCGCGCAGCATCGCGTTGATGACGAAGACCAGGATGAGGGTGAACGTCCCCGCAAAGGCGACGTGCAGGTAGGAGATGGCCAGGGGAAGGACATCCTCCTTGGCACCCAGCAGCACCAGCAACGGGCGGGCCGCCGCCAGGCCGAGGCCGCCGAGAGCGAGGGAAACCATAAGAGCAAGGAGGATGGTCTGCCAGGTGGCGTGGTCCGCCCCCGCCCGGTCCCGCGCGCCGATTCGCCGAGCCACCACCGCCAGCCCGCCGACCCCCAGTCCGTTGGAGAGGCTGTTGACCACCCAACGGACGGTCATGCTGATCGTCACCGCTGCCAGCGCTGCCGAGCCCAGCCGTCCCATCCAGTAGGTGTCCAGCACCTGGCTCACGTTGAGGATGCCGGTCTCCAGAATCATCGGCAGCGCCAGGTACCAGATGTTCCGATGAAGGCTGCCGCTGGTCAGGTCACGCCCCCAGCGGGATTCCTCTGTCTGCGCGGTCACGTCCTTACCCCCGACGAAAAAGCGGCCACTTCCCAAGAACGTGGCCGCTCCAGGCTGCTTCCAGCCACCGTTATCGACCGGTCAGAACCGGCCTCAGCCCCTTGTACACCCGTCCACCCGACAGCGTGCGCAGGATCCGCTCCGCCGGCCTGCCCGTGATGTCGGCCAGTTCCCTACAGGTCAGCGGTCGGTTGCCGTTGGCGAGGAAGACCCGAAATACTGCGTCGACCAGGGAGACGTCCCGGCCCAGGTAGTCGGGTTGCTGGCTGCAGTGTTCGCGGATCAGGTGCTGCAGGCCGTCTACCTGGATTACCTCCCCCGTCCGCTCGTCCACCCAGTCGATCACCTCGGTGTCGAAGTGGTCCTTGTAGATCTCCCGATGCTCCGAGCAGAGATGCGCACGCAGCTCGATGCGGAAATCCCGCCCCTCCCGCTCCCACCATTCCCGGCTGATGTGGAAGGGCGTGTCCAGCGTCGGCTTCAGCAGACGGAGTTGAAGGGGGGAGACTTTCATTTCACCCATCGTTCACCCCAACTCAGCCACGGCTTCTCCAATAGTTGTCCCCGATGGAGACGAACCGGTCGTCTTGGACCAGCGTGGCCAGGATCGGCCCCGGCGGGACCCGCATCACCAGGTTGACGGCGCTGTAGAGGGTGCTGGCGTGGACCATCCCCTGGGGGCTCAACTTTGCCAGTTCGGGGAAGACCTCCGCCACGACCTCCCCCAGCGGCACCCGTTCCTGACGCACCCGTTCGACGATCTCATCAAGCGACTCCAGGTCCTCTACAGCGATCCCCATCAACTCGTCCATCTTGCAGGAGATCGGGTACCGCCCCATCTCGAACGTCAACCGACCGTCGATCACCGTCCCGATCCGCACCCACTCCCGACGGGTCCGCTGCGCCTGCCGACGGATCAGCACCACGCCAGGTTCTGGCGCGCGGGAGACCTCCAGATAGGCCCCGATCGGCACGTCGTACCGGTTGTACCATTCCTTCAGCCCGTACACGTACCGTCGCTCACGGACCACCCATCCTTCCATTTCCTCACCTGTGTCGGCATCGCGGAAGGTGAACCGGATCCGGTGGGTGCGCCCCGTGGGGAAGACCCTCGATAGGCGGGAGGAGAGGGGCAACGTCCCCGCCCGTCGATGGGGGCCGGTGAGCACGACGGTGACCGGCTCTTCTACCGCGGGTGGCGCCACCAGTTCCGACCACTCGTCGTCCAACTGGCGCTCCAGATTGAGCATCGTCTCGTCCAGCAGACGGTGGTCGTACTCCACGACGACCGGCGTCAGCCAGACAGGGGGCTCCAGCACCTCGGGGGGTTCCAACCGCCGCAGGTACCAGAGGACCTCCCCGGCGGGCCCCACTTCGTCGAACCGCTCGTCCTCCTGCAGGGCATAGTTTAAGGAAAAGATGCCTAACTTCTGGTTGGTCTCCTTGGGGAGGTCCAGGTGGTCGATCAATGCCTCTGTGGGGAGGGGACCGCCACCTGCCATGTCCAGCACCGCCTCGGCTAGGTTGAGGTGCCCTTCGTGGATCTCCGCCAGAAGGTCCTTGACGAACCACTGCCCGGCCAGGCGGATGAAGGTGGGGGCGGCCTCCAAGCGAGCGTTCAGCGCCTCCCGCACTCGATCGCCATAGGTGGCGTACAGCTCTTCCGGGGTGAGGAGTCCCTCTTCCCCTACCTGCTGCATTTCGTTCAGAGGATGCTCCGCCAGTTCGGAGGCGAACTCACGGGTTTCCCCCTGGGGGAACGTCACCTGGATGACCCGGAAGGTCCCATACTCGGGGTTGCGCCCTTCCCGCACACCGGTCACCGTCCCCACCGCGTACTCCAGCGCGGGGAAGACGATCGTCTCGCCGACTTCGTACCGGTTCTTGGGAAGGTAGAGGGTCCCCTTGGAAAGTTCGCGCGTGATCCGTTCTTCTTCTCTGCGGCAGCGGAAGGCGACCAACTCCCGGGCCAATTCGTCCAAGGGAAGTGGTACCTCCCGCTCGACGAGCAGGTTGGCGAGGTAGTCCAGGTCCTCGTCCGTAACGTTGAAGTCCTCCCAGTAGGCTGGATCTTGCGTGTTGCGCCGGATCACCGCTCTTTCCCTAGTTCGCAGTATTGGAAACCGGCGGGCATTATACCAGGCTTCGGCCAGTTTGACAAATACTCATTTTCCGTAACCCCGGCCGGGAGGTGGCGCACCGAACAAGGCGGGCGTAGTGTGATACTTTCTCCCCGCCATCGTATAATTAAGGCGAGATGGGCTCGAAGATGCGATGGCTCAGCCGCCTGGATCTGCGGGCCGAAGCGGTGAGCTGAGGGGGGAAAACCCTCCCGCAGGCTCTGAGCCTGCGGGAGGGTTCCCATTTCGGCTATGGCGCGTACCGGAACGGGTGGCGGGCGGCAGCCTTCTCGTTGAACAATTGCGCCAGCGTGGGCCGCCCCTCGATGGCCTTGCGGATGGCCTGGTTGGTGGCCTTGAAGTTGTTGAAGGCCACCCGCTTAGCGATGGAAGCCGCCGGATGGACGAAGGCGTTGACGATGAGCACGACGTCGTCCAGCACCTCCTCCGGCAGGAAGCCGCTCTCGACGTTCTTGCGGATCGCCAGGTTGACCCCCTCGGCGGCGTGTTCATAGAAGAGGCGGCGCTGCTTGGCGGTGCGGATGGTCACGGTGGGGACCAACAGCGTAAGCGGTCGCTCGTTGATGATCTTCAGGCCCCGCTCCTCGCCCCATCCGGCCATCGCCCGCTCGATCGCCCGGCCCACCGGCCCGTCCTTGCGGCCGATCAACAGGTCCACGTGGGCCAGTTCCTGGAAGGGCGGCCCGGCGAACCCCTCGCCCACCCGCAGGGTCCAGCCGGAGACCACGGAGGGGGTATCGGGCGTCGCCGGGACGCGGGTGTGCACCTGTTTCTCCCCCAGGTCGTAAACGACCTCCGCCTCCCGCAGTTTGCCCAGAACCTCCAACTGGAGCCGCAGCTCCTCGTAGTCCTCCCTCCGGAAGCCGCCGCCGGGCATCACCGGGTGGCGGGAGTCGCCCACCTCCACGCCCATCATCCGCAGCCCCTCTTTGACCGCCTGGGTGGAGCTGCAGCGGACGACGATGCGCACCAGTTTCTGGACCCGCTGCTGCCACATCTGGGCGGTCTCCAGGTCCCCTTCCAGCGTGGCCCGGTAGACCTTCTGCCAGATGTCCGGGATCAGGTTGGCGCTTGCCAGGATCGCCCCGTCGGCTCCGGCGGCCAACGCCGCCTGCACCACCTCGTCGTGGCCGACGAAGATGGAGACCCGACCCTTGACCTTCTCGAAGAGGGCCTCCATAAACGGCAGGTCGCCCGAGGAGTCCTTGATCCCCACCACGTTGTCGAAGTCGAGGATCATCCCCTCGGCGGTCCACCAGCGGAAGTGGGTCCCGGCGCACTGGGGGATGTTGTAGAGGATCAGAGGGACGCCCAGTTTGTCCAGCGCGCGGTAGTGGTCGTATACCTCGTTGAAGGAAGGCTTGAGGTAGTAGGGGGCGACGACCAGCACGCCGGTCACCCCGGCGTCGCGGGCCCACTCGGTGAGGGCCAGCGTGTCGCGGGTGGAGGGGCAGCCGGTCCCGGCCACCACCGGCACGCGGCCGTCCACCTCGTCCAGGCAGACCTCGATGACCCGCTTGCGCTCTTCGATGGTCATGTAGGAAAACTCACCCGTGGTCCCACAGGGGACGACCCCGTTGACGTGGGGGAGGACGTGGCGGATCAGCCGCCGGTAGGCGGCCTTGTCGAACGAGCCGTCCTCTGTGAAGGGAGTCACCAAAGCCGGGTAGATACCTCGGAACCACTCCGTCTTATAGCCCATTTTTTCCTCCTTGAGTCTTACCACAGAGGCACGGAGGACACAGAGGGTTTTTTAGGCTAGAGAATCAACCGTCGAATTCCTCGCCTCAACACGGGAACGTTGAAGTTCAGCAAAAGACCGACCTTCCAGCCACCCAGGCGCAGGTACGTAAGCAACTGCGCCTCGTGGAGGGGAAGAACCTCCTGAACGGCCTTTACCTCCACGACCACTGTGTCCTCCACCAGTAGGTCAAGTCGGTACCCACAGTCCAGTTGGGTCCCCTTGTACGCAAGGGGAAGCGGCACTTGGCGTTGAAATGCAACGCCTCTCAGGGTCAGTTCGTGGCACAGGCATTCCTCGTAAGCCGATTCCAGCAATCCAGGCCCCAGTGCCCGATGAACTTCGATCGCGGCTCCGATGATTTCTCCGGTGAGTGTGTTAACCCGCTCCATTGTCGTCTCCCACGTCCTTCGGGTCCTCTCTAAACCATAAGAACCTCTGTGCTCTCTGTGTCTCTGTGGTTCAGCCTCCCGAAAACGCCTGGGCGATGGCGGCGCGGGCGGCTTCGTAGACGCTGTGGTACAGCGCGTGGCGGTCCAGCGCTTTGGGATGGACCGTCGCCAGGACGACCATCACCTCCTCCTCGGCCGCCTCCGCCGGGATCACCCCCGCCTCCAGCGCGTCCACGATGGCCCGCGCCAACGCCGACTGGGTGGGGCCGTAGATCATGTTGGCCTGCCGGAGGTTCTTCTGCGGCAGGGCCGGCAGGAGCAGGGTGGACGGCCGCACCGTCAGTCCCGGCTCCAGGATGGTGGTCAGCGCCTCCCGGCCGTGGAGGGGATAGGTCAACTGGAGGGCGTAGGCATCCCCCAGCGGGGTCTCCTTCCGCCCGGCGATGAGGTCCAATTGAACCTTGTTCAACCCCTCCCCTGCCGTTCCGCTGCCCACGCGGAGGTTGTGAGCCCGGATGTCCTCCGGCGTCAGCTCCAGATCGCCGAAGCGTCCCTCCAGCGGACCGGAGGGGTACTCGAAGGGTTCGTCGTCGACCCGGATCTTGCCCAGTTTCTCCAGTTCCAGCCGGATCTCGGCGCGAACCTCGTGGATCAGCGCGCCGCCGACGGACTTGAGGGGGCGGCGGGGCCGGCCCACCGGGACCCCCATCATGTTGAGGGCCGCCTTGACCGCCACACCGCCGCCGTAGCGGCAGAAGATGCGGGAGAGTTTCTGGACCTTCCGTTGGAGGGCGCGGGCTTCCTCCACGCGGCCCTGGTCCATCAGCCGCAGCACCTCCTGCCAGATCTCGGGATAGACCTGCGCACTGGCGAGGATCATCCCGGTCACCCCGCCGGCCAGAGCGGGCACCACGATCTCGTCGCAGCCGATGAGGACGTCGATGCGGTCGCCCGCGTACTCCAGGATCTCCATCGTGTACGTCAGATCGCCGGAGGAGTCCTTCAGCCCCACCACGTTGGGCAGGTCGGCCAGATCCTCGATCACCTCGCGGGGCAGATACCGGTCCATCACCTGGGGGATGTTGTAGAGGATGAGAGGGATGTCCACCTGCGTGGCGATGTCGTAGAAGTGCTGGTAGACCCCCTTGTCGGAGGGGTGGAGGAAGTAGGGGGTGACGACGAGGACGGCGTCGGCTCCGGCTTCCTTGGCGTCTTGGGCCAGCGCCAGCGCCTCAGGGGTGCCGGAGGCCCCACATCCGGCGATGACCAGGGGCGCACCGCGGTGCGCCCCTACCTCCTCCCGCGCGATCTCCACCAGTCGGCGTTGCTCCTCGCGGGAGAGGTAGGGGAACTCCCCCGTCGTGCCGCTGGTGACCACCCCGTCCACGTAGGGGAGGACGTGGCGGATCAGCCGTCGGAAGGCCTCCTCATCCAGCGCCTCCGTCTTGCGGTCGAAGGGGGTCACCAGGGCGGGAAAGACACCCTTTAGATTCAGATTCTCCTTTCTCATTGCGTGCTCCTCTTGCAGGGGTTACAGGTCAAGATTCCGCAGCCACGTGAACAGATGTCCCGGCGTGTCCGCCTCCACGGGGATGTAGCGGACGCCGGGGTAATAGGTCCTGAAGAAGTCCTCCAGGTCGCCCGGCCAATGGGAAGGGTTGACGGCGATGACGGTCCGGCTGTCCAGGTCGCCGATGCCCGCGTCGTCGGCGCTCCCGCCCACGGTGAACCGGTGATCGTCCCAGGTAGCGTCGATCACCGCCCGCGCCCAGGCACTGTCGGCATCGGGGGGCAACAGCACGTAGACCCGGACGTACTGCTCTCGGGGTTGCCCCCGGCAGGGCTGTTCGGCCGTCGGCTTGGGAGGTAGATTGTTCGGCTCGTCTTTAATGGAGAGGAGGTATTCGACCAGAGCGGGGTAGGCGAACTCGTAGTCCTGCCCGACCCACTCCTCCGTTGGGCCCAGCGTGAACGGACAGAAGCCGAGGACGTAGTAATCCTCCCGGTACTTCTCGTCGCACCATCGGACCTGGTCCACGATCTCTTGCGGTGTGGTGCCGTGCTGTCTGTACCGGCCCCCGTACCACTCGCTGATGACCAAGGGGATGACCTCCTGGCGCTGGTGCAGAAGGTGGTAGAGATACCGATACCGAAAGTGGAGCGCGCCTGCCCCCTCGACCTCCGGGGCACCCGGAATCCGCTCCCCCCACCAGAGGTCGATGGGCTGGTTCGGCCAGAAGACCCCTTCATGGAGGGCCAGGATGTGCCCTCCCCGTCGGGCGCGGGCGAAGACGCCGGTCTCGGCCATTGCCACCATCTCTCGCCACTCGGGGGTGCCCGAGTTGAGGGAGAAGATCGCGATCTTCAGGCCTTGCTCCTCGGCCCGTTCCATGCACCGCATCATCAGGTCGGCCAGCCGATGGTACCCTCTGGACCCCGCCGGGTCGGGCTCGTTGGCGACCTCCCAGTAGTCCACCACCTCGCGCAGCCCGGGCTCCCGCTCCAGCCGTGTAAGGATCACTTCCAGCAACCGCGCGGCCAGGCGGTCGAGATCTGTATCCGGTCGATCGACCTCCGGGCAACCCTCGTAGGGGCTGGTCAGGCGGGCGATGGTGATGGTCTGCGGGCTCACCTGCTTGATCTCCCCCAGCCAACTCAGGTTGTCCACCGCCTTGACTACAGAAAAGGCCGCACCGCCGGCGGCCAGTTGCTCGGCGAGCGCCTTCACTCGGTTGAGGTAGATGGCGTGGACACCGAGTTTGCTTCCCTTGGGGATCACGGGGTACGTCCATTGATCAGCCTGGGGCATTGCATCCTCCTAGGGTTGGCGGCAGATACCCACGCCGGATTATACGCCGAGATGGCGTCTTGTCAATTGTCCGATCCACGGGGGCAGGAGATGCCCCGTGGTTGAGACCGCTCATTTCCCTCGGGACCGAACCGGTTTCTGAAAGATCATCACGTATTCGTGCTTGAAAAGGTAGTACCCACCCGCCAGGGCGCGGTACCGCCAGAGGTTGCTGGTTTTTCCCTTGCCCCGTTCGTTCCCGACGATGTTCTTGACGACGATCGCCTTGGGACGAAAACCTGCGCGCTGCATCCGGTCCAGACAGTAGAAGCCGAGGGGGATCAGTTCACCCCGGGTGTACTTATCGCCGACGACCAGGACGGCGAAGCGACCCGGCTCCAGCAGGTCGAATCCGTGACGGGCCACCGCCTCGAACCGATCCAGGAACGTCTCCAGGTCGGGGGCGTTGGAAAGATCGGCGGGGTCGTCGGAGAAACGGATGATGTCGTGGTAAGGGGGGTGGAGGATCAGGAGATGGGTGTGGGGGGTTCCCATCCTCTCCAAGACCTCGCGGACGCGGATGACGGTCTCCCTATGGGTGCTGTCTCCCTGGAGGACGACGATTTGCTTGTCCAGCAGGTCGGGCGGGATCTTGGCCCGTGCCCTCTCCACCAGGTCGGCCCGCAGTTCGACGCCGATGAGACGCCGGTTCAGGCGGACCGCCTCGACCGCCGAGGTGCCGGAGCCCAGGAAGAGGTCCAGCACGATGTCGTCCCGGCGGGTGTACCGGAGGAAGGTCTGCGTGGCGATCTGGGGGACGAACCCGCCGTGGTAGTCCAGTTGATGCCCCCCGGTCCGGTCGCGGGAAGGGATGATCCAGAGTGAATCGGTCCAGATGTGGTCGTACTCCCGCCAGCGGGATAGGTCGATGTCGGAGTAGGGCAACCGTTTGGGTTTATCCCTCATCTTGCGAACTCCCTATCGTCCGTCCAACAGGCCGGGTTACGGCGGATATAACGACGGATAGCCCGCAATGCCCGTTCGTCGCGAATAATGCGCTCGTAATAGTTTCGTTGCCAGGCGAATCCATCCCCGCCCGCAAGGCGGATCCGTCGGGTAATGGCGGCCTTGAAGGTGCGCACAACCCACCCCAACGTGGGCCGTTCCGGATCGATGGTGAACGGACGGCCGATGGGGGAACCGTCCCCGGTATTCGCGCCGTTCACAACGCCCGTGGGGCCGCCCGTCCCGCCATCGGCGCCCGTAGGGGCGCAATTCAATTGCGCCCCTACGGGCGCCGATGGGGGCGGGTTCAACCAAATGATGAAATGGACATGGTTGGGCATCACCACGAATTCGTCCAATCGAACGGTCGGGAATCGGTGCGGCAATTTGCGCCATTCCTGTTCCACGATGGCGCGGAACCGGGGCCGGTCGAACCAACAAACCCGGTCGCGGGTGACGATGGTGACGAAATACGCACCGCGAGACGCATAATCCCACCCACGCAATCGAATCGAACGGCGACGTCTGGGCTGCATTGTCGGCTCCGTTGTCGGGTGTGGTTGATATGCGATTGACCCAACGACCAACCGGGACGTGATAAATCGCGTCGATCGGGACGCGATGAATCGCGCCGGTTGGGACGCGATAAATCGCGTCAGTAGGGCCGCGATGAATCGCGGCCCTACGTGGGAACGATTTCGTCGAATATCATCGCGCCGGTACGGCCGGTGCGGGGGCTGACCGCAACTCCCAGGTCGCGCCGGAAACGGTGGCTGAGGTCCTCCCCCGTCGCCCGGTGGACCAGGTCCAGGGCGCGGGCTGCGTTGGCGATGGCGTAGCGCGGCTCGTGACGGTCCAGGTCGTCGAAGAAAAAGGCGCAACTGAGGTACATCCGCTGGCGGTGGAACTGGGCCTCCAGAAGCCACAGGAGGCGGTGGGCCTCCTCGGTCCGAAGGTGCCCTAACCCCTGCTCGGCCAGGAAGCCGACGCCGTCCACCCGCCCCAGCACAACGCCGATGTAGGCATCCCGCAGCGTCCAGGGGTCCGCCCCTAACCGACGGACCTCCTCTACGTACACGTCGTCGATGTCGCAGGCCAGGTTGTCCAGCGCGCGGCGCAGCGCCCCCTTCCACCGACTGTCGCCCGAGGTACAGTCACACCCCACCACCCACCGGGCCAGCCCGTGACCGCAGCTCCAGGCCGTGTTCTCGACGACCTCCACCTCCGCCGTAGGGGGATGCTGCTGGAAATGGCGGCTCAGCGTCGTCACCTCGTAGCCGTGGGCTTCCCCCCCGGCAAGGATGTGATCCAGCACCTCCACCCCCTGCCGATGGTGGTGGCCGAAGGTTTCCCCATCGGTGGCGATGAGGAGCAATCCTCCCTTCTGGGCGCGCCACTCCACCTGCTCCCGCAGCCAGTCGTCCACCCGGTCCGGCGTCGGCATTCCGAAGGAGAGGGCGTCGGAAAGGGACCGGTCCCGCACGAAGACGCCGATCTCCCCCCTGCCGGGAAGCCGCACCCGGTACGGGCCTGCGCCGTCCCCCAGGTCGCCCCGCACCTGCTCTTCGGAGAGGATGGTGAAACGGATCCCCTCCGCGGCCAGGACCTCCAGCGTCTCGTAGTCCACCGCCATCTCCGGCAGCCACATCCCCAGGGGACGGTGGCCGAAGCGGTGGACGAAACTGGCGATCCCCCAGCGGACCTGGCATATCTTATCTCGACGGCGGGCCAGCGGCAGGATGGTGTGGTGGACCGGCTGGGCCAGCCCGTTGCCGACGCCGTGCTCCTGGTAGTAGGCCCGCTCGGCGGCGACGATCCGCTCGTAGGTGACGTGCGCGTTCTCGTCCAGCCAGCGGGCCAGCGTGCCGCCGAGGTTGAAACTGATCTTCCCGAACAGACCTGCCTCCGCCAGGGGCGCGTAGCACTCGGCGGTGATCCGCTCGTTCCAGTTCGCATAGGGGGCCGCGTCCGGCTCGACCGGGATCTCCCCCGTGAACGGGTCCGCCCGGGGCGGCTGGTAGAAGTGGCCGTGGATGCAGAGGAAAGCGCTCATCGTTCGCTAGTCGCAGGGGAGCAGGGTCGCAGGGGAGCAAGGTCGCAAGGGAACAGGGTCGCAGAGAAGGCGGTCTCCCAGGGATGATCCGGTTCAAGAAGAAGGTCCCACCAGAGCAGCGTGGAGGTGCCCTGATAGACCCGCTCGTAGCCGGCCTCGGAGTTGGAGACGACCTCCAGGGGGAAGTGCCAGAGGGTGGCGGGGGGACGAAGGGACAGGGAGACCGCCCCCGCCAGGTCGGGGAGCCGAGAAGCGACGGTCAACCGAGAGACGGCGGTGTGTTCGCCGACCTCGCTCAGGCGGCAGGAGACCTCGTCCTGACCTCGCTGCATGCCCACCCGCAATTCGCCCTGCTCCCCACCGACGATCCCCCAGTTCCACTCGACGCCGAACCGAACGGAGATGGGACCGTCACCGAGATTCGTGAGCCGGTACCGCACGCGCAGGTCGTCCGAACCGGCCCTCACTTCCACCGCCTTCTCCACCCGCACCGGCACCTGTTGCTCGTCCGCCCACACGCTCCCAGCGCGCACCAGACGCAGCACGAGGGCGTCTCTACCCTCCTCCACCCGGACGGCGTAGGGCTGGTTCACGAAGTCCCCTTGCTCCCCGTAACGGGCCTGATAAAAGGTCTCCAGCGTCGTCTCGGGATGAAGGAAGTGATCCAGCAGCGACACCCGCCGATGCCAGTCGTAGAACAGGCGGGTGTGGACGTCCGATTCCTTCACCCGCACCCCGCCGGGTCGCTCCTCCTGACCAGGAAGGAGAATCCGCCCCTCCTCGGCGGCCGCCAGCAGTTCATCATGGTACCCCTCCCGGCGGCGGGTCATCGTGTTGAGCAGGTTGTACCGCTGCTCCCGCCAGTCCCACTCCACCAGCGCGCCGCCGTAGGACGGCTTGAAGGTCAGCACCTGCCGGTCGGTGTTGAGGATGACCTCCTCATGCCCGTCGGCGTCCAGGTCGCCTCGCTCCACCTGCGCCCACGGGGCGAAAGCGGCGGCTCGGTCCGCCGCCTCCTCGGCGGCGATGAGATGGGCGTAGTTGGCGACGCGGATGTGAAAGAGATAGATCCCCCCGAAAAGACCGTGCCAGTAGCCGCAGTTGCACTGGGCCGCCCAGACGTGATCCAGCGCCCGATCCTTCTCCGACCCCTCCGGCATCGCGTGGACCTTCCGGCTCACCCAGACCATCTTCTTGTGCATCTGGTTGACCTCGTCGTAGCGGGCCAGGAAACTGCGCCAGTGCCCCCCTTTGACGAACCGGAGCAGGTCGGGCCGGTCGGCGAACTCCTCCCGCAGCCGCTTGAGCGCGACGAAATCGTCCGGTGGGAGGGCCCAGCGCATCATCTCCTCGTAGGAGGCGCAGGGCAGGTACACGCGGCCCAACGGCCTCATCTCCGCCGCCACCTCGCCCAGCGGCCGGGTGGTCAGCCAGTCTCCGCTGGCCTCCAGGGCGGCGAAGAACCGGTCCATCCACGCGGTCTCCCCCCAGCAATGCTCCCACGTGCCGGGCCAGAGGCCGAACTTCTCCCCGTCGTCTCCCATCACCGCGACCCCGCCGGGGTGGGCCTCCGCCTGCTCCCTCAGCCAGGCCATCACCTCCTCCACCGGACGCCAGGGGACGGCGTAGCGCAGGTACGTCACGTTGCCGAACACGGTGAGGGTGTGCCCCTGCTCCTCGGTGACATAGGGGCCGAAGAGGTCGTCGTCGGTGAGGCCAGCCATCTTGAAGGGGGTGTCGTCCAAGAGGGTGTACCGCACCCCCGCCTCGGCCAGCGGCTTGGGGAGGTGCGGCTCCCAGACCCGTTCCGCCAGCCACGCCCCGGTAGGCTCGCAACCGAACGTCTCCCGCAGGAAGCGGGTCATCTTCCGGATCTGCCCCACTTTGTCGGCGTCGGGGATAGCGACGAGGATGGGTTCGTAGTAGGCGCCAGTGAGGAGTTCCACCTGCCCCCGCGCCACCAGCGCCCGGAGTCGGTCGAGGTGGTCGGGCCGGTGGACGGCCAGCCAGTCGTAGAGGGGGCCGGTGTAATGGAGGGAAAGGCGCACGCCTGGATGCCGTTCCAACGCGGTCAGGATGGGGTCGTAGGCTCGCTCCGTGGCGTGGGCGAAGACGAAGTCGAAATTGCCCACCGGCTGGTGGTTGTGCACAACGAGAGAGAGGGTCAAACGATGCGTCAACGGCTTACCCCGCTCCCAGGTCGGTAAGCATCCACTGCTCGCCTGTACAGATCGGCGTACTTCTTCGCCGACGCCTTCCACGAGAAGTCCGCCTTCATCCCCCGGGTCTGGAGGCCGATCCAGGCCTCCCGGTCGCGGAAGACCCCCAGGGCGCGCCGCAGGCCGTCCAGGCAGGCCTCGGGCGTGAAGGGGGAGAAGGCGAAGCCGGTCGCCTTGTCCGGCCGTTCGTGGTAGTCGATCACCGTGTCGGCCAGGCCGCCGGTCTTGTGGACCACGGGGACGGCCCCGTACCGCATCGCGATCATCTGCCCCAGCCCACACGGCTCGAAGCGGGAGGGCATCAGGAAGATGTCGCACCCGGCGTAGATGCGGCGGGCCAATGAATCGTCGTACCGGAGGAAGACGCGCATCTTGTCCGGGAACCGGGACTGGAGGTGCTCCAGCATCTCGTGGTACTCGGGCTGCCCGGTCCCGAGGAGGACGAACTGGACGTCCCCCTGGAGCAAAGGCTCCAACACCGGCTCCAGCAGGTCGATGCCCTTGACGGGGTCCAGCCGCGAGACCATCCCGATCAGCGGCACGTCGGCGCGGACGGGGAGGCGGGCCGTCTGCTGGAGGGCCGCCTTGTTCACCGCCCGCATCCGCAGGTCGGAGAGGCTGAAGTGTTGGGGGATGTGGGGATCGGCGGTCGGGTCCCACTGGTCGTAGTCGATCCCGTTGAGGATACCGAAGAGCCGGTCCTGACGCTGGCGCAGCAGGGGGCTCAACCCGGCCCCTGCCTCCGTCTCCACGATGTCCTTCGCGTACTGAGGGCTGACGGTGGTGATCAGGTCGGCGTTGGCGATCCCCTGGGCCATCCAGTTGACCTGCCCCGGCGGCTCCACGTCCAGGTGCTTCACGTACTCCATCCGGGCGAAGGTGAGGATGAGCCGACCCGAGATGCCCTGGTAGGCCAGGTTGTGGATCGTGAAGAGGGAGGCCAGGTGGCGGTACTCGCGGAGATACCGTCCCTCGTAGGCCAGCCAGGTCGGGACGGCCGCGGTGTGCCAGTCGTTGGCGTGGATGACATCGGGCATCCATCCCAGGAGGGGCAGCGCGGCGACGGCGGCGCGGCTGAAGAAGACGAACCGCTGGGGGTCGTCGTCGAACCCGTACACCCGCTCGCGGGGGGAGAAATACTTCTCGTCCCAGATCAAGTAGGTCGGCACGCCGTCGTCGGTGATGGTGTGGAACAGGTGAGCCTTCACCTCCCCCCGGCCTGCGGGGACGGGGATGGGTTTCCCCACTTTCTCGAGATGGAACTGATCGGACCGGATGGAGCCGTACCGGGGGATCATCAGGCGGACGTCGTGGCCCAGGGCGCGGAGTGCCTTGGGCAGGGAGCCCGCGACATCGGCCAGCCCCCCCACCTTGGCGAAGGGCACGGCCTCGGCAGACAGGAACAGGACTTTCAATGGCTCACCGCTCATCCTCTCCCTCCTACGGGACGGCTTCTGGCTCTCGGTCAAGACATTAGGACACCCGACTACAAGCGATTGTACTCCAATTTCGGAGGAAGAGCAAAGCGGAGGTGGGACC
>CAZOLN010000060.1:0-15144 GCA_964580565.1 uncultured Anaerolineales bacterium
CTCACACCACCCGCGGCACGCGGGCCAGGATCTCGGAGATCACCTCGTAGTTGATGGTCCCCAGCCACTCGGCCACCTCCTCGGCGGTGATCTCATCGCTCCCCTGGCGGCCGATGAGCACGACCTCATCCCCCACGCGGACGTTGGGGATGTGGGTGACGTTGATCATCGTCTGGTCCATGCAGACCCGCCCCACGATCGGGGCACGCTGGCCCCGCACCAGCACCGCCTGCCAGTGGGTCGGCGCGCGACGGAAGCCGTCGGCGTACCCCACCGGGATGACGGCGATGGTCTCCTCTCCCTTCGTCCGGTACGTGTTGCCGTAACTGACGTAACTGCCCGGCGGAAGGGTCTTGACCTGGGCGATGGTCGTCTTCCAGGCCAGCGCGGGACGAAAACCCTGCGGCAGCGGCACGTAGGGAGAGGGCTGCAGGCCGTACATCGCCAGGCCCAGCCGCACCATGTTGAACCGCGATTCCGGCAGCCGGAGCGTGGCAGCGGAGTTGGCGCAATGGATGTACCGGAAGGTGACGCCGATCGTCTCCAATCGACGCAGGACCTCCCGAAACCGGCCCAACTGCCAGCGGGTGTACGAAAGATCCGGCTCGTCGGCCACGGAGAAGTGGGTGAAGATCCCCTCCAACTCCAACCCGGGCAGGCCGCGGATCTCCTCGACGAAGGGGACGACCTGATCGGGCAACAGCCCCAGCCGTCCCATCCCGGTATCCACCTTGATGTGGACCCGCGCGGTGCGTCGCAGGTCGACGGCCGCGCGGCTGAAGGCCCGCGCCAGATCGGGATCGTAGAGGGTCAGGGTGATGTCGTACCGGAGGGCCTCCCGGGCCAGCCAGGCGGGGGTGTAGCCCAGGACCAGGATCGGGGCGTCGATCCCGGCCTCGCGGAGGCGGATCGCCTCGTTGAGGGAGGCGACGCCGCAGAAAGAGGCACCGTTGTTGAGGGCGGTGCGGGCCACCGTGATGGCCCCGTGGCCGTAAGCGTCCGCCTTCAAGACGGCCAGGATCTCCACCTCGGGTCCGACGATCTCTTTGATCTGCCGGACGTTGTAGGCGATCGCCTCCAGGTCGATCTCCACCCAGGTCGGCCGGTTGGGACGGGCGGCCCGCACCCGATGGCGACCGTCGAAGCGGCGCACCAGGCGGGCCGCGTCGCTCGGGTCGGCCAGAAGGCCCTCGACGACCGCCTCCATCTGGGCCTCCACGTCCCCCTTGACCAGGACCACGTCGCCCGGGCCCAGTTGGGGACGCAGGTGCCGCACCGCGTCGTGGGCGGTGTAAGTGACGAAGAGACGATCGCAGGAGAGCCCGGCCTCCTTCGCCGCATCGGCGATCCAGACGGCCCGCTCCCCCTTCGTCACTAACAGGTCCACGAAGGCCGCCGCTGCCCTTCCCACCTGTCGGTGCCCCTCCACCGCATACCCACCCAGCTGGGCCATGTCCCCCAGCACCGCGATGCGCCGTCGGGCCGGGTAGTCGGCCAGGGCGGTCAGCGCCTGCAGCATCGTCGCCGGGCTGGCGCTGGCCGATCCGTCCAGGATCAGCGAATCCCCCGCCCCGCGCAACACCCGCAGCCGCCCCGGCCCCGGCCGCAGTTCCTCCACCGCGTCCAGGATGTCGTCCCACGGGATGTGGTACACCAGCCCGACCGCGATCGCCGCCAGGACGGTGTAGACCTGATGGCGGCCCAGCAGCCGGGTACGGACCTCCGACTTGGCCGGGTAGCCGGGGGTCCCCATCCCGCTGACGCCGGGGAAGTGGACCACGAACTGGAGCCCCTCGGGGTCGGGGCGGAGTTCGGAGGCGACGATGTCGGCGTCGGGGCTCAGGCCGTAGGTGATGACCTGGGCCCGGGTTCGCTCCCGCATCGCCCGTACGCGGGGGTCGTCGTAGCTGAGGACGGCGAAGCCGTCCGGCGGGAGGGCTTCGACCAGACGCCCTTTCTCCTGGGCGATGGCCTCCAGGCTGCCCAGGTAGGCCAGGTGGGCATGGTTGACGGCGGTGACCACAGCGACCCGCGGGCGGGTCAGCTGGGCCAGCCGACCGATCTCGCCGAAGGCGCTGCAGGCCAGTTCCAGCACGGCCACGTCGTGCTCGGGGGTGAGGCCCGCCAGGGAGATAGGAAGCCCGAACCGATCGCTCAGGTCCGGAGGGTTGGAGAACACCCGACGTCGGGACGAGAGGACGGCGGAGATGGCCCCGCAGGCATCCGTCTTGCCGGTGGAGCCGGTGACCCCCACCACCTCGGGCTCGTACTTGCGCAGGACGTGGGCGGCCCAGTCGGTGAGGGCCAGTTGGGTATCGGGCACCACGATGCAGGGGACCGGGGGACGGTCGGGGGGGAACTGGCAGAGCACCCCGCCGGCCCCCTTCCGCACCGCGTCGGCGATGTAATCGTGCCCGTCCCCCGTCTCCGTCTTCACGGCGACGAACAACTCGCCGGGCCGGATACGCCGGGAGTCGTAACAGAATGCAGGGAACGTCTCCGGGCCGTCCGGGCCGATCCGACGGCCGCCAGTAGCGATCAGGAGGTCATCCAGGTAGATCATCGTCGCGCTGCCAGGTCGAACAGCAGGTCGTTGATGTCGCGGACGTCACGCACCTCAGTACCCCCTCCCCTTATCCACCACATTCACCAGCGGCTCCCCCGCCACGTACCGCCGCAGGTTCTCCAGGAACAGTCCGATCTCCCGCTCCTCGATGCGAGGGGAGTTCCAGGAGTTGTGAGGCGTGATGATGACGTTGGGCAAATCCCAGAAAGGGCTATCCTCCGGCAGAGGCTCTTCGGAGAAGACATCCAGACAGGCCCCACCGATGCGACGCTCCTGAAGCGCCTCGAGCAGCGCTGCCTCGTCCACGATGCCCCCCCGCGCGATGTTGATCAGCCAAGCGTCCGACTTCATCGCCACCAACTCCGCCCGACCGATGAGGCCCCGCGTCTCCTCGGTGAGGGGGCAGGAGATGACCACGAAGTCGGACCGGCGCAGCAGGTCGTGCAGACGGTCGGAAGGGAGCACCTCGTCGGCGTGGGGATGGGGCCGGGGATGCCGACGCAGGCCGAGCACGTGCATCCCGAACGCTTTGCACAGCCGGGCCACCTCGCCGCCGATGTCCCCGAGACCAACGATCCCCACCGTCAGCCCGCGCAGTTCCCGCAGATCCAGTTTCTCCCACCGACGCCCGCTCTGCTGCTTCAGGAACTCGGGCAGCCGCTTGACGACCGCCAGCATGTACGCCAGGACCGTCTCGGCGATGGGGGTGTTGAAGACCCCGCTGGCGTTGGTCAGCACCACGTCCGATTCGGCCAGTTCGGGGAAAAGGACGTGGTCCACCCCCGCGCTGACGGTATGGACCCACCGGAGGTTGGGGATGGAGGTCACCAGCCGACGGAACGTCTCGCCCGTCACCCCCCAGCGAAGGAAGATGACCTCCGCGTCCTCCAAGTCGCCTTCGATCTCCCCTTCCGCGTTGATAGGGACGATCTCGCAGTCGGGGGCGATCCGGCAGACGTGAGGGGATAACGCGTCGATCAAATGGTCAGGCACCACTAACTTCACCGCGCAACCCTCCATATCGCAAGCCGGGCACCTTTCACAGCGCCCGGCGTCCGTGTGGGCGGTACAGGACTCGAACCTGTGACCTCCTCCTTGTAAGGGAGGCGCTCTAACCAACTGAGCTAACCGCCCGCAGCGTCATTATAACCGCGAACTCCCGCCCCGTCAATCTGCGCCACGAATAACGAGGCACGAATACACGAATTCGATTCGTGCATTCGCGCCTATTCGTGGACGGCACTACAACCTCGGCAGCACGATGTCCTCCTGCCGCTGGTACTTCCCTTTCTTGTCGGCGTAGGAGATCTCGCACACCTCGTCCGCCTCGAAGAAGAGGACCTGGGCGATCCCTTCACCGGCGTAGATCTTCGCCGGCAGCGGGGTGGTGTTGCTGATCTCCAACGTCACGTACCCTTCCCACTCCGGCTCGAACGGAGTGATGTTGACGATGATACCACACCGAGCGTAGGTGGACTTCCCCAGGCAGACGCAGAGCACGCCGCGGGGGATGCGGAAGTACTCGACCGATCGGGCCAGGGCAAACGAGTTGGGAGGGATCACACAGACCTCCCCCTTGAAATCCACCATCGCCCGCGTCTCGAACCGCTTGGGGTCCACCACCGTCAGGTCCCCCAGGCCCGGCGTGAAGATCTTGAACTCGTCCGCCACCCGGATGTCGTAGCCGTAAGAAGAGAGCCCGTAGGAGATCACCCCGTCACGGACCTGATGATCCACGAACGGCTCGATCATCCGGTGCTCCAGCGCCATCCTGCGAATCCAATGATCCGGCTTCAAGCCCATCAACCCTCCCTTTGGCGTCAAATGCGAGTTGCGAGGGGCGAGCCGCGAACTGCGCAATCCGCGACTCGTTACATCCGCTCCGGCGCGGTCATCCCCATCAGGTGTAACACACGTGCGAGGACCGCCTTGGCGGCCTGCACCAGCCGGAGACGGGCGCGGGTCAGGCCGACATCGGCAGGGTCGGAGGAGACCACCCGACAGTCCCGGTAGAAGGCGTGGAAGGTCGCCGCCAACTCCTGGGCGTAGAAAGGCAGGAAGTGGGGGGTCAGTTTCCGCGCGCCCTGCTCGATGACCTCGGGCAGTTCCAGCATCTTGCGGATGAGGGCCATCTCGCTGGGATGGTGCAACAGCGAGAGGTCGGCAGGCTCGTCCAGCGACCACCCCCGCTCCTGGGCGTGGCGGAGGATGCTGGCGATCCGGGCGTGGGCGTACTGCACGTAGTAGACCGGGTTCCGCTCCGACTGCTCCACCGCCAGGTCGAGGTCGAAATCGACCGGCGCGTCGGCGGTGCGGGAGAGGAGCATGAACCGGATGGGATCCGGGCCGACCTCGTCCAGGAGGTCGCGCAGGGTGACGAACTCGCCGGTGCGCTTGGACATGCGCACCTCCTCGCCCCCCCGCCAGAGGGTGACCAACTGGTAGAGAATGAAGACCAGCCGGTCGGGGTCGACCCCCAGCGCCTTCGCCGCCGCCCGCACGCGGGGGACGTCCCCGTGGTGGTCGGCCCCCCAGATGTAGATGGCCCGGTCGAACCCCCGCTCCACCAACTTGTCCCACAGATAGGCCACGTCCGAGGCCAGATACGTGGGCCGTTCGGAGGGCTCCGGGATGACCTTGGGGGAACGGATCAGCACCGCGTCCTTCTCCAGGTCGGGGTGGCGGAACCAGACGGCGTCGTCGTACTCCACGACGTACCCCCGCTCCCGCAGCATCCCCAACACCCGGTCGAACAACCCTTCCTCGTAGAAGGCGCGCTCGTGCCGCCAGGTGTCGAAATGGACCCCCAGATCGGCCAGGTCCTTGCGGATCCACTCCAGCACCCGGTCCACCGCCCACCGCGCGACGGCGCGGACCGCCTCCTTGTACTCCATCTCCAGGTAGCGCCGACCTACCTCCTCCGCCAGTTGCCGCCCCAGGTCGGTCACATACTGACCCAGATAGCCGTCTTCCGGGAAGGGGGCCGACTCGCCCAACGCCTCTGCGTAGCGGGCGAAGACGCTCTCGCCGAACTTGCGCACCTGGGATCCGGCGTCGTTGACGTAGTACTCCCGCTCTACCTCGTAGCCGGCCGCCGCCAACACCGAGGCCAGCGCGTCCCCCAGGACAGCGTTGCGGGCAGAGCCGACGGTGAGCGGGCCTGTGGGGTTGGCGCTGACGAACTCCACCTGGACCCGTTGACCGCGGCCGAGGTCCAGCTCGCCGAAGGACTCGCCCGCCTCCAGGATCGATTCGACCTGGGCAGCGAGCCACCCCTCGTCCAGCCAGACGTTGATGTACCCCGGCTTGACCGGTTCGACCCGACCGACGAAGTCCGCCTCCGGCAGGTGGGCCACGACGCGGCGGGCGATCTCCAGCGGGTTCATCCGCGCCTCCCGCGCCAGTTTCAGGCAGACGGAGGAGGCATAATCGCCGTGCTCCTCCCGGCGGCCCCGCTCCACCACCACGGGAGGAACCTCAAAAGCGGGCAGGTCACCCGCCTCCTGGGCAGCGATAAGACCGTGTCGTATCCAATCGGCGATCCGAGTGCGCAACGTTGTAGCCACAGACATACCTCCAGACTGCCAGACTATGAGATCTCCCTCCGCTCATCCTATCGCGTCCCACTCGTGGAACCGCTCTCGGAGCCGCGCCTTCTCATCGTCGGACAGGAAGGCGGCATCGATGGCATAATGAATAGCCTGGCGCAACTGCACCAGTCCCATGCCGATCGCCCGCACCGAAACCATATACTCATCGGTCAACGTGGTGTCGGAGACGCTGGGATCGTCCGTGTTGATCGTCACCCGGATCCCCAGCGCGAACAGGTCGAGCAGCGGATGTTGGGAAAAAGTACGCACTACACCGGTCTGGAGATTGCTGGTGGGGCAGACCTCCAGCGTCACGCCGCTCTCCCGCACGAGCCGCACGACGTTGGAGTCCTCGATCACCCGAATGCCGTGGCCGATGCGCATCGCGTGAAAATGGCGGATGGCGTCCCGAACGTTCCCCGGTGGACCCGCCTCCCCGGCGTGGATCGTGACCCCCAGCCCCTCCGCCCGGGCCTTGCGGTAGAGGGGGGCCAGGTCACGGGCTGGGTAGTTCACCTCGTCCCCCGCCAGGTCCACACCGACGACCCCTCGATCCCGGAACGCCAGCCCGACCTCGACGATCTCCTCCGCCGTGCGCGGCTCCTCGTCCCGTCCGACCTGGAGGATCAGCCGCACCCAGATGTCGTGGTCCTCCTGGGCTTTGGCGACCGCTTGCGTGACCCATTCCGTCACGTCGACCAGCGAAAACCCCTGGTTCCGGGCGAGGGCTACCGGGTTGAACCGCAACTCCAGATAGCGCACGTGGTCCGCCGCGGCATCGGCCACCGCCTCGTAGGCGATCCGCTCCACCGCCTCTTTGCTTCGGTAGAACTCCCGCAGCAGGCGGAACTTGGCCAGAAAGCGGTGGAAGTCCGGCTCCTCCCCGCTGAACTGAACGTAGGGGCGAAGCTCCTCGCTGCTGCGCGCCGGCAGGTCGATCCCGTGCTCCCTGGCGATCTCCACCAGGGTTTGCAGCCGCAGAGACCCCTCCAGATGACGGTGGAGATCCACCTTCGGCAATCGCTGCAGCAGATCCCGCAGCGCACGTCGTTCCTCCATGACAGCCGCTTTTCCGACCACGCCCATACCCAGGGTTCCTCCGACGGGATCAGCCTTGCCAGCGCACCTGCTACAATCCCTCTTTCAGCAGCCAGGACCAATATCTCCACACGATGATCAGATCGATCACGATGCCTAGGAAGAAAGGAATATGGTAGAAGACCAATCCGAACAACGGCGTCAAGAGGAATGAGGCCTCGGGGACCGCCGATAGATAGGCCGCTTTTCGCTCCACGTGGGCCACCAACGCCATGCCAAGAAATGCGGTGGAAACGAAGAAACCCCGGTAGTAAGGGGGCATCTTCGTCACCGTCCCCAACCGACGGCTGAGGTTTGTATACAGGAAAGTAGCATAGAGGAGACCGACCAGTCCGATTGGCCCCCAGGGTATGATCAGGATCTCTTTCATCGCTCTCCCATCATCACCTGATGGAGAAGGACCGACGCGAAGAGCAGGAGCACCCCCCCCGTGAACAAGAGCACGTCGCCCCACAGGCTCCTGACGAAAGTGGGGTCCTCCACCAGGTAGAAGATCGCCCCCGCCGGCAGGAGAAACATCGGGGGCAGGAAAAGCCACGAGTAAGCCGTCTCGCGGGAGGACTGCTCGTAGAACCGGGCGATCCGCCACAGGAAGAAGACCAGCAACGTCACCCCCAACCACGAGATGATGTCCAGCACATACGTCAGCGTACCCATCCCCCCCTCCTCATCGCCGGACAAAGGCTTCGACGAAGGAAGCCGCCATACGCCGCGGACTGCCACTCATGATCCCCTCGCGGCCCTCAAAGCGGGATTGGACCTCGATCCCGTCCTTGGTGATCGTAAACTGCCGGATGTCCTTATCGTGGTCACTTCCCCGCATCTTCAAGACCAGCAACGCCTTATGGATCGCGCTGTCCATTTCGACGTATCGGAGGAGAATGTAGGTATCGACCAAGAAAGCCAGGCCCTCATCATACGACTCGGCCTCCCCCAGCAACGCCGGGCTTTCGCGGGTCAGGACAGCGGTCAGCCCCTCCCGCTTCAGCCCGTTGATGAAACCGTAGACCATCTGGCGCAGTTCGACGGGGTCTCCGCTCAGCCGCTCGAAATGGGAGAGGCTATCGACCAGGATCCGCTTCGCTCCCATCTCCCGCGCCCACCGCTCGATCTGCCCACCGACCTGCTCCAGATCCAGTCGGGAGACCTCAGGGCTGGTCATAATGATCCGCAGTTTCCCCTCCTCCTCCAGCCGCCGGAAGTCCCATCCGAAGGAAGCGGCGTCTCGATAATACTGGCTCGGGAATTGCTCAAATGTAAGGATGATGCCCGGCTCGCCCCACCGCACGATTCCGTTGTAGATGAACTGCATCCCCAGCGTGGTCTTGCCGGTCCCCGGAGCCCCTTCGACCAGCGTAGCCGTCTCCGGCAGGAGGCCGCCGTGCAGCATCTGATCCAGGCCCGCAATCCCCGTCTTCACCCGCTCCATGGTCACCTCCTTTCGACAACCGCCCTCCCCTCCTGAGGTCCTCAACGCATCCCCCGGATGATGTGGTAGATCGCCTTGACCCGGAACTGGCGATCGTCCGAGGCCTCGACGAAACGGCGGACCAGATCCCGGACCTCCGGGTCGCTGGAGAGGGAATAGACCGTCATCTCCCCCAGCCGGTTCTCGACCAGCACGCCATCCGCGGCCAATTCCTTCAGTTCGGCCTGCGTCGTCTCCGGGTTCCGCCCCGCGTACCGCGCGATGTTCTCCGCCGTGTCCGTCGTATGGGGATTTTCATAGAAAAATCGAATGAGGTCCCATTTCAGGAAAGAATTGACCTTGGTCTGCAGGAACTCCAGCAAATCGGGATCCATCTCGGCCATTAAGCGCCCCACCAAATCCTGGTCCATCTCCCATCCTCCCCTTCTACCAGTGCCCGTCACCGCCTGCGCCTCCGTCGAGGCGTCTGCGGCGGGCGCGTATGGACAACAGACGCTCGGTCGGCTGCCATATCCTCCCGCATGTGGCAGTGCTTGTACTTCTTGCCGCTTCCACACCAACAGGGATCGTTCCGGCCCGGCCGTTTGGCCGGCGGCGTCGCCGCTCCGGCGGCCGGTGGCCCCGCTTGCCCCACCGCCTGCCCTCTCCCCCGGCCCGTCCGCATCCGCCGACGCGGCCGCCCGATGGGAATGGTGAAAGGAGCCGTGAACAGCGTATGCACAACCCGGGTCCGAATCTGCCCCAGAAGGAACTGATACATCTCGTAGGCTTCCCTGCGGAAGGCGACCAGGGGGTCCTCCTTGCCGAAAGCCCGCAGGCCGATCCCCTCCCGCAGCACCGCCAGGTCCGTCAGGTGCCGGATCCAGAGGCCATCTACCGCCCGCAGGATCGTCTGTCGGTCGTAATAGACCCGCGCCCCGTCGACGAAACCCGCCTCGATCTTCGCCCGCACCTCATCCGGCAGGCGTCGGATGGGGCGATCCAGCACATCCTCCCCCGGCTCACCGCCCAGGTGCTCGACGACGCGTTGATAGATCAGCCGGTAGAGGGTAGCCTCCGCGGCCCGCAGCCCCGCCAGCGTCTCGTCCCGCTTCCGGGCCTCCTCATACAGTCGACGTCCCAGCGAGCGGTAATGCAGGTCGTAAGCCACCTCGGCGGCGCGGAACAGTTCCTCCCGCAGTTCGTCCAGCGTGATCCCCGCCCAGCGCTCCGCCGGAATCTGCGGAAGGACCGGCATAAAGGTCCGCAACTCTTTGAACAACCCCTCCCGATCCCAGTCCTCCGGCCCGTATCCCGTGCAATAGGTGTTCAGGAGCTCCTCGATCTCCTCCTGGAACATCCGCAGGATCTGATCTCGGAGGTCGTGCGCCTCCAGCACCTCCCGGCGCTGGGCGTAGACGACCTCCCGCTGCTTGTTGATCACATCGTCGTATTCCAACACGTGCTTCCGCACGTCGAAGTTGTACCCCTCCACCCGCGTCTGGGCCGACTCCACCAGTTTGCTGAACATCCCCGACTCGAGGGGCATATCCCCGGCCCCCACCTGCCGCATCAGGTTCTGCACCCGCTCCCCGCCGAAGCGGCGCATCAGTTCGTCCTCCAGCGAGATGTAGAAGCGGGAGGAACCGGGGTCCCCCTGACGGCCCGCGCGCCCGCGCAACTGGTTGTCGATCCGGCGGGCCTCGTGCCGCTCCGTCCCGATGACGTGCAGGCCCCCCATCGACTTCACCCGCTCCCGGTCCCGGAGGCACATCTCCCGGATCTCCTTCACCCGCTCGATGACCTCCGGCGGGAGTTCCGGATAGCGGGTCAGCAGCTCCTGCGCCCCTTCCTCGTCCCCCTCCAGGACCCGACGGATCACCGCCATCACCAGATTGTGGTAGGTGGACGAGAGGGTGTAGGCCACGTAGTGCTCGGCGTCCCCCGCTTTCTCAAACCGCTCGCGGATGCGCTGGAGGTGGGAAAGGGTGTCCAGGCTCAACCCCTCCGCCTCCTGGGCCAGTTGTCCCGCCTTGTCCCACGCCCCCTCCAGCACGTACCGGGCCAGTCGGACCGCCTCACCGCGGTACCGCGGAGCGACGCCTCCCTCGGCGATCAGCCGTTCGGCGAGGAAGCGCGGCAGCGCCGTCCCACCCTCCGCCTTGGCCGCCTCGTAGGCAGCGAACTCCTCCGACAAGACCTGGACCGCCTGGGAGGTCTCCTGGGAGACCTTGCCCTTGCCCTTTCCGTCCCCGCCAGCGACCCGGCCGAGGGCGACCGGCAAACGCTGCTCCAGCAGACGCCGCACCTCCTGCGCCGCCAACCCCTCCGGCTCGCCGCCGAGGACGATGTCCACACCGCGGCCGGCCATGTTGGTGGCGATGGTCACCGCGCCGGGGCGGCCCGCCTGGGCGATGACCGCCGCCTCCTGCTGGTGCCGCTTGGCGTTGAGGACGTTGTGGGGGATCCCCCGCTTCTTGAGCATCCGCGAGAGCCGCTCGGAGGTCTCCACGGCAATGGTGCCGACCAGCACCGGACGGCCCGCTCGGTGCAGCCGCTCGATCTCATCCACGATGGCCTTGAACTTGGTCGCCTCGTCGACGTAGATCACGTCCGGCAGGTCCAGACGGCGGTAGTACCGCTCCTGGGGCGGGTCGCCCCGCTCGTAGACCGTCACCAGGACGTCCTCCCGGCCGTCCAACACACCGGCGAAGGTCACCTCGTCCAGGTGGCTGGCCGGTCGCTGCCGCTCCACCAGGTCCCCGTACCTCGCCCGATACTCCACGTTGGTCGGCAACACCACCACGTCCAGCCCATAGATCGTGTAGAACTCTTCCTTCTCCGTGGCCGCCGTGCCGGTCATCCCGGCCAGTTTCTGGTACATCCGGAAATAGTTCTGGACGGTGATGGTGCCATAGGTCAGGCTCTCGCGCTGTATAGCGAGCCCCTCTTTAGCCTCGATCGCCTGGTGGAGCCCCTCGGAATACCGCCGACCGTAGAGGAGGCGGCCGGTGAACTCGTCGACGATGACCACCTGACCGTCCTTGACCACGTAGTCCTTGTCCCGCTGGTAGATCACGTGGGCATGGAGGGCGTTGTCGAGATAGGGGAGCATATGGGCGTGCTTGGCGTCGTAGATGCTCTCGCCGGACTTGATCTCCGGCAACATCGACTCCACCTTGTCGATGCCCGTTTCGGTAAGGGTGACCACTCTGGTCCGCTCATCCACCTCGTAATCCACGTCCCGCTTCAGGCGACGGACGATCTGGTCGAACCGCCGGTAGAGGTCGGAAGGAGCCTCGGCCGGACCGGAGATGATGAGCGGGGTGCGGGCCTCGTCGATCAGGACGCTGTCCACCTCGTCGATGATGGCGTAGTACAACTCCCGCTGAACGCACTCGGACAGGTCGGTGACCAAGTTGTCCCGCAAGTAGTCGAACCCGAACTCGTTGTTGGTGCCGTAGGTAATGTCGGCGGCGTAGGCCTCCTGGCGGGGGACCGGTCGCCAGTGGACCAGCCGATCGTCCTCCAGCAAAGCCTGCTGGGCCACGTAGTCCGGGTCGTAGACAGCGGAGAAGCCGGGGATGACCAGGCCGACGCGGAGGCCCAGGGCATGGTAGATCGGCCCCATCCACCCGCCGTCCCGCCGGGCCAGGTAGTCGTTGACGGTGACCAAGTGGACCCCACGGCCCACCGGCACGCCGTCCAGCGGCACGAACTCCCACCGATCGGGGTCGTCTCCCCAGCGGGCCTTCGCCTGCTCTACCCACTCCGGGTTCAGGGTGAGCCCGTTGAGGTAGAGGGGCAGGGTCGCGACCAAGGTCTTGCCCTCGCCGGTCCTCATCTCGGCGATCTTGCCTTGATGGAGGACCATCCCGCCGATCAACTGGACGTCGTAATGGCGGAGGCCGATGGTCCGCCGCGCCGCCTCGCGCACGGCGGCGAACGCCTCCACCAGCACGTCGTCCGGGCTCTCACCACGGGCCAGGCGGCGACGGAACCCGTCCGTCTTGGCCCGGAGTTGCTCATCGTCCAACGCGCGAAACTCCGGCTCCAGCGCGTTGATCTGTTCGACCACTTTCTGGAGCCGGGCGATCGTCCGCTCGTTCGCGTCTCCTACAAGTTTACCCAGCAGGCCCTTCAATGCCACCCGTTCGTTCCCTCGACGCCTAAATTTCTCCCATTATACCACAGAGTCACGGAGGACACAGAGTTCATTCTCCGTGCCCCCGCGGTGATCCATTCGTCACCCACACTCAAGCCGGACCGCGCGGTGTCGGAGGAGGACCGGGAGATCCGGCCCGTCGGGAGGATACACCCGGTGGAGGCTCTCCTGGGTCCGCAGAAGATCCAGGACGTCGTCCGCCTCCGGATGGTATCGGAAGAAGAGCACGTGCTGCGTTCGGTGGCACTCCGCCGCCGCCGCCTTGGCCCGCATCCACGGGGTCACATCCACGACCACGTCGGCGGGGTCGGCCTCGTTGAAGACCGGATCCGAACAACCGGGGATCGCTGCGCTGAAGGTGTAGAGGTAAGGCGCCGAGCCCCGCTCCCGGAGCCGTTCGTGGGCCGCGAGCACCCCCTGATGGGTCACGACGTGGGCCGGGTGTCCGTACTCCCCCTCCGAGCCGTGGGTGAGGAGGAGGACCGGGTTCAGGTCCTCCAGCAGATGGGCCAGCCGCCGGGAGAGCCCTGCCAGATCCTCCGTGTAGGCGAACAGTCGACCGTCCGCCCCGACCGGAGGGTCCACATATCCCAGAACGTGGACCGCCGCTGCGCCCAGCGCACGGGCGGCGCAACGGAGTTCGCGCTCCCGCCAGGCCCCCAGGTCCTTCTCAGCCGCGAGAGGGGGATCGCCCCGCTCCCCACCCTCCCCTCGGGTGGCGGAGACGATGTGCACTTCGAACCCCTCCCCGGCCAGCATCGCCAGGGTCCCTCCAACGAAGATCGTCTCGTCGTCCGGGTGGGCGACGATGCAACAGACCCGAGGCCCCGTCCCCGCCATCCCTTCGCTATCGCTCCTCCGTCTCCAGCAGCGCGCGCAGGGCGTAGGTCACCCGCCTCGGGCGCGGTGTGAGCAACCCCATCGCCTCCCATTCCGCGGCGAGGCGGCTCAGGCGGCGGCGGGAAACACGGTCGCCGAAGACCTTGTACAGTTCGCTCAGATTGAAGCGGCCGTCCAGATGTGCCAGGGCATACCGGGCCAGTTCCCGCTCCAGAGCGCTGAGGATAGGGAAGTCGGAGGGCGGATTCACCTGGGGGGCGATGGCCGCCGCCTGGAGCATCTGGAGCCATTGGGCTGCTTCGTTGATCAGGTAGCCCATCTGGAAGTAAAGCCGGTTCGCCCACTCCGCCAGTCCCTGAAGGTCGTGAATGTAGGGAGGCGACGTAGGGGAAGTGGCGTAGGCGGCGAAGGGGAAATCGGCGGTGCTGAAAAGGCCAACCCGCGGCGTCGACGCCTGGGCGCGGATCACGTCCCAGCGCTCCTCGGTGACCGTGTAATCTAGGTGGAACAGAACCAGCACTCCCCCCGGCAACTGCCAGTACCAAGCGGCTCCGAGCCTCCCGATGTAGCCCGGCACCCGCTTCGCCAGTTCCTCGAAGATCACGTCGGCCAGGTCTAGCGCCTGGAAAGAGGGGTAGAACAACGGTGCCATCGCTCTGCCTCCGTCGAACGGATGAGGATCGCCAGGTGGTGCTGGGATCTCTTCGAAGCGAATTATAGCACAGTTCGGCAACGGGGGCGACCCGGGCCACACCCGCGGAATCTGTAACAATTTGGTAGGTGCCTGGCGACTCAAGTCGCAGGCTACCCAATGGCAAAGCCCGGCCTTCGCCGGGCTTCCCTTGTCCCCAAAACGAGGTAAGAGCCGCCGAAGGGCGGCTTCGCCACTCGTAGCCGCGGCTTTCAGCCGCCGGGAGCGAACCGGAGGCTCATCGCCGACCGACCGCCAAGAGGTTGACAAGAACGGGAAATTAAGGTATATTCTGCGTGGCACCTTGACCGTAGGGACAGGCGTTGGTATAATTGAACCCGCGCCGACGTGGCTCAATCGGCAGAGCACCCGCCTTGTAAGCGGGGTGGTGCGGGTTCAAGTCCCGCCGTCGGCTCCTGGTGGAGCCTTTACAACAGACGAACGTGGGTCGGTGTCCCGAGCGGCAAAGGGGGCGGACTGTAAATCCGCTGGCTCAGCCTTCGCAGGTTCGAGTCCTGCCCGGCCCACCTACAGACGGACAGGGGTCCGAGGTTTCCGCTCTAGGCCCTCGGGAAAATGTCCGTTGGGCGCTTTCGCGTTTCCCTTGTAGGGGAAACGGGCGGCCCGCCGGGCCGCCCGGGATGGTGCTTGCCAAGCGGCCCGGCGATGAACCGGGCCGCTTGAGCATGAACAAAACGAGAGCCAGGGCGCGTCGATGACACGTCTACCCGCAGGCTTGGTGATCCTCTCGCTAGTGTCTCTCCTCGTGGCCTGCACTTCACCGGC
>CAZOLN010000061.1:0-6071 GCA_964580565.1 uncultured Anaerolineales bacterium
GACGTGGACCAGATCGAGGGGCTCTCCCCGGCCATCTCCATCGACCAGCGGGGGGTCTCCCACAACCCCCGCTCCACCGTGGGCACCGTCACCGAGATCTACGACTACCTCCGCCTCCTCTACGCCCGCATCGGGGTGCCCCACTGCCCGAAGTGCGGCCGGGAGGTGACCCGCCAGTCAGCCCAGGAGATCGTGGACGGCATCCTCGCCCTCCCTCCCGGCACCCGCTTCCAGATCCTGGCTCCCCTGGTCAAGGACCGCAAGGGGCATCACCAGGCGGTCTTCGAGGAAGTGCGCAAGGCCGGCTTCGTCCGCGTCCGGGTGGACGGGGTGGTGCGGGACGTGGACGAGGAGATCGCGTTGGACCGGTACAAGATGCACACCATCGAGGCGGTGGTGGACCGGCTGATCATCCCCGAGGAGATCGACGACGGCTTCCGCTCCCGCCTCACCGACTCGGTGGAGACCGCGCTCCAGATGGGGGACGGGGTCGTCATCGTCAACGACGTCTCATCCGACCCGCCCCGCGACCTGCTCTACTCCGAACACCTGGCCTGCCCCGTCTGCGGGATCAGCCTCCCGGAGATCGAACCCCGCACCTTCTCCTTCAACAGCCCCCACGGGGCCTGCCCCACCTGTCAAGGGTTGGGCACCCGGCTGGAGTTGGACCCCGACCTGGTGGTCCCCAACCCCGACCTCTCGCTGGAGGAGGGGGCCATCCAGGCCTGGAACACCACCGACCGGAACGGGGTCTACTGGCAGATGCTGGAGGCGGTGACCCGGTACTACAACATCCCCACCGACCGGCCCTGGCGGGAGTTGAGCCCCACCCAGCGGCGCATCATCCTCTACGGCAGCGGCGATGAAGAGATCCCGGTGCACTACGTGATGCGGGACGGCGGCCGCCGCGTCTTCCGCACCCGCTTCGAGGGGGTGATCCCCAACCTGGAGCGGCGGTATCGGGAGACCTCCTCCGACTACATCCGGGCCAAGATCGAGGAGTTTATGAGCCGCAAGCCGTGCCCGGCCTGCAACGGCGCCCGGCTCCGCCCGGAGGCCCTCGCCGTCACCGTCGCCGGAAAGAACATCTACGAGATCAGCCGATGGCCGGTGAGCCGTCTCTTGGAGTGGATCGACGCGTTGAGCGGTTTCAGGTTCCGGGTTCAAGAGTTTCAGGTTGAGAACCTGGAACCTGAAACCATGAAACCTGAAACCAGTCCTTTGACCGAGAAGGAGTGGCTGATCGCGAGGCGCATCCTCAAGGAGGTGCGCGACCGGCTCCAGTTCATGGTCAACGTGGGGCTGGACTACCTGACGCTGGATCGGACGGCGGCGACGTTGGCGGGCGGGGAGGCCCAGCGGATCCGGCTGGCGACCCAGATCGGCTCCCAACTGACGGGGGTCCTCTACGTGCTGGACGAGCCGACCATCGGGCTGCACCAGCGGGACAACGCCCGGTTGATCCGCACCCTGATGGGGATGCGCGACCTGGGGAACACCCTCATCGTCGTCGAGCACGACGAATCGATGATCCGCGCCGCCGACTGGATCATCGACCTGGGACCGGGGGCCGGGGAGCAGGGCGGTGAGGTGGTCGTCGCCGGGACGCTGGAGGACGTCTTGAACCACCCCCAGAGCGTCACCGGGGCCTACCTCTCCGGCCGCCGCTCCATCCCCGTCCCCGAGAAGCGACGGCCCGGCAACGGGAAGTTCCTGGTCATCCGGGGGGCCCGCGAGCACAACCTGAAGAACATCGACGTCCGCATCCCGCTGGGGATGTTCGTCTGCATCACCGGCGTCTCCGGCTCCGGCAAGTCCACCCTCCTGGTGGACATCCTCTACCGCCGCCTGGCCCAGATCCTCCACGGCTCCCGCGAACCGGCGGGCGACCACGACGGGATCGAGGGGGTAGAGCACATCGACAAGGTGATCAACATCGACCAGTCTCCCATCGGCCGGACCCCCCGCTCCAACCCGGCCACCTACACCAACCTCTTCACCCCGATCCGGGAACTGTTCGCCTCCCTGCCGGAATCCCGCATCCGCGGCTACCGCCCCGGCCGGTTCTCCTTCAACGTCAAGGGCGGCCGGTGCGAGGCGTGCCAGGGGCACGGCACGCTCCGCATCGAGATGCAGTTCCTGCCCGACGTCTACGTCCCCTGCGACGTCTGCAAGGGGAGGCGGTACAACCGGGAGACGTTGCAGGTCCGCTTCAAGGGGAAGAACATCGCCGAGGTGCTGGATATGACGGTGGACGAGGCGGCGGAGTTCTTCTCCGCCTTCCCCACCATCCGCCGCAAGTTGCAGACCCTGCAGGATGTGGGGCTGGGCTACATCCGCCTGGGCCAGCCCGCGCCGACCCTCTCCGGCGGCGAGGCGCAGCGGGTGAAACTCTCGCGGGAACTCTCCAAGAAGGCCACCGGCCGCACCCTCTACGTGCTGGACGAGCCCAGCGTGGGGTTGCACGCGGCCGACGTGGACAAACTGATCGCGGTGCTCAACCGGCTGGTGGACGCCGGCAACACGGTGGTCATCATCGAGCACCATCCCGACATCATCAAGGTGGCGGATTGGATCATCGACCTGGGGCCGGAGGGGGGCGACGGTGGTGGGTGGATCGTCGCCGAGGGGACCCCGGAGCAGGTGGCGCAGGTGGAGGCCAGTTACACGGGGCAGTTCCTGCGCCGACTGCTGCCAGCCACGAATAGGGCACGAATACACGAATGAAGCACAGGTCCATTCGTGCATTCGTGCCCCATTCGTGGCGGCCCTTGACGTCCCCCGTTCCCCCGTGTAAAATGCAACCGGTCTGATTGACACCACAGAGGCACAGAGAACACAGAGGGGTTGTCTGTAAATAGAGGAGACTCTGTGCCCTCTGCGTCTCTGCGGTTAACTACAGACACGAGGTGAGGTGATGACCGTTCGCGTTCGTTTTGCACCCAGTCCGACCGGCGATCCGCACATCGGCAACATCCGCACGGTGATCTTCAACTGGCTTTTCGCCCGCAAGATGGGCGGGCAGTTCATCCTCCGCATCGAAGATACCGACCGCACCCGGTTCAAGCCCGGCTCCATCGAGACGATTATGGAGGGCCTCCTCTGGCTGGGGCTGGATTGGGACGAGGGGCCGGGGCTGGAGGAGTTGCAGCGGGCCGGCGTGAAGGACGCCGAGAAGTACGCCGTCGGCGGTCCCTACGGGCCGTACTTCCAGTCGGAGCGGCTGCACCTGTACCGGGAGGTCGCCGAGGAACTGATCGAGCGGGGGTGGGCCTACCGGTGCAACTGCTCGCCGGAGCGGCTGGAGCGGGTGCGGGCGATGCAGCGGGCCCGCGGTCAGCGGACGATGTACGACCGCCACTGCCGGAGCCTCCCGCCGGACGCCATCTCCCCCGACGAGCCCCACGTCATCCGGCTCAAGGTCCCCCTGACCGGCCGCACCGTCTTCCACGACATGCTCCGGGGGGAGTTATCCTTCGAGAACGCCAGCATCGACGACCAGATCCTCCTCAAGTCCGACGGCTTCCCCACCTACCACCTGGCGGTCGTGGTGGACGATCATTACATGCAGATCACCCACGTCATCCGGGGGGACGACTGGATCGCCAGCACTCCGAAGCGGATCCTGATCTACCAGGCGATGGGGTGGGAGCCGCCGACCTACTGCCACGTCCCGCTGGTCAACGGCCCGGACGGGAAGAAGCTCTCCAAGCGGCACGGCGCGATCTCCATCACCGAGTTCCGCGACCAGGGGTACCTGCCGGACGCGCTGTTCAACTTCCTGGCCCTGCTGGGCTGGGCGCCCGGGCAGGGGGACGAACAGGAGATCTTCACCCGCGAGGAACTGATCGACCGGTTCGACCTCTCCCGCGTCAACCGGGCCCCGGCCATCTTCTCCTACGACAAACTGGACTGGATGAACGGGGTCTACATCCGCAACCTCTCCCGGGACGACCTGCTGGAGCGGCTGATCCCGGTCTGGCAGCGGGCCGGGCTGGTCCCCGACCCGTGCCCGGAGGAGACGCGGGCGGTGCTCCGCCGGATCGTCCCGCTGATCCAGGAGCGGATCAAGCGGCTGAACGACGTGGTCGCGCTGACCGACTTCTTCTTCGTCGAGATCGAACCGCCGTCGGCGGAGGAGATGGTCCCCAAGGGGCTGGACGCGGAGCAGAGCGCCGAGGTCCTGGCCCGGGTGCGGGCGGTGCTGGCCGACCTGCCGGACTTCGATGAGGAACGGATCGAGCAGGCGCTGCGGGCGCTGGTGACGGAGTTGGGGCTGAAGAACCGGCAGGTCTTCGGCCTCATCCGCTGGGCGACCACCGGCAAGAAGGTCTCCCCGCCCCTCTTCGGCACGCTGAGCATCCTGGGCCGGGAGCGGACGCTGGCCCGTCTTGAGGCGGCGGAAAAGGTGCTGCGCGCGGGATGATCCTCCGCTGGTATCTCGCCCTCCAGTTGTTCGGCCTGGCGGCGCTCCCGCTGACGCTGCGGCTCTTCCGCCACCTCCCGGGCCAAGGGTACAGTTTCGCCCGCCCACTGGGGCTCTTGGTGGGCGGGTGGCTCTTCTGGATCTTGCTCACCTTCGGCTGGCTTCCCAACACCGCGGGCGCCATCCTCATCGTCCTGGCCCTCCTGGCGGCCGCGGGCCTGTACCTCGTCTCCCGGTCCTCCGACCTCTCCCTTCCCCCCCGCCGCCACGTCCTCGCCGTCGAACTCCTCTTCATCGTCGCCTTCGCCGCCTGGTGCGCGGTCCGCGCCCACATGCCGCGCATCGAAACCGCCGGGGGGGAGAAGTGGATGGAGATCGGTTTCCTCAACGCCGTCCTCCGCTCCCCTCGCTTCCCCCCTCACGACCCCTGGCTCTCCGGCTTCGCCATCTCCTACTACTACTTCGGCTACGTGATGATGGGGATGCTGGTCCGCCTCTCGGCGGTTCCCTCCACCATCGGCTTCAACCTGGGCATCGCCTCCCTTTTCGCCCTCACCTGCACCGGGGCCTACGGGCTGGTCTACGCGCTGCTGGCGCGGGAGGGGGAGGAGAAGGCGGCCTGGGGCGGGCTCCTCGGCCCCTTGCTGGTCGTGCTGACGGGCAACCTGGAGGGGCTGCTGGAGGTCTTCCACGCCCGGGGGCTCTTCCCGGCCTCCTTCTGGCGGTGGCTGGACATCCGATCCATCAACGTCCCTCCGCCGCCGCTGAGCGAGGGATCGTGGGTCCCCACCCGCTTCATCTGGTGGTGGCAGGCCTCCCGCGTCATCCACGATTACGCCCCCTGGCACACCCCGACCAACCCGGCCGAGTGGGAGGTCATCGACGAGTTCCCGGCCTTTTCCTTCATCCTCGGCGATATGCACCCCCACCTCCTCGGCCTCCCCTTCGTCCTCCTGGCCCTCGCCCTGGCGCTTGCCCTCTGGATGCGACCTGCTCCCCTGCGACCTGCTCCCCCTGACCGCCGACGTCTCACGCTTCGGTTTTCCAGTTTCAGGTTTCAGGTTACCCTGCCCCTTGCCCCCTGGAAACTCTTCCTCTACACCCTCTGTCTGGGCGGCCTGGGCTTCCTGAACACCTGGGACTTTCCCATCTATCTGTTCGTGGTCGTCGCCGCCTTCGGTTTAGCCTCTTACCACCGCGACCCCCAATCCGCGGTTCGATCCTCGCTCACCTTCGCCCTCCTCCTGGCCGTCGGCGGTTTCGCCCTCTATCTCCCCTTCTGGCTCGGCTTTCGCTCCCAGGCGGGAGGACTCCTGCCCAACCTGTTCAACTCCACCCGGTTCCCCCAGTTCCTGGTGATGTTCGGCCCCCTTCTCCTCCCCGTGGTGGCGCTGGTGGTCGCGGCGGCGCGGAGGCAGGGGGTAAAGGCCGGACAGGTGGCCCTTTGGACCGGGGCGATCCTGCTGGGGATGGTCCTCTTCCTCCTGCTGGCCGCCCTCGTCTCTCCTCAAGGCCGCCAGTACCTGGCCGCGTGGCGCAGCGGCGGGCCGATCCCCGGCCTGGAGTACATCCCAGACGCCCCCCGGCTGATCGGTCAGCGGCTGCTGGAGCGGCTCCTGGCCCCCTGGACCCCCCTGGCGTTGGC
>CAZOLN010000061.1:6171-15121 GCA_964580565.1 uncultured Anaerolineales bacterium
CTCCTCACCCTGGCGGTGGAGTTCGTCTACCTGCGGGACATCTTCGGCACGCGGATGAACACCGTCTTCAAGTTCTACTTCCAGGCCTGGGTGGTGTGGGGGATCGCGGGAGCGTACGGGCTGGCGCGGGGGCTGATGCGGGGGAAGGCCTGGGCTGCGGCCGCGGTGTTGCTGATCCTCGCCGGGCTGGTCTACCCGGCGCTGGCGATTCCGGCGCGGGCGCAGGAGTACGGCGGACCGCCCACCCTGGACGGTGCGGCTCACCTCCGCCAGATCTACGCCGCCGACTTCGAGGCCATCGCCTGGCTGAACGAAAACGTGGAGGGGAGGCCCGTCATCCTGGAGGCCCCCGGCGACCGCTTTCGCGCCTACACCTACGAGGGCCGGGTCTCCGCCTTCACCGGCCTGCCGACCCTGCTGGGGTGGGGCGGTCACGAGCATCAGTGGCGCGGCAACTACGACGAACCGGCCCGCCGGGAGCCGGACATCGAGGCGCTGTACACGACCACCGATCCGGCCGAAACCTTGACGCTGCTGGACCGGTATGGTATAAGGTATGTCTACGTCGGTCCGTTGGAGCGGACCCGCTACCCCCCTGCGGGGCTGGCGAAGTTCGATTCCTTGCTGGAGACGGTTTACGACGCGGCCGGGGTGACCATTTACCGCTACACCCCGGCGGCAGGGGAGACACCCACCGATGCACCAGAACCGGAACCCACGCGGCCCAGACAGCCGCTGGCAGTCCCTTGAGGTCGCTCTGTGGACCCTCCTGGTCCTTCTCGCGGCCCTGCTGCGGCTGACCGACCTGGACGCCGCGCCCCTCTCCTCCGCTGAAGCCGCCCAGGCCCTCGCCGCCTACCGCCTTGCCCATCCCCCTGTCTCCCTGTCTCTCCTCCCCTCTGTCTCCTCTTCCCCCCTCCTCCTCCACCTCAACGCCCTTCTCTTCGCCCTCTTCCACGGCGGGGACGGCCTGGCCCGGCTGGTCCCTGCGCTGGCGGGGGTCGGGTTGGTGCTGACCCCCCTTCTGCTGCGGCGGTACCTGGGCGCGTGGGGCGCGCTGGGGACGGGGCTCCTCCTGGCCCTCTCCCCCACCGCCGTCTTTCTCTCCCGCACGCTCGATGGAACGGTCCCCGCTGCTTTGGGGGTGATGGTGCTGGTGGGCTGCGCCGCCCGCTACTTAGACTCGATGCGCTTCTCCTGGGTCGTCTGGGGCGGGATCGGGCTGGCGGTGGCGCTGACGGCAGGGCCGGGGGCCTGGGGGCTGCTCCTGGGGCTCCTGCTGGCGCTGGCAGGGGGGCTGTGGATCTGGCGGGAGCAGGTTCCGTGGATCTGGCCGATGGTCCAACCAGCCCTACGACGGGGAGCGGTGGTGGCCGGGCTGGGGGTGCTGTCCATCGGGACCGGCCTGGGGCTCCATCCCGCGGCCCTGGCCGACGTCGGGCAGGCAGTGCTGGCGTGGCTGGCCCGCTTCGGGCCGACGGGTGGCGGATCGGCCCCCTCTCCCCTGCTGCTCCTTGTGGCCTATGAGCCGCTCCTCCTCCTGGCCGGCCTGGTGGGCCTGGCGATGGCCGTCCGGCGGCGGCACGGGATGGGGCTGTTGTGGACCTTCTGGGCGGCGGTGGGCGCGGTCCAACTGGCGGCGATGCCCGGCCGGCAGATCGCCGATCTGCTGTGGCTCCTCCTGCCGCTGGCCGGGCTCGGAGGGCTCGCGGTGGACGAACTGGCCCGGTCGCTCTTGACCCAGGGCCAATGGCTGAACGAGGGGCTGTACCTGCCCGTGTCCCTCCTCCTGTGGGCCCACTCCGGCCTCTCCCTCGCTCGGTACGCTCGCCTCGCCGATCCGAAGGACCTGGCGCTGGCTGGGCTGGCGCTCCTCCTCCAGATCTTCCTCACCGCCACCTTCGGCTTCGCCGTCTCCGCGCCGGGGCCGGAGGAGGATCCCGCGGTGGCCGCCCGTCGGGGCATGGTCACCGCGTTGCGTGCGGGGGCGACGTCGCTGGGGCTGGTCCTCCTGCTGGTGACGTGGTCCATCGGCTGGCGGCTCTCCCACCGGCTCCCCGCCGACCCGCGGGAACTGCTGGTGGAGTCGCCTACCGCCGTCGAGGTGCGCGTGCTGGTCGATGTGGTGGGACGGACCTCGATGCTCAACACCGGCGGGGAGGCGGCCCTCCCCGTCACCTTCCTGGGCGAGGCCGACCCCGCCCTGGCCTGGGCGCTGCGCCGGTTCGAGCAGGAGGTCGAGTCGGAGGGACTCTACACCCGCTTGTTGGAGAGCGACGATCCGAACCTCTACCCTGAGGGAGTGGACCGACCTCCCTTGATCGTTGCCCCGGCGGGCAAGCCGATCCCGCCGGGATACTTCGGCGAGGTCTTCACACTGCGACGGGTCTGGACCCCCCTGTGGGGTGGGCATCGGACGGCCCGGTGGTGGCTCTATCGGGAGTCGGCCGCTCCCCCCGCCGCCGTCGAGCAGGTCGCCCTCTGGGTGCGGGACGACCTGGCGACCGCCAATCCGTGATGGATGACGAGGAACCGATGAGTAGACTCGACCGACCGATCTTCAAGGGCTTCGGACTGACCTGGGAGCAGGGGCTGTATCTCCTGATCGCGCTCCTCTGCCTGGTCTCCCGATTGTGGATGTTGGGCTACCGGGTGGAGAGCCACGACGAGAGCCTCCACTGCAAGTTCTCCTGGGACCTCTATGTCGGCAACGGGTTCCAGCACAACCCGATGATGCACGGCCCGTTCCTGTTCCACGCCACGGCCCTTTCGTTCTTCCTCTTCGGCGACAGCGACTTCACCGCCCGTCTGCCGGTGGCGTTGATGGGGACGGCGTTGGTGCTCCTGCCCTACATCTTCCGGCGGTATTTGGGACGGACCGGGTCGCTGGTGGCGTCGTTCCTCCTGCTCATCTCCCCGGCCATCTCCTACTACTCCCGCTACATCCGCCACGACGTCCCCGTCGCCCTCTGGGCGATGCTGTTCCTGTGGGCGATCTTCCGCTACCTGGAGGAGGGTCGGGACCGTTACCTCTACATCCTGGCGGCGGCCCTCTCCCTGATGTACGCCACCAAGGAGGTCGCTTTCATCTACACCGCCGTCTTCGGCCTCTTCCTCGTCGCCCGGCTGGTGGTTCGAGCGCTGGCGGAGCCGTGGGAGCGGGAGGGGCTGGCTGCCGCGTTCGGCATCGCGCTGGCGGTCGGTGGGGTGGGGCTGTTGACGCTGGGGACCGGGTGGCTCCTCGCCCGGCCGGAGGGTGGCGGTCCCCCGCCTGTCTGGGCGGTCATCGGCGGTCTCTTTGGCGGGATCGGTATCCTCGCCGCCCTCGTCCTTTTCCTGCGAGGCACGTGGCATCGGTTGCCGACCTACCGCAGTTTCCACCTCATCCTCCTGATCGGCACCCTGGTCCTCCCCTTCGCCTCCCCCATCCCCATCCACCTGGCCTCCCGCCTCGGCTCCCTCGTCGTCGAGCGGGCGGTCGACCCGGCGGCCGTCTCCCCCTTCTGGTCCAACCTGGCGAACGTCCATCCCACCGACTACACAGCCCCCTCCATCTACTACTCCGGCGCGATCCTGGGGCTGACCATCCTCCTGGCGATCCTCATCGGGCTGCTGTGGGACCGCCGCCGCTGGCCGATCGCGGTCACGATCTACCTGGGCGTCTTCCTGATCCTCTTCACCACCGTCTTCACCAACGGCGCGGGGATCGCCAGCGGGTGGGTCGGCTCCCTCGGCTATTGGCTGGAGCAGCAGGAGGTCCAGCGGGGCGGGCAGCCCTGGTTCTACTACCTGGTCATCATGCCCCTGTACGAGTTCCTCCCCCTCGTCGGCGCGGTGGCCGCGTCGCTCTTCCTGAGCATCGGGGCCGTTGTGCGCCGGCTTCAGAGGAAGGAGGCACAGGAGCCCGATTGGGGTCGGATCTTTATCTGGTTCACGGTGTATTGGTCGGCCCTCTCCTGGATCGGCTACTCCTACGCCGGGGAGAAGATGCCCTGGCTGAGTGTCCACCTCACCCTGCCGATGATCCTCCTCACCGGCTGGGCGGTCGGGCGGCTGATCGAGTCGGTCGATTGGGAGCGGGTGGGGTCCCAGCGGGGCTGGCTCCTGGCGCTTCTCCTGCCCGCGCTGGGGGCGGCGCTGGCGTCGCTGATCCGGGCCGCCGGTCGGGGGCCCTTCCAGGGGGTCGAACTGGACCAGTTGCTGGTCACCGGCACCTTCTTCGGCGGCCTGGTGGGCGTGGCCTTCTTCGGCGGCCTGGTCGGCTGGCTGTGGGGGCGGGTCGGCGGCCGCAACGGCCTCCTCCTGACGGCCCTGACCCTCTTCGCGGCCCTCTCCCTGCTGACGGTCCACGTGGCCCACCGGCTCAATTTCGTCAATTTCGACACCCCGGCCGAGTTCCTGGTCTACGCTCACGAGGGGCCGGACGTGCGGACGACGATGGAGCAACTGGGGGAACTCTCGCTGCGAGTGGGGGGCGGGACCCGGCTCATCGACGTGGCGTACGGCTCCGACGTCGCCTGGCCGTTCACCTGGTACCTGCGCAACTACCCCAACGCCGTCTTCTACGGCACCCAACCCACGGCCGACACGGTGCGCAAGACGGCCGTCCTCGCCGGGCGGGACGACTGGGCGGCGGTCGAACCCCTCCTGGGGGACGATTACTACCGGTTCGACTACTTCTACCTCTGGTGGCCGCCGGAGGACTACCGCCAACTGACCTGGTCCAAACTGTGGGAATGGCTGACCGACGCCAGGCGACGGGCCGCCCTCTGGCGGATCTTCTATCGGATGGACTACACCCTCTACGACGAGATCACCGACGGCACGCACACCCCTGATCGCCATTGGCCGCTGCGGGGCGACTTCCGCTTCTACGTGCGCAAGGACGTGGTCAACCGGCTGTGGAACTTCGGGGTGGGACCGCTGCCGGAGGCGGAGACGAGGCCTGTGGAGGTGGAAACGGCCGACCCGTATGCCGACGGGATGCGCGTCCTCACTGCGACGCTGACCTGGGGGAGCGAGGGGAGTGACCCCGGCTCGTTCTTCTGGCCGCGCGGCATCGCCGTCTCCCCCGACGGCTTCGTGTACGTGGCCGACGCGGGGAACCACCGGATCCAGAAGTTTACCCCCGAGGGGGAGTTCGTAACAGCGTGGGGGTACGAGGGAGGGTGTGGCGAGGCCCATCTCCCCCCTGGCACCTTCTGCGAGCCGTGGGGCGTGGCGGTGGGGCCGGACGGGTCGGTCTACGTAGCCGACACGTGGGCGCACCGCGTCCAGAAGTTCACTCCGGACGGCGTCTTCCTCGCCGGGTGGGGGACCTACGGAGAGGCGACGGTGGGGCAAGGGCCGGCCGTCTTCTACGGCCCCCGCGACGTGGCGGTCGGGCCGGACGGGCGGGTCTACGTGAGCGACACGGGCAACAAGCGGGTGCAGGTGTTCGACCCCGAGGGGGTCTTCCTGCGGGATTGGGGCGGCGGCGGGAGCGGGCCGGGTCAACTGGATGAGCCGGTGGGGCTGGCCTTCGGCCCGGACGGGCGGATCTACGTGGCCGACTCGTGGAACTACCGAATGCAGGTGCTGGAACCGGACGGCACCTACGTGCGCGAGTGGTCCATCGTCGGCTGGAACAACCCCGCCGTCGAGGAGAAGCCCTACGTCGCCGTGGACGCGGAGGGCCGGGTCTACGCGACCGATCCGGGTCACTTCCGCGTGCTGGTCTTCGACGCCGAGGGGAACTACCTCTACGGCTTCGGCCAGTTCGGCTACGACGCTTCCTCCTTCGCGTTACCGATGGGCGTGGCGATCGGGCCGGACGGGCGGCTGTACGTGACCGACGCGGCCAACCATCGGGTGATGGTGTTTGAGTTGGCGGATCAAGGAGGAGACTAAAAGGCCACTCGGTCCCGCAGCACAAAGAAGTGGCCCAAAGCGATTACTGGACCTCGTTGGATGAGGAGCCGTTGTTCTTCGATGGGGAGCCCTTCCTCCTCTCCATCGAGGACCTGCTGACAGAAAGAGAGTAGATGCAAACCACAGAGACACAGAGAGCACAGAGATTCTCTCCTCCTGAAGATTTCTCCGTGTCCTCCGTGTCTCTGTGGTGAAACCTTGAGGAGGTCGCCGTGAAGGACCTGAGACAGGCCAAGCAGGAGTGGGAGGAACGGACGGTCAAGCCGGTCCTCGAGCGGTTCCCGGAGCGGCGGGAGCGGTTCGAGACCCTCTCCGGCATCCCCCTCGACCGGGTCTACACCCCCGCCGATGTGGAGGTGGACTACCTCAACGACCTGGGCTTCCCCGGCGAGTACCCCTTCACTCGAGGCGTGCAGCCGACGATGTACCGGGGTCGGTTGTGGACGATGCGCCAGTACGCCGGGTACGCCACCGCCGAGGAGTCCAACGCCCGATACAAGTACCTGCTGGAGCAGGGGCAGACCGGCTTGTCGGTGGCGTTCGACCTGCCGACCCAACTGGGGTACGACGCCGACGACCCGCTGGCGGAGGGGGAGGTCGGCAAGGTCGGCGTCTCCATCAGCAGCCTGGACGACATGCGGGTCTTATTCGACGGCATCCCGCTGGACCGGGTGAGCACCTCGATGACGATCAACGCCCCGGCGGCGATCCTCCTGGCGATGTACATCGCCGTCGCCAAGGAGCAGGGGGTGGAGCCGAAGCGACTGCGGGGCACGGTGCAGAACGATATTCTGAAGGAATACGTCGCCCGCGGCACCTACATCTTCCCGCCCCGCCCCTCGATGCGGCTGGTGACCGACCTGTTCCGCTACTGCGCGGCCGAGGTCCCCAAATGGAACACCATCAGCATCAGCGGCTACCACATCCGCGAGGCCGGCTCCACCGCCGTCCAGGAGGTCGCCTTCACCCTCGCCAACGGCATCGCCTACGTCCAGGCGGCGATCGACGCGGGGCTGGATGTGGACACCTTCGCGCCGCGCCTCTCGTTCTTCTTCAACGCCCACAACGACTTCCTGGAGGAGGTCGCCAAGTTCCGGGCCGCGCGTCGGTTGTGGGCGCGGATCATGCGGGAGCGGTTCGGGGCGAAGAACCCCCGCTCCTGGCGGCTCCGCTTCCACGCCCAGACGGCTGGCTCTGCCCTCACCGCCCAGCAGCCGGAGATCAACGTGGTCCGCGTCACGATCCAGGCGCTGGCGGCGGTGCTCGGTGGGGCCCAGTCCCTCCACACCAACTCCCGCGACGAGGCGTTGTGGCTCCCCACCGAGGAGTCGGTCCGCATCGCCCTCCGCACCCAGCAGATCATCGCCCATGAGTCGGGGGTGGCCAACACCGTCGACCCGCTGGCCGGTTCCTACGTCGTCGAGCACCTCACCAACGAGATCGAGCGGCAGGCGGTGGCCTACATCGAGAAGATCGACGGGATGGGCGGCGCGCTGGCGGCCATCGAGAAGGGGTACATCCAGCAGGAGATCGCCGACGCCGCCTACCGGTACCAGCAGGCGGTGGAGCGGGGGGAGCAGATCATCGTCGGCGTCAACGCCTACCAGGTCGAGGAGGAGGAGGCCGACCTGGAGCGGCTGGTGGTCGACCCCGCGGTGGAGGCGCGGCAGCGGGAGCGGCTGGCCGCGCTGCGGGCACGGCGGGACGGGGAGCGGGTCTCGGCAGCGCTGGCCCGGATCGAGACGGCTGCCCGACGGGAGGACGAACCGCTGATGCCGCTGTTCATCCACGCCGTGGAGGTCGACTGCACGCTGGGGGAGATCTGCGGCGTGCTGCGGGAGGTGTGGGGGGAGTACCGGCCGCGGGTCGCACTGTGAAGGGGCAAGGGGCAGGAGGCAGGAGGCAAGAAGCAGGAAGACGGAAAATCCTCGGAGCGGCACGGTTGACATCCCGGCCGAGTCGTGATAAGGTTCCCCGCGATGCAAGGAAAGAGCAGAGAGCGTAGACGGTGGATCGAGGTCCTTCTGGCGGGCGGAGGCGCCGCCCTCTTCCTGCTGCTCGTCGTCCTGCTTCTCTCCCAAGGAGGGCTCGCCCCGGCCCCGCCGCCTACCCCGGCCCCCACCTCCCCGGCCGATCCGCCGGTGGCGATGGTCAACGGCCAGCCCATCGGCGTCAACCTGTGGGCGGAGGCGGTGCTGATCGACCAGGTGATGAGCGGCCTGGCCGGACTTCCCGCGCCCTCCCCGGAGGAGACGCTGGAGCAACTGATCAACCAGGTCCTGGTGCTCCAGGCCGTTCCCTCGACAGACCCGCCGTCCGACCAGGAGGTGGAAGCCTACATCGCCACCCTGGAGGCCGGCTGGGGAGTCAGCGACGAGCAGGTCGTCCAGGCCCTGGAGGCCGTGGGGCTGGACCGCGAGGCGTGGAAGCGGGCCGTGGCCCGGCTGCTGACGGTCCAGCGAGGGCAGGAGGCCCTCACCGCAGAGGGGGCCTCCATCGGAGAATGGCTGGCCCAGGAGCGGGAACGGGCGGAGGTCGTCATCTATCGGGAGCGGATGGCGCAGGCCTTTGCAGCGCTCTCCCCCTCCCCCACGCCAACCCCCGGCCCTCCCCCGGCCCCGGATTTCACGCTGGAGGAGGCTGGCGGGGAGCCGTTCACCCTGTACGACCAGTTGGCCGAAGGGCCAGTGGTGCTCGTCTTCTTCCAGCGGTGCGGCTGAGGGCCCGACCGGGCGCAACTCGTGGAGTTGCGAGACCACTACCGAGAGTTCCGGGCCAAGGGGGCCTATCTGGTCACCCTCGTGGTTGCCTCACCGGGCAGCGTGCAGCAGACGAAGCAGGCCCTCGGCCTCCCCTACCCGGTGCTGGCCGACACAGACCACCAGGTCGCCGACGCGTACGGGGTCTACGACCTGCTGGGGGACGGCTACGCCGCGCCGGCCGTCTTCGTCATCGACACGGATGGGCAGATCCTCTGGCAGCACATCGGCGGGGACCCCGGCGACCGACCCACGGCGCAGGAGATCCTGGACCAATTGCC
>CAZOLN010000062.1:0-14939 GCA_964580565.1 uncultured Anaerolineales bacterium
GTGGAAAGGCGTCGCCCTTCCCACTCCACCACGTCGTGGCCGACGGAGCCGATGAGGTCCACCTCCTGATACCAGACCGGCGTGACGTCCAGCCGCATCCGGCGCAGGTTGACCCCCACCAGGACCACCGTCCCGCCGGCCCGGGCCCAGCGGAGGGCGTCGTTGAGCGTGGATTCGATCCCCACCACATCGAAGATCACGTCGAACCCACCCATCAGCATCCGGTTGCCACCCCGCCCTTCGTAGAGCCGTGCGCCGGTCAGCCGCGCCACCTGGGCGTAGCCGTCGTCGCGGGCGAGGAAGGTGTGGTCGGCCCCCGCCCAACGGGCCATCTCCGCCTGCCAGGGGAACTCGGCGACGGCGGTGAGTTCGCACGCTGGCTGCAACAGCCGCACCACCTGGATCAGCAACAGACCGACCGTCCCACAGCCGATGACCAACACCCGCTCGCCAGGCCGCACCGGTCGGCGCCAGGCAGCGTGGATAGCGACGGCGGCCGGCTCGGTGAAGATGGCCTGCTCGTCGGTCAGGTCCTCCGGGACGGGGAGCAGCGCGGCGGCCGGGGTGATGAAAGAGTCGCCGAAGCCCCCGCCGATAGGCTCGAAGGGGCGCGGCTCCGAGGCCCGCTCGCAGAGGACCCGGTGGCCTCGCGCGCAGGCAGGGCAGAGGTCCTCCAGCCCGCGCGCCCGACAGTCGTCCGCCCGCCCCCACCGGACCACCCGGTCGCCCACCCGAAACCCCTCCACTCCCTCTCCAACCTCCACCACCTCCCCCACCATCTCGTGCCCCAGGTAGATCCGGCGGTGGGCAGGCAACGCGACGGGAGCCACGTCCAGGTCGGCGTCGAGGAACGCCTGGTGGAGGTCACTCCCGCAGATGCCGCACAGTCGGTTGCGGACCCGCACCCAGCCGGGGGCGGGCAGCGGCGGGTCGGGCTGGTCGATCAGCCGCAGAGGGGAAAAGAAGGCGAAGTAGGCCCCGGGGGTAAGGCGGCCCAAAGCGCGGGTGAGCAACACCCGGGGGATGGAGAGATCGAGTACCATCACCCGCACGCTGAGACTCCTTCCTGCCGTGGTAGGGATCACGCGCCCATTCCCACCCCCGCCACGGCCGCACCACACACGGGACAGGTGCTCTCAGGGGTCACGTTCCGCTCCAAGATCCAGTAGCCGGAGCGGCGGATCAGGACGTGACCACAGTTGTGGCAGAGGGTGTTGGCCTCACCGGACACATTGCCGACGTAAATGTACCGGAGGCCTGCCTTCTGACCGATCTCCCGCGCCCGCTGGAGGGTGGTGATCGGCGTCGGCGGCACGTCGGACATCCGGTAGGCCGGGAAGAACCGGCTGATATGCCAAGGGGTCTCCGGCCCCAGTTCCTGGGCGATGAACTCCGCCGCGTCCCGCAGTTCGGCCGGATCGTCGTTGATGCCGGGAATGACCAAAGTGGTCACCTCGACCCAGATGCCCAGTTCTTTCATCTTCTTGAGGCTATCCAGCACCGGCTGCAGCCGCGCACCGACGTACTTCCGGTACGTCTCATCCCGGAAGGCCTTCAGATCGACGTTGGCTGCGTCCAGGTACGGATGGAGGGTCTCCAGCATCTCCCCGGTCATGTACCCGTTGGTGACGTAGACGTTGGCGATCCCAGCCTTGCGGGCCAGGCGGGCGGTGTCGTAGGTGAGTTCGAAGAAGACGGTAGGCTCGGTGTAGGTGTAGGCGATGGAGCGGCTGCCGGCCCGGCGAGCGGCACCGACGATCTGCTCCGGGCTAGCAGGCTGGCCCATGATGAGGTGCTGCTCACGGACCATCTGGGAGATCTCCCAGTTCTGGCACCACTGGCAGCGGAAGTTGCACCCTGGCGTGGCGATGGAATAGGCCGTTGAACCGGGGTAAAAGTGGTGAAGCGGCTTCTTCTCAATGGGGTCCACGTGCTGGGCGATGATCCGTCCGTAAACCAGCGTGTAGAGGGTCCCTTCCCGGTTCTCCCGCACCTGGCAGACGCCCCGCTTCCCTTCAGCGATCAGGCAGCGGTGGGCGCAAAGGTTGCACCGCACCCGGCGGTCCGAAAGGCGCTCGTAGAGCATCCCCTCCTTCATCTCCCACCCCCTTCGGCCCCATTATAGGCCATTCCTCTCCCACGACAACCCCGATCACCTAGTCACCCAACCCCACTCACACCCGGTTGCAGTCGCTCCGAAACCGATTATAATACAGATGCAGATACCCTGCCCCGGAGGACGCCGATGCGTAGAGATGCCAACGAGTCCGAGTCACCTCACCTGGCCGACGACCATCCGCTGGCTCAACTGCTGGAGGAGTACGCCCCTGTCTGCTCGCTAGAACGAGGCGCCATCGTCCGCGGCGTGATCGTCCAGGTCGAACAGACGGCCCTCGTGGTGGACGTGGGAGCCAAGTGCGAAGGGGTGGTCCCAGAAAGGGAACTGGCGCGGCTGGACCCAGGGTTCCTAGCGTCACTCAAGCCGGGAGACGAGGTCGACGTCTGCGTGCTCAACCCGGACGGCCCGCGCGGGGAGATCGTCCTATCCATCCTGCGAGCCCAGCAGGTCCAGGATTGGTGCCGCGCTCGGGCGTTGAAGGAGAGCAGGGAGATCGTCGAACTGGAGGTCGAGAGTTCCAACCGAGGAGGGTTGCTGGTCCGCATCGGTGGCCTGCGCGGCTTCGTCCCGGCATCCCAACTGGATCCGGCCCGGGGCATCCCTCGGATCTCCGATCCGACCTGCAGTGAAGCGCTGTCCCGGCTGGTGGGCAACCGGATACGGCTGGTGGTCATCGAGGCGGACCAAGACAGGAACCGGCTGATCCTCTCCGAACGGGCCGCGTTGGCCCGGCAGCGGGAGGAGGAGAGCAAGCGGATCTTGGCGACGCTACAGGAAGGGGAGGTTCGTAAGGGCAGGGTCAGAAATCTGACGCACTTTGGGGCCTTCATCGACCTGGGAGGGCTGGACGGGCTGCTGCATCTCTCCGAGATCTCGTGGCAACCGGTGGAGCATCCCGCCGACGTGCTCCAGGTCGGACAGGAGGTAGAGGTGCTGGTGCTCAGCGTCGACCGGGAACGGCAGCAGGTCGCGTTGAGCATGAAACGGCTGGAGCCCGATCCCTGGGTGACGGTCGGGGAGCGGTACCGGATCGGCCAACTGGTCCAGGCGCGGATCACCCGGCTGACCAAGTGGGGCGCTTTCGCCCGCATCGTCGGGGACGAAGCGATCGAGGGTCTGATCCATATCTCCGAACTGGACGAGAGAAGACTCAACCATCCAGGCGAGGTCGTCCAGCCGGGGGACGTGGTCACGCTGCGGGTGGTCCGCCTGGAGCCGGAACGGCACCGGATGGGGCTGAGCCTGCGGCAGGCCCTGGGGATGTCGGACCGGGAGAAGAGGGAACGAGGGGTTTCACCCCCTCCACCCCCCCAAGCTCCCTCCCCTCCGCCCCTTGGCGAGGCCCTCCACAAGTGACCCGCTTCGCGAAGAAAGCGGAGCCTGGGCGGGCTGAAGGCCGCCTGCGGGGAAAGCGGATAAAATAGTATGGAAAAAAGTCACTGGGAGCGATTCACACCAGAAGCGGGGCGGGCTCTCCGCATCGCCGAGGAGGCGGCCGCTCAGATGCACCACCTCTACGTGGGCACTGAGCACCTCCTCCTGGGCCTGCTCCAGGAGGGACAAGGCGGCGCGGCCCGGCTCCTGCGCCAATCGGGCCTAGATCCCCAGGAGGTCCGCAATCTGATCCTGCAACTCAACCCGGAGGATCAGCCCCGACGGCTCAGCCGCCCAGCGCTGACGGAGAGCACGAAGCGGGTGATCCAGCACGCGCTGGAGGAGGCCCGGCGGCGCGGGGACCCCAAGGTCGACACCGAGCACATCCTGCTCGCCCTGATCCAGGAGGAGCGCGGGATGGCGCTGGACATCCTGCACACCCTGGGGGTCGATACCGAGGCGCTGCGCCGCAAGGCGATCCGCTCGCTGGCCGGGCGCCCGGTCCCCGCCACCCGCCGACGGCTCGTCCGCAGGACAGCGCGGACCCCGCTGGTGGACCAACTGGCGACCGACCTGACCGCGCTGGCCGAAGAGGGGAAGTTGGACCCGGTGATCGGGCGGGAGCAGGAGATCGAGCGGGTCATCCAGATCCTGGCCCGCCGGACGAAGAACAACCCCGCCCTCATCGGCGAGCCGGGGGTGGGCAAGACCGCCATCGTCGAGGGGCTGGCCCAGCGGATCGTCGCTGGAGACGCGCCCTCCATCCTATTGGACAAGCGGGTCCTTCAGTTAGACGTGGGCTCCCTGGTCGCCGGGACGATGTACCGGGGCCAGTTCGAGGAGCGGCTGAAGAAGGTGCTGGACGAACTGAAGCGGAGCAACTCCATCCTCTTCATCGACGAGATGCATATGCTGGTCGGGGCCGGGGCGGCCGGTTCGTCGGTGGACGCGGCCAACATCCTCAAGCCGGCCCTGGCGCGGGGCGAGCTCCAGTGTATCGGCGCGACCACCCTGGACGAGTACCGTCGATACATCGAGTCGGACGCGGCCCTGGAGCGTCGCTTCCAGCCGGTCCTCGTCGAGGAGCCCACCGCTGAGGAGACCATCGAGATCCTGCGCGGCGTGGCCCCTCTCTACGAGGCCCACCATCGGCTCCGCATCACCGACGAAGCGCTGGTGGCCGCCGCCCGCCTCTCCGCCCGCTACATCTCCGACCGGTACCTGCCGGATAAGGCGATCGACCTGATCGACGAAGCCGCCTCCCGGGTGCGGATGTACAAGGCCCCCCAGGCGATCGAGATGCGCAAAGCGTACACCGCCCTGCGGGAGGTCGAGCGGAAGGCGGAGCAGGCGGTGGAGGAGCAGCGGTTCGAGGAGGCCCGACGGCTCCGGATGGAGGCCGAGCGGCTAAGCGAGCGGATCGAAGCGCTGCGGGAGGAGTGGGACAGCGGCGCAGACCTCGTCGTCCGGCCGGAGGACGTGGCCGAGGTCGTCTCGATGTGGACCGGCATCCCCGTCGCCCAGTTGACGGCCCAGGAGTCGGAACGGCTCCTCCACATCGAGGAGGAACTGAAGAGGCGGATCGTCGGACAGGACGAGGCGATCGAGGTGATCGCCCGGGCCATCCGACGGGCCCGCGCCGGGTTGAAGGACCCCCGCCGTCCGATCGGCTCCTTCATCTTCCTCGGGCCCACAGGCGTGGGCAAGACGGAGTTGACCCGCGCGCTGGCGGAGTTCCTCTTCGGCACCGAGGAGGCGTTGATCCGGCTGGACATGTCGGAATTTATGGAACGGCACACCGTCGCCCGCCTGGTCGGTGCGCCGCCCGGGTACGTCGGTTATGAGGACGCAGGGCAGTTGACCGAGGCGGTCCGCCGCCGCCCCTTCTCCATCGTCGTCTTCGACGAGGTGGAGAAGGCCCATCCGGAGATCTTCAACATCCTTCTCCAGGTGATGGAAGAAGGCAACCTCACCGACGCCCGGGGGCGTCGGGTGGACTTCCGCAACACGATCGTGATTATGACCTCCAACATCGGCGCGGAGACCATCCGCCGGGGCGGGCTGGGTTTCTCCCTCCCATCCGACCGCGGACGGGAAGCGGAACTGGACTACAAAGAGATGAGCCAGCGGCTCCAGGAGGAACTGAAACGGACGTTCCGACCGGAGTTCCTGAACCGGCTGGACGCGGTGGTCATCTTCCGACCGCTGGGACCGGAGCAGGTGGCGCAGATTGTGGACCTGGAGATCGCCAAGGTCGCGGCCCGCCTGGAGGAGCAGGAGATCACCTTGGAGATCTCCCCCGCGGCGCGGGACCTGCTGGCCCGAGAGGGGTTCTCGCCGGAGTACGGCGCGCGCCCCCTGCGGCGGGTGATCCAGCGGCGGGTCGAGGATCCGCTGTCGGACGCGATGCTGGGCGGTCGGTTCACCGCGGGGGACAGGGTGCTGGTGGATGTGGAGGGGGATGAGATCGTCCTGAAGAAAGCCTCGCATGATTGATCTGGTGTGGGTCCTCCAACGGCTGACCTGGACCGACCTCCTGGACATCTTCCTCGTTGCTCTGATCATCTTCCTTATCCTCTACTTCCTCCGGGGGACCCGTGCTGTCTCCCTGCTGCGGGGTATCGTCCTGCTGACCATCATCCTGGCGCTGCTGGGGGGCCTCTTCCCGCTCCGAGCGTTCGGTTGGCTGGTGGAGCGGGCGTTGCCGGCCCTCCTGGTGGCCGTGCCGGTCATCTTCCAGCCGGAACTCCGCCGGGCGCTGGAGCGGCTGGGACGGGCCGGTGGACTGCTCGCCCGCCCCACGGGCCGAAAGGCCGCCATCGAACGGGCCATCGTCGCCGTCACGAAGGCTGCCCGCATCCTCGCCAAGCGCAAGACCGGCGCGCTGATCGTCTTTGAGCGGGAGACCGGCCTGCAGGACTATGTAGAGACCGGGGTCCTCCTCAACGCCGACCCCTCCTCCGAACTGCTCATCGCCCTCTTCAACCCGCAGGCCGCCCTCCACGACGGCGCAGTGATCCTGCGGAACGGCCGGGTGATCGCCGCCTCCTGCGTCCTGCCCCTCTCCACCGCCTTCCTGGACGACCGCCGCCTGGGGCTGCGCCACCGGGCCGCGCTGGGGATCACCGAGGAATCCGACGCGGTGGCCGTCGTCGTCTCCGAGGAGCGGGGGACGATCTCCGTGGCCCACAACGGCCGGATCATCCGGGACCTGGACCCGCAGCGGCTGGAGCCGGTGCTGCGGGCGTTCCACCGGCCTATGCTGGAGCCCCCTTGGCCTGCCTGGCTGCGCCGCTGGTTCGCCCGTCCAGACGAAGAGAGCCTGGAAGGCCTGAAATGAGAAGCGCGCTCCGCTGGCTGTTCTCCAACCTGGGCCTGATCCTCCTCTCCCTCGCCGTGGCTTTTCTCGTCTGGGCCGTGGCGGTGGAGCAGGAGAATCCCACCCTGGAGCGCCGCTACCCGACCCCCATCCCGGTGACCATCCCGCCTGCACCCGAGGGGATGACCCTCTACGGGGAGACCGACGTCCAGGTCTACGTCACCCTCCGCGCCCCCCAGTCGGTGATGGAGAGCCTGCGGCCGGAGGATTTCCACGCGACGGTGGACATCAGCCAGATGGAGACGGGGTCCTATCGGCTGCCGGTCCTGGTCCAGGTGGATCGGGAGCCGACCCGGGTGCTGGAGGTGGAACCGGCGGAGATCACCCTGTATCTGGAACCTACGGACCACGCGAGCGTGCCCGTGAGCGTTCGACTGGAGGGGAACACGGCCATCGGATATATCCCTCGTCCACCCATCATCAACCCGCTGACCACCACGGTCAGCGGCCCCGCCTCCCTGGTCTCCCAGGTGGTGGAAGCGGTCGCCGTCGTCTCGATCGAAGGAGAACGGGCAGACGTCGAGGGGGCGTTCGAACTGGTCCCTCAGGACGAGAGGGGAGCAGTGGTCCCCTACGTCACCCTCGATCCGGACGAGGTCGCCGTCCACGTCCCGATCGAGAAACTGAGCGGGTTCCTGGAGGTCGCGGTGACCGCCCTTCTGGAAGGCCAGGTCGCCCCCGGCTACCGCATCTCCAGCATCACCGTGGACCCGCCGTTGGTGACCGTCTACGGTCCGCCGGACGCCATCGAGCAGATCCCCGGCTACCTCCAGACGGTCCCTCTGAACCTGGAGGGGGCCAAGGGCGATATCGAGGCTCAACTCCCGCTGGTGGTCCCGGAGGGCGTCTCCCTGGTGGGAATGGACGAGCCGGTGGTCACCGTACAGGTATCCGTCGTCCCCCTGGAGGGCAGCCTGACCGTCGAGCGGAGGGTGGAGATCCAGGGTCTGGAGCCGGGCATCACCGCCACCGTCGCGCCGGAGATGGTGGAGGTGATCCTCAGCGGCCCCCTGCCGGTCCTCGATCAGTTGACGGAGGGGGACGTGCGCGTCCTGGTCGATCTGCTGGGGCTGAACCCGGGGATCCACTCGCTGGAGCCGGAGGTGGTCGCGCCGCCGGAGGTGGTGACGGAGGCGGTGATCCCCTCCAGCGTGCAGGTAGAGATCATCCTGCTGGTCACTCCCACACCGGAGAGGTAACCGATGCGCCAACCGATCGTAGCGCTGGTAGGACGCCCCAACGTGGGCAAATCCACCCTCTTCAACCGGCTGGTCGGCCGGCGGCTGGCGGTGGTAGACGACCGACCCGGAACGACGCGGGACCGGATCCAGGCCTCCTGCGAGTGGGATGGGGTCCACTTCACCGTGGTGGACACCGGCGGCATCGAGGTGCTGCCGGAGAAGGTGGCGGCCGGGATACGGCCGGCGCCAGGACAGCCGCTGGCGGAGGACTCGGCCGCGTTCATCCCCCTCATCCGCGCCCAGGCGGAGATGGCCATCGCCGAGGCGGACGTGATCATCTTCCTGACCGACGCCGCCGCCGGGCTCACCCCCGCCGACGAGGAGGTGGCGGACATCCTCCGTCGCTCGGAAAAGCCGGTCTTCCTGGCCGCCAACAAGGCGGAGAGCCCCCGCATCCGGGAGCAGGCGGTGGAGTTCTACGCCCTGGGCCTGGGGGAGGTGTACCCCATCTCCGCCCTGCACGGGATCGGCGTGGCCGACCTGCTGGACAAGGTGGTGCAGGCGCTGCCCACGTGGGAGGCGGAGCCGGAGGACGAATCGGTCAAACTGGCGATCGTAGGGCGGCCCAACGTGGGGAAATCCTCCCTCCTGAACCGCCTCCTGGGAGAGGAGCGGGCCATCGTCAGCCCGGTGCCCGGCACCACGCGGGACGCCATCGACACGCGGATGGAATGGCAGGGGACCCCCATCACGCTCATCGACACCGCTGGAATCCGACGGCGGGGGCGGATCCAGCCGGGGGTGGAGAAGTACTCGGTCCTGCGCGCGCTGCGGGCGATCCAGCGGGCGGACGTGGCCCTCCTGATGGTCGACGCCACGGAGGGGGTTACCGCCCAGGACACCCACGTCGCCTCCTTCGTGCTCGACGAGGGGTGCGGGGTGGTCGTGCTGGTCAACAAGTGGGACGCCATCGAGAAGGACACCTACACGATGCAGGAGTACACCCTGCACGTGCGGGAGGCGCTGAAGTTTATGGACTACGTGCCGGTCCTCTTCATCTCCGCCCTGACCGGCAAACGGGTCGATCGGGTGATCCCCACCGCGCTGGAGGTCCACGAGGCCCGACAGCACCGGATCCCCACCGGCGAACTGAACCGTCTCATCCAGGACGCCGTCGCTCGGCATGCCCCGCCCAGCAAGCGGGGGAAACGGCTGAAGATCTACTTCGTCAGCCAGCCGGAGGTGGCCCCACCCACCTTCGTCTTCCACGTCAACGACCCCGACCTGGTCCACTTCTCCTACGAACGGTATCTGGAGAACCGCATCCGAGAGCACTACCCCTTCGTCGGCACGCCCCTGCGGCTGATCTTCCGCGAGCGAGGCAGGAAGAAGAAAAAGGACCGATAGCCGCCGGATGCTCGACCTACTGAAACTCCTATCCGTCCTCATCCTCATCCTCTTCCTCCTGGGCCGGCGATGGAACCTGGGCTGGGTTCTGCTGCTGGCGGCAGTCATCCTGGGGGTCCTCTTCGCCCGTCCCCCGCTGGACCTGGGGCGGGACCTTCTCACAGCCGTTTTCTCCCCTCTGACCCTGCGCCTGGCCGCGGTGGTGGTCCTCATCATGCTGCTGGGCGAACTCCTCCGGGAGACGGCAGGGCTGGAGCGCATGGCGGAAGGACTGGAGGGGCTGGTGAAGGATGTGCGGATCGTGCTGGCGCTGTGGCCCGCCTTCATCGGCCTGCTGCCGATGGTCGGTGGGGCGATGTTCTCCGCCCCGCTGGTCAACCAGATCGGCGAACGGCTGAAGATCGACAGCGCGCACCGCACCTTCGTCAACTACTGGTTCCGTCACGCCTGGGAATACGTCTTCCCCCTGTACCCCTCTTTCCTGCTGGGGGCGGCGCTGCTGGGGATCTCCGAGCACCAAGCGACGGCCGCCCTCTGGCCCCTCTTCGTCGCCAGCATCGTCGGCGGAGTCCTCTTCGGACTGGTAGGGATTCGCCGCGAGGCAGAGCAGCGGCCGCTCAAACGGAACGGCCTCTCCCTCCTCGTCCGCGGCGGGTGGCCCGTGGCGCTGGTGCTGACGCTGACCCTGGCCATCCATGTGGACCTCCTGATCGCGCTGCCGGCGGTCATCATCCTGCTCATCAGGGTCTACCGGATCCCCCTCGCAAGGGGAGCGATGATCGCCTGGCAGCGCATCCCCTGGCGGACGGTGGTGGTGATCTTCGGAGCGATGGCCTTCCGTCAGACGCTGGAGTCGACGGGCGCGGTCCACGCCCTTTCCGCGGCCCTCACCGCGATGCACGTCCCTCTGTGGGTCCTCCTCTTCGCCGTCCCCTTCGCCGCCGGCCTGTTGACCGGGCTGGGCACCGGCGCGTTCAGCATCGGCTTTCCCATCGTCGTCCCGCTCCTGGCCCACAACCCACCCACTGCCGGAGAGATCGCCTGGGTCTGGTCCGGAGGGTTCCTGGGCGTCATGCTCTCGCCGATGCACCTCTGCCTGGCCCTCACCCACGACTACTTCCACGCCCGGCTAGGCGCGGTCTACCGGCGGCTCCTCCCTGCCGTCCTGCTGGTGGGCGTTGTGGGGGGCGGGCTTCTCTTCCTCTCGCGCTAGCGGGGGCCCGCCGCCCCCCACCGGGCGAGCCATCTCAAAATCGAAAAGCAGCCTGAGCCACTGCCGACCGCTTCGTTGACTTCCCCCCCCAATCGGGTATAATCTTCCCACCTCGATCCACCCAGGGAGGCTTGTGTAATGAAGTGGACAAAGGCCGTCCTCTCGATGATCCTCTTAGGCTTCTGGCTCCTCGCCTCCTGCACCCCCGGCACCGTCGTGCAGACGGTGGTGGTGCCCGGCCCAACCCAGGTCGTCACAGCCACACCCCTGCCGACGGCGACGCCGGGCCCCAGGACGCTGACGATCTGCCAGGACGGTGAGCCGGAGACGCTCTACCTCTACGGCGGCTCCGAGACCGCCAGGAACATCCTCGAAGCCATCTACGACGGCCCGATCGACCACCTCTCCTACGGATTCCAGCCGGTCATCCTGGAGAAACTGCCCCGGCTGGAGGACGGAGACGCCTACTTCACCCCCGTCAACGTGCAGGCCGGCGATCGGGTGGTGGACATCAACGGACGGCCCGTCACCCTGGAGGAGGGGGTCCAGGTCTTCCCCAACCACACCTGTATGGATCCGACCAATCCGGACTGCGTCGTCACCTTCGACGGCGAAAGCATCCTAGAAATGGAACAGATGGTCGTCCAGTGGCAGTTGAAGGAAGGGGTGACCTGGTCGGACGGCGAGCCGGTGACCGCCGAGGACTCCGTCTACAGTTACCAACTGGCCTGCGATCCGGAGACCCCGGCATCGGACCTGCTCAACCTCCCCTGGTCGAAAGAACTGTGCGAGCGGACCGCTTCCTACGCCGCCGCTGGCGCCCTCACCGTGGTCTGGACCGGCCTGCCGGGGTACGTGGACGACCTGTACGCCCTGAACTTCTTCACCCCCCTACCCCGCCACCTCTGGCAGGGGTACGCCTCCGACACACTGGTCATTCAGCCGGAGAGCGCCCGCCAGCCCACCGGTTGGGGGCCCTTCGTCCTCACCGAATGGGTCCAGGGGGACCACATCACCCTGGAGCGGAACCCCTACTACTTCCGGGCCGACGAGGGGCTGCCGAAGGTGGACCGGATCGTCTTCCGCTTCGCCTCCGACGTCAACGGTCTGGTGGCGATGATGATGGCCGGGGAGTGCGACATCGGCCTGATGGGGGACGGGCGGCTGGGGAACCTGCTCCCCTCCTCCCTGGATGAGGTGATGCCGATCCTCATCGCTGCGCAGAGGGAAGGGCTTCTCCAACTGGTCGTCGCCCGCAGCGACGTATGGGAGCACCTGGCCTTCGGCATCCTCCCCGCCCGAGGGTACAACCGGCCGGATTTCTTCGACGACGCCCGGGTACGCCAGGCCTTCGCCCAATGCATCGACCGCCAGACCCTGGTGGACGAGTTAACCTTCGGGATGGGCACGGTCGCCGACGCCTACCTGCCGCCGGACCACCCTCTCTACGACGAAAGCCGCGTCACCCGCTGGCCGTACGACCCCCAGGCCGGACGGGCGCTCCTGGAGGAGGTCGGTTGGGTGGACGAGGACGGGGACGGCGTGGTGGAGGCCCACGGCGTGACGGGAGTGCGGCGGGGGACCCCCTTCGCGGTGGAATTGATGTTCCCGTCCGACAACCGACAACAGGAGACCATCGCCCGCATCCTGCGAGCCAACCTGGCCGACTGCGGCATCCAGGTCGACCTGATCCCCGTGCCGCTCCAGGACTTCCTCGCCGACGGCCCTCAGGGCCCCCTCCTGGGCCGCCAGTTCGACCTGGCTCTGTTCAACTGGTTCAACGAGTTCGAGCCCCCCTGCACCCTCTACCTCACCGAGCAGATCCCCGGGCCGGAGGATTGGGGGCGGTTCAACGTAACCGGCTTTTCCGACGAAGCGTACGATCAGGCCTGCCGCGCTGCGCTGGCGGCGATGCCGGGGACCGAGGAGTATCGCGAACATCACCTCCAGGCGCTGGAGATCTTCTCCCAGGAACTGCCGGATCTCCCGCTCTTTTGGTGGGTTCGGGTGGCCGTCACCCGACCGGAGGTGACCGGTTTCACCGTCGACCCGTCGGAGGAGAGCCTGCTGTGGAACATCGAGTCAATCGGGCTAGGTGAGCCATAAGAGTGGTCGAGAAGCGCGGACGGCGGGGCTGGCGCTGGCTCCTCATGCGCGGGGACCGGCTCCACCCTCTCTGGCGGGCATTCATCTACCTCCTTCTCCTGCTGGGGACAGAGATCTTCGGCAGCCTTCTCCTCGGGCTCCTCTACGCCATCGGCCTGCTCCTGCTGGGAGGCCCCCAAAAGATCGGCGAGGCCCTCCTGGGAGGCGGCGTGCCCCGAACGGTGTTCCTGGGCCTCGGCTGGTGGCGGTTAGCGACCGGTCTGGGGCTGGCGCTGATCCTGGGTCGCTTCCTGGATAAGGAGCCCGCGGAGACGATGGGGCTGGACCGGCGGCGAGCCGGGCGGGATGGCCTGCTGGGGGCGCTCTTTGGGTTGGGGACGATGGGGGCCATCGGCGGCCTCCTCGTGGCCCTGCGCTGGGCCAGCCCGGCCCGGGGGAGCGCGGGTCCGGCCGACCTCCTCTTGGATATGATCGCGCTTCTACCGGCGGCCGCGGCAGAAGAGATCGCCTTCCGCGGCTACCTCCAGCGGGCTTTCGGCGAATGGCGCGGTCCGGTGATCGGCATCCTGGTCTCCTCTGTCATCTTCGCCCTCTTCCACGCGCTCAACCCCCACGTCAACCCGATGGGCCTCCTCAACATCCTGCTCGCCGGGGTGGTCTTCGCCGTCTCCGTCGAACGGACCGGGACCCTCTGGCTGGCGACCGGATACCATTTCCTCTGGAACCTGACCCAGGGGACGATCCTGGGGATGCCGGTCAGCGGGATGGACTGGCAGGGGCTGTTGGACCTCTCGCCCCGCGGGCCGGCGATCTGGACCGGGGGGCCCTTCGGCCCGGAAGGCGGGCTGGCCGCGACGCTGGTCCTGCTCCTCAGCCTGATCCCCCTCTGGCTCCTCACCCGCCGACCGGCGACGGTGGCGGTGGCCTGCCGGAACCAGCGAGCGGGGGTGGAGGCCGCGTTCGGCCCGCTTCCGGCGGTCCATCACCGGCTGGACGTGGGCCCCCGCCTCTTCCGCGACCTCGCCCCGGCCCCGACGCGAGGCCGGATGGGAGAGGTGGTCCTCCTCCTGCGCCGCGCCGACGGCAAGGTGCTCCTGCACACCAAGTCGTTCTACCCACCTGGGACCTACCGGCTGCCCAGCGGGGGGATCCGCCCCGGCGAGGGCGTGACGGAGGCAGCCCGGCGCGAGGCGGCCGAGGAGACCGGCCTCTCCGCCCGCGAGCCCCGTCCCCTGGGGCTGCTGACCTACACCCTCCGGGACGGCCGGCGACGGTGCTTCTTTCACTCCTGGTTGGTCGCGGCCGACGTGGAGGGCGAACCGAACCCCGGCGACGGGGAGGAGGGGATCGCTGGCTTCCGCTGGGTCGGCCCGGAGGAACTGGACCGCGCGGCGGAGGCCCTTCGGGCGCTCCCGCCCAAGTGGGACGGCTGGGGGCGGTTCCGCGCTCTGGCCCACGAGGCGGCCGCCCGCCGGCTGAGCACAACGCAGGACGCAAGACGCAGGATGCAGGAGGAGATGGACGGTGATCGGGTTCGAGCCGACCGACGAGCAGAAGCAGGTACAACGGCTGGCCCACCGGTTCGCCGAGGAGGAGATCCGACCGGCGGCGACGGAATACGACGAGCGTGAGGAGACGCCCTGGCCGACCCTCCAGAAGGTCGACCAGGGCCTGCCCGTCAACATCCAGGCCAGCATGGCCAAGGCCTACGCCGCCGATATGGCGATGCGCATTACCACCGACGCGGTCCAGATCTTGGGCAGCTACGGCTATATGCGGGAGTACCCGGTGGAGAAGTGGATGCGGCACGCGAAGATCCTCCAGATCGTGGAGGGGACGAGCCAGATCCAGCGGGTGATCATCTCGCAGATGCTGGCGATGGGGATGAAGTAGGACAGGGGACGCGGGGACGTGGAGAAGGGGGAACCACAGAGACACGGAGGACACAGAGAAACACCGAGGCGCTTCAAGAACTCCGCGAAACTCCGTGCCCTCTGCGTCTCCGTGGTTAGAATGGTTAGAGTTGTAGACATCGTCCCGGAGTGAGCAGCGTCTTGAAGGGAACGGGCCTGACCAAGAACGAGCTGCGTAGGAGATGGGGGCCCTGCTTCAGCGGGGACTTCTCCGGCTGAAGCCGGACGTCCAACCGGTTTTGCTCAT
>CAZOLN010000063.1:0-9155 GCA_964580565.1 uncultured Anaerolineales bacterium
AGAAGGAGGCTTCGATGCGGTTCCTCGTCACCGGCGGGGCCGGGTTCCTCGGCGCAGCGCTCGCCAACCGGCTGGTCGAAGACGGCCACGACGTCTGGGTCATCGACGACCTCAGCGCCGGGGACCGCTCCCGGCTCGACCCGCGCGTCCTCTTCACCCGGGGGAGCGTGCTGGACCGGCCCAAACTGTGGACCCTCCTCCAGGGGGTCGACTGCGTCTACCACCTCGCCGCCCGGGTCCAGGTGGCGGAGTCGATCCTCTACCCCCGCGAGTACAACGAGGTCAACGTCGGCGGGACGGTGAGCGTGATGGAGGCGATGCGGGACGCCGGGGTCCACCGCGTCGTCTTCACCTCCTCCGGCGCGGTCTACGGCGAGCAGGCCCACCAGCCGGTCCGGGAGGACCAACTCCCCAACCCCCAGTCCCCCTACGCCGTCAGCAAACTGGCCGCCGAGTACTACGTCCGCACCATCGGCGTCCTCTGGGGGATCGAGACGGTCATCCTGCGCATCTTCAACGCCTACGGCCCCGGCCAGAACCTCCCTCCGTCCTACCCGCCGGTCGTGCCGCGCTTCCTCCAGCAGGCCCTGCGGGGCGGCTCGTTGGTCGTCTTCGGCGGCGGCGCGCAGACCCGCGACTTCGTCTACGTGGACGACGTGGTGGACGCGCTGGTGGCGGCGGCGACCGCGCCGGACGTGGACCGGCGGATCATCAACGTCGGCTCCGGCCGGGAGACGAGCGTCAACGAACTGGTCCGGCTGGTGGCGGAGGCGGTCGGAAAGGAGGTGGACGTGATCTACAGCCCGGCCGAGAGCGGCGGCGTCTCCCGCCTCTGCGCCGACATCACCCTCGCCCGACGGCTCCTCGGCTACGAGCCGAAGGTGGACCTGCGGGAGGGGCTGCGCCGGACCCTGCAACTGGACCCTCGGTTCGCCGATGACCCGCTTGGGACGTGAGTTCTTCGACCGGGATACGCTGGAGGTGGCCCGCGACCTGCTGGGACAGGTGCTGGTGCGGGTGCTCGAAGGCGAGCGGCTGAGCGGGCGGATCGTCGAGGTGGAGGCGTACATCGGCGAGGACGACCTGGCCTCCCACGCCCGGTTCGGCCCCACGGAACGGAACGCGGCGATGTACGGCCCGCCCGGCCACGCCTACGTCTACCTCATCTACGGCGTCCACCACTGCCTCAACCTGGTCACCGGCCCCGAGGGGTTCCCGGCGGCGGTCCTCATCCGCGCGCTGGAGCCGCTGGAGGGGGTCGAACGGATGCGGCTCCTGCGCGGTGGCCGACCCGACCTGACCAACGGCCCCGGCCGGCTCTGCCAGGCCCTCGGCATCGACCTCCGGTTCGACGGAGCGGACCTGTGCGCGCCGGACGCGCTGCTGTTCGTGGAGGAGGGGGAGCCGGTGTCGGACGACCGCGTCGGGCGGAGCCCCCGCGTCGGCGTCACCGGCGACGAGCGCGCCCGCACCGCCCCCTGGCGGCTCTTCGTGAAGGATAGCCCGTTTCTCTCGAGATGATGGCCCTGCGACCTGCTCCCTGCGACTTGCTCCTCTGCCCCCTGCGTTCAGCGTTCGGCGTTCTGTGTTCCGTGGTGCGTGAGCGATGGACACCCTGACCGACCTGCTTTCCCGTCTCCGCGCCGACCCTGAGTTTATGCGGTGCGTCACCGCCTGGGAGCGCATCCCGGCGCGGCCGGCCCGTGTAGCCCCCTGGCCCGCTGGGCTGGACCCCCGCCTGGTCGATGCGGTGGGGTCGCTGGGGATCGAATCCCTCTACACCCACCAGGCCGAGGCCGTCGAGGCCGCGTTGGCGGGGGAGAACGTCGTCCTCGCCACCCCGGCCGCCTCCGGCAAGTCCCTGGCCTACCACCTGCCGGTCCTCCACACCCTGCTCAACGACCCCTCCGCCTGCGCCCTCTACCTCTTCCCCACCAAAGCGCTGGCCCACGACCAACTGGCCGCCCTCGGTCCCCTGGTCGATGCGCTCCAGGCTCCCATCGCCGTCCGGCCCTACGACGGCGACACCCCCTCCTCCCATCGACCCGCCATCCGCCGTCAGGCCCGCCTCCTGGTGACCAACCCCGACATGCTCCACGCGGGCATCCTCCCCCACCACACCCGCTGGGCCCGCTTCTTCTCCAACCTCCGCTGGGTGGTGCTGGACGAACTCCACGTCTACCGGGGGGTCTTCGGCGGGCACGTCGCCAACCTGCTGCGCCGGCTCCGGCGGGTATGCCGCTTCTACGGGGCGGAGCCCCGCTTCCTGTGCGCCTCCGCCACCATCGCCAATCCCCAGGGTCTGGCGGAGCAGCTGCTGGAGGCCCCGGTCCACCCCGTGGAGGAGGACGGCTCGCCCCGAGGGGAGAAGCACTTCCTGCTCTACAACCCGCCCCTGGTCGACCCCCAACTGGGGATCCGGCGGTCGGCGGTGCTGGCGGCGGTGGACGTGGCGGACCATCTCTTGAAGGCCGACCTGCAGACCATCTTCTTCGCCCGCGCCCGGCTGACCACCGAGGTCCTCCTGGGTTACCTGCGGGACCTGGTGGCGGCCCACGGCGGGGACCTCCAGCGGGTGCGGGGCTACCGGGGCGGGTATCTCCCCTCGCAGCGGCGGGAGATCGAGCGGGGGCTGCGGGAGGGGACGGTGCGGGCGGTGGTGGCGACCAACGCGCTGGAGTTGGGGGTGGACATCGGCGAACTCACCGCCTGCGTGATGGTCGGCTACCCCGGCTCGGTCGCCAGCACCTGGCAGCAGGCGGGCCGGGCCGGGCGGCGTGCCGGGGCCTCCCTGGCGATCCTCGTCGCCAGTTCCTCCCCCCTCGACCAGTACATCGTCACCCACCCCCGCTACTTCTTCGGCCGCCCGGTCGAAGAAGCGCTGCTGGACCCGGACAACCCGGCGATCCTGGCCGACCACGTCGCCTGCGCGGCCTTCGAACTCCCCTTCGAGGCCGGGGAGGGGTTCGGCCGCCTCGCTGACGTAAAGGACCTGCTCGACCTCCTGACCGAGGAGGGAGCGGTCCACCGGTCCAACGGCCGGTACACCTGGGTCGGCGAGGGGTACCCGGCCGGGACGGTGGGGCTGCGCACCAGCACGCCGGACGTGGTGGTGATCCAGGACGTGAGCGCCGACCCGCCCCGGGTGATCGGCCAGATCGACCGGCCCAGCGCGCCGATGCTGGTCTACCCCGGTGCGGTCTACCTGCACGAGGGGGCCTCCTACCTCGTAGAGGAACTGGACTGGGAGGCGGGGATCGCGCGGGTGCGGGCGGAGGAGGTGGAGTTCTACACCCGCGCCAGCGCGACGACCGAGGTGCGGGTGATCGAGACGGTACGCCGTCGGGCGGCCGGTCCCTGGGCCACCGCCTGGGGCGCGGTGGAGGTGACCACGCGGGTCACCGGCTACCGACAGATCCGCCGCTACACCCACGAGGTGCTGGGGTGGGGGGAGGTGGACCTGCCGGAGCAGCGGATGGAGACGGTGGGGGCGTGGCTGGATCTCTCTGAGGACCTGGTGGACCGGCTGCAGGAGGAGCGGGTCCTGCGGCCGGTGGTGGACTACGGCCCCAACTGGCCGGCGCAGCGGGACGCGGCCCGCGCTCGGGACGGGTACCGCTGCCGGTACTGCGGCGCGCCGGAGCGGGAGGGCCGTCAGCACGACGTGCACCACATCGTCCCCTTCCACGCCTTCGGCTACATCCCCGGCGTCAACGACCTCTACCGGCTGGCGAACGCCCTGGACAACCTGATCACCCTCTGCCCGGTCTGCCACCGGCGGGCGGAGCGGGCGCGGGGGGCGCGCAGCGCGCTCTCCGGCCTGGCCTACCTGCTGCGCCACCTGGCCCCGCTGCAGATCCTGTGCGCGCCGGGGGACCTGGGGACGGCGGTGGAGGCCCGCGCGCCGGAGACGGGATTGCCCCGCGTCACCTTCTACGACCGGGTGCCGGGCGGTGCCGGCCTCAGCCCCCGCCTCTTCGAGTTGTTCGAGCCGCTGCTGGGGGCGGCGCTGGACCGCGTCCGCGCCTGCCCCTGCGCCGACGGCTGCCCCGGCTGCGTGGGGCCGGTGGGGGAGCAGGAGGCGGGGACCAAAGAACGGACCCGGCGGTTATTGGAGGCGATGAGGGGGTGAAAAACCACAGAGGCACAGAGGGCACAGAGAGATTTTTTTAAGGATTTCTCTGTGCCCTCTGTGCCTCTGTGGTAAAACCAGAATTCACCATCGCGGAGAGGCCCCACAGCACGCCCCAATGGACCAGGACCGCCAGCCAGAGGTTCCCCGTCTTCAGGAAGAGGGCGGCGCTGACGAAGGCCATCCCGGCGCGGAGCAGGGGCAGGGAGGCCCGGTCGGCGTCGCCGAGGCTGGCCCGCCAGAAGGGGTTGAGGACCGCCTCGAACGCGGTCAGCACCAGCCCCGCCCAGGTCCCCCAGTAGGGCCCCAGCGCGACGATGGGCGCGTTCCGGTAGAACGCCCAGTGGACCTCGTGGTAGGCCGCCTCCCGCAGCCCCACGATGCCGGAGAGCGCTTCCCTGTCCAGGTGGGGCGGGTTCGCCCCCCGGCGGGCCGTCCACCAACCGAGGGCGAGCACGGCCCAGGCGGCCGCCCCTGACCCCGCCGCCCAACCCACGTCCCGCGTCCAGTCCGCCAGGTTCGCCGCGACCTCGGCGGCCGGGGCCGGGTCGCCCACCAGGCCGTTCAGGGCCAACAGGGGTTGGAAACCCATCAGTCGGCCGATGACGGCGTCCTGGCCCCACAGCAGGGCGGCGGCGGGGAGGCCCAGGTAGAAGAGAAGCCGGCCGATCTCGGTGAGGATGGGGAAGGCCGGACTCTTCAAGAAGGGGGTGATGCGGGGAAGGCGATCCTTCGCGCTCTCTAGCCACCAGGTCGCCCACGTGGCGACCAGGGCCAGCAGCAGCGACCCTCCCAGCCAGAGCCAGGGTTCCGGGCCGATTCCCTCAGCCACTCTGCCTCTCCAGAGGGACGGTGAGGACGACACGGGTTCCGCGCCCCGGTGCGGTTTGGATGTCCAGTTGCCCGCCGACCAGTTCCGCCCGCTCGAACATGTTCGTCATCCCCAGGCTGCCGCGGGAGGTGTAGTCCGCCAGCACCGCGTCCAGGTCGAACCCCTGCCCGTCGTCCTCCACCTCGGCGATGAAGGTGTCGTCCTCCACCCGGAGCCGGACCCAGACGTTCTCGGCCTGGGCGTGCTTCCGGGCGTTGCTGATCGCCTCTTCGATGATGTAGAAGATCACGCCCTGCGCGTCCTTGTCCAGCCGCCCGTCCACCCCCTCCGGCGCTTCCAGATGGACCGGCAGGGGGTCGGTCTCGGCCCGTTTGGCGATGTACTGGGCGAGAGCAGCGCGCAACCCCTGGGTCTCCAGGATCAGGGGGCGGAGGGTGAAGAGCATGTGGCGGATCTCTTTGGTCGTCTGCCGGGCCAGTTGCTCGAGGCGGGTCAGTTCCTGCACCGCCTGTTCTGGGTCCGTTTCCATCATTTTCCGCACGTAGTTGAGGCGCATCGCGATGGCGGCGATGGACTGGGTGGGGCCGTCGTGGAGGTCGCGGGCCAGTTTCTTGCGCGCGTCCTCCTCCACCGCGACGATCCGCTCTTTCTCCTCCATCAGGTTCTGGTAGAGGCGGGCGTTTTGAAGCGCCACCACCGCCTGGTTGCACATCGCCACCAAGAGGTCCTGATAGTCGGGCGTGTAGAGGCCTGGGACGGGGCTGCCGAAGACGACGACGCCGAAGTTCTCGAAGCCGGCCCGCAACGGGACCGCCACCGCTTCCTGGCACCGGTGCATCGCGATGAACTGGCCCAGTTCGGGGTCCTGCCCGGGGTTCCTGCTCAGCGCGGGCTCGGCGGTCGTCAGGGCCTGGGCGACGATGCCCCGCTGACCGGGGATGACGAGCCGCTCGTCGCGCGGCGAGAGCCGCCGGGAGGCGACGACGCGGAGTTGTTGCTGCTTGTCGAAGAGGAAGACGATGCTGACCTGGGAGACGGCCCGCTGGCCCAATTCCTGCAGGCCGATCTCCCCCACGTCCAGCATCGCCTCCAGCACCTTCTGGTAGTTCAGGGTGGCGCTGAGCGTGCTGGCCAACTCGAAGATGAGGCGGGATTGCTGATGGCGGGCGCGGAGGCGGCGGAGCTCCTCGGCCCGTTCCGCCTCGGCGAGCGCGGCGATGTGGCGGCGCATCCGCCGCCCAACCAGCCCGGCAACGAGGGCGGCGAGGAGCAGCGTGGCGGCGTTGCCGAGCCAGGGGAGGACGGCGGAGAGGGAGGGGGTTGGCGCGTAGAGGAGGCCGATTCCGAAGTAGCCCAGTGTGATGAAGAGGGCGACCAGGATGCTGATGAAGAAGGAGAAACGGAGGGCCGCCGTGATGACGGGGAGGATGCCGAAGAAAAGGAACGGACTCTGGAAGCCGCCGGAGGCGGCGATCAGGGCGACGGATAGAGCCGCGTCCGTCCCCAGCGTGATCCATACCATCGATCGGGGGAAGGTCTCGTAGAGCATCAGGAGCATCAGGATCAGGTTGTACAAAGCGGCGACGACGAGGGTGGCGATCAGAAAGGGGGCAAAGGGACCTTCGAACCCGTAGTCGGGGGTTAGGAAGGCGAAGACGATGACGGCGACCAGGAGCAGCCAGCGGAGGTTGCTGACGAGCCAGTCGAGTTGGGATCGGCGACGGGAATCGGTAAGCATACTGAAACTCCCTATGTAGCGCGAGGCCGCGGACATCCCCACACCCTGGGGCCGCGGCCTGTGCTAAGAGGTGGGCGCGAAGGGACTCGAACCCCTGACCTCGTCAATGTGAGTGACGCGCTCTGACCAACTGAGCTACGCGCCCGCGCGCCCAAATTATAGCATCACCCCCAGAAGATGGCAAGTGCTGGTTGACGGAAAACCGTTATCGTGGTATGATCACTGTGAGTTCGAAGGCTGGGCACGTCGAGGGAATCGCCTCCGGCGGATAAGCCGCGAGGCGATTTGTGTTGTACGGGATCGCTCAGCCGCGGGAGTATAGTTGTGAAGAAAGAAGCACCGATCGAAAACGTCCGGATCATCGGCATCTTTGCCCACGTCGACGCGGGGAAGACGACGACGTCCGAAGCGATCCTCTACCACACCGGCCGGATCCATCGCGCCGGAAGTGTGGACGAGGGGAACACGCAGTTGGACTGGATGGAGCAGGAGCGGGAGCGGGGGATCACCATCACCTCCGCTGCCACCGCCTGCCATTGGCGGGGCCATCGGATCAACCTGATCGACACGCCCGGCCACATCGACTTCACCGCCGAGGTCGTGCGGTCCATCCGCGTTATCGACGGCGCTGTGGTCCTCCTTTGCGGGGTCGGTGGGGTGGAGCCGCAGACGGAGGCTGTGTGGCGGCTGGCCGACCGGGAGCGGCTTCCCCGGGTCCTCTTCGTCAACAAACTGGACCGTCGGGAGGCCGACTTCCAGCAGGTCCTCGACGAGGTGCGGGAGCGCCTGACGCCGAACGGCGTGCCGGTCCAGTGGCCTATCTACGAAGACGGGGCACTCGTCGGCCTGGTCGATCTCCTGGCGTGGCGGGCGTTGCTCTGGGATGGCGAGGAGGGCGATCCAACGGAGGCCCCCGTCCCGTCCCACCTCGAGCCACAGGTCGCGCCCCTGCGGGAGCGGCTGATCGACGCGATCTGCGAGACGGACGACGCGCTGCTGGAACAGCGGCTCGAGGGCGTCGACATCGATCCCGCCGTGCTGCGCCACGCGCTGCGCCGGGCGACCATCGATGGGCGGCTGGTCCCGATCCTCGCCGGGGCCTCCCGCGTCCGCATCGGCATCCAGCCTCTGCTGGACGCCATCGTCGATTACCTGCCGGCGCCGGTGGATATGCCTCCCGTGGTCGGCGTCGTGCCGGGTGAAGAGGAAGAGATCGCCGAGCGTCCCGACGATCCGGATGCCCCTCTGTGCGCGGCGGCGTTCAAGATCGTCACCGACCGGCACGTCGGACACCTCACCTGGGTCCGCGTCTTCTCCGGCCGGTTGCGGACCGGGGAGTCCGTCTACAACCCGCGCACGGGCGAGATGGAGCGGGTGGGGCGGATCTACCGGATGCACGCCAACCACCGGGAGCAGGTGGATCGGATGGAGGCGAGCGACGTGGTGGCGCTGGTGGGCGTCAAGTCGGCGGTGACGGGGGACACGCTCTGCGATCCTCAGTACCCGATCGTGCTCGAGCGGACCCGGTTCCCGGAGCCGGTGGTGGCGGTGGCGGTGAGCGCTGCGTCGCCGAAGGAGCGGGGGAAACTGCGGAACGCGCTGCGGCAACTCTGCCGGGAGGACCCCACCCTGGTCACCCGGTTCGACCCCGAGACACAGGAACTGACCCTCGCCGGGCTGGGCGAGTTGCACCTGGAGGTGGCGATCGAGCTGCTACGGACCCGGTTCGACCTCCAGCCGGTGGTCAGCCGCCCCCGTGTCGCCTACCGGGAGACGGTCCGCCAGGCGGCGGAGGCGGTCGGCCGGTACAAGAAACAGACCGGGGGGCGCGGCCACTTCGCCGAGGTCGTCCTGCGGGTGGAGCCGCTGGAGCGGGGTGCGGGGGTTCGCTTCGAGAACGCCGCTCCCCCGTCCGAGTTCCCCACCGACTTCGTCCGGCCGACGGAGATGGGGGTGCTGGAGGCCCTGGAGCGGGGGGTCATCGCGGGCTACCCGGTGACCGATGTGCAGGTCACCCTGCTGGGCGGCCGGTACCACGAGGTCGATTCCGCCGCAATGGACTTCCAGATCGCCGCCTCGAAGGCGATCCGGCAGGCCGTGGCGCGGGGGGACCCCGCCCTGCTGGAGCCGGTGATGGCGGTCAGCATCAGCGCGCCCGAGGAGAGCATCGGCACCATCGTCGCCAGCGTCGGCCAACGGCGTGGTCAGGTGACGGAGATGCAGGTCCGAGGGAGGGCCAGCACGGTGGAGGCGGAGGTGCCGCTGGGGGAGATGTTCGGCTACGCCACCGCGTTGCGCAGCCAGACTGAAGGGAGGGGCACCTTCAGCATGCAGTTCCTCCGCTACGAACCGGTGCCCGAGGAGATGGCCGCCCGGATCATCGCCGAGCGGCGGGCGGAGGGCAAGATCCGCCAACGGTAGCACCGCCCGCGGCGTAAAGGTGCGACGCACCT
>CAZOLN010000063.1:9255-14865 GCA_964580565.1 uncultured Anaerolineales bacterium
ACCTTTGTACCTCGCAGTGAAGGCTTTTCTTCCCCTCTGGTTTGTGCTAGAATCCCGATAAATCCAGGAGAGGCCATGAAGAAACCTCGGGTCCATCCCACCGCTTTCATCGCTCCCAACGCCGTCTTGGTTGGGGACGTGACGGTGGAGGCGGAGGCGAGCATCTGGTTCGGCTGCGTGCTGCGGGCAGAGGAGGCCCCGATCCTCGTCGGACCGCGGACCAACGTGCAGGACCTGACGGTGATCCACACCGATCCGGACCAGCCCTGCCGCCTGGGGGCAGGCGTCACGGTGGGCCACCGGGCGGTGATCCACGGCGCGACGGTCGAGGACGGGGCGTTGATCGGCATCGGGGCGATCGTGTTGAACGGAGCGGTCGTCGGAGAGGAGGCCATCGTAGGGGCGGGCGCGGTGGTCACGGAGGGGAGCGTCATCCCTCCGCGGACCCTGGCCCTCGGCGTACCGGCGCGGGTGGTCCGCCCGCTGGAGACGGCGGACCTGGAACGGGCGCGGGAGGCCGCCGCCTGGTATGTGGAGCGGGCTCGGCTTTATCGGGCGAAAAACCACGGAGACACAGAGGACACGGAGAGATCTCTAACTTAAGAAACTCTGTGTCCTCTGTGTCTCCGTGGTGGAATCAAATACAGGGGGCGCGTATGAGCGAGGTCGCCAAGCTGCTGCGGGAGAGCGAGATCTTCGTCGGCCTGCCGGAGGAGAAGATCCTTCAGATCCTCTCCATCGGCGAGGTAAGGGCGTTCCGGGCTGGAGAGACCATCATCGCCGAAGGAGAGCCCTCCGACGAACTGTACGTGATCCAGCAAGGGATGGTCGAGGTTCTGGTGTCGAGCGGGACCCTTGCCGACGTCCCCGGCCCGCCGGAGCCGACGCCGGTGGTCCAACTGGGGCGGGGGCAGGTGTTCGGTGAGATGGCCCTGGTCGATCGGGGGAACCGCTCGGCGACGGTCCGCTGCGTCGAGGATGGCACCGTCCTTTTCATCATCCCCCGAGAAGCCTTCTGGCAGTTGTGCGAGGCGGATCATCACATCGGCTACGTGGTGATGCGGAACATCGCCCGCGACCTCTCGTTCAAACTGCGTCACCGGAACCTGCCGAGGGTGATCGCCCAGCGGTGAACAGGAGGGAGCCGATGATCTACAAGGTCAGTTACGTGGTCGTCGGCGGGCAGCACCCCGGGGCGATCGTCAACCGAGACACGCCGCCGCAGGTAGGGGAGGTGGTCGAACTGGGCAAGAAACGCTTTGAGGTGGTCGAGGTGGCCGATCTGATCCCCCCGCAGGGGGACTTCGCCTACCTCCACGTGACCCTTCGGCCGTTGCCCCCGGCTGGTGCGGAGGTACCCTGAGCGCAGGGTTGCCATCCGGAGCGATTCGCTTATAATAAAGGCAGCCCAATTCGGGGAACCGCGGTGTTCGGTTGGAGCACTCGTACCTATATCTATTCCAGCGGATTGTAGCGCACGGCGCAGCCGATGCGCTGTTTGGCGCTACAATCCGCTTCCCAGGGCCCACGGACGTGGGCCTGTTTGTTTGCCGTTCCGTTCCCTGTGACCTGCGGTTACCTGACCAGGAGTTGTAGCGATGGAGAAGAAGTCGATCGACGAACAAGTTGCTCTATTGATGCACGGTGCCGAGTTCGGCGACGAACAGATCAAGGAGCGGATGGCCCAGGAACTGCGGGAGCGGCTGGCGGAAGGCCGCCCCCTGCGGGTGTACTGCGGCTACGATCCCACGTCCCCCGACCTCCATCTGGGCCACACGGTGACGATGCGCAAACTCCGCCTTTTCCAGGAGTTAGGGCACCAGGCGATCTTCGTCATCGGTACCTACACCGCCCTCATCGGCGATCCCTCCGACAAGGACAAGGCTCGCCCCCGGCTCACGCTGGAGCAGATCGAGGAGAACGCCCGCACCTACGTCCGGCAGGCGTTCAAGATCCTCGATCCGGAACGGACGGAGGTCCGGTACAACGGGGAGTGGCTCTCCAAACTCACCTACAAGGAGATCGTCGAACTGGCCTCTCTGTTCACGGTGCAGCAGTTCCTAGCGCGAGACAATTTCGCCAAGCGGTACAAGCGAGGCGATCCGATCTGGCTGCACGAGTTCATGTACGCGTTGATGCAGGGGTACGACGCCGTCGCCCTCCGGGCCGACGTCCAGATCGGCGCCACCGAGCAGTTGTTTAACCTCCTGGCCGGGCGGCGGATCCAGGAGCATTTCGGGCAGCGGCCCCAGGTCTGCATCACCTACCCCATCCTGGTGGGCACCGACGGGAAACTGCGGATGTCCAAGAGCACCGGCAACTACATCGGCATCGACGAGCCGCCGGAGGTGATGTACGGGAAGGTGATGTCCATCCCGGACGAGGCGATGCCGAACTACTTCGACCTGGTGACGCGGTGGACTCCCGAGGAGATCGAGCGGTTGAAGGCCGGCCTGGCCGATGGCTCCGTCCACCCGCGCGACGCCAAGATGAAATTGGCCTGGGAGATCGTGGCCACCTTCCACGGTCGGGAGGCCGCCGACGCCGCCGAGGCCCACTTCCGCCGGGTGTTTCAGGAGCGGGAACTGCCGGAAGAGATGCCGGTGTGGGAACTCTCCGGGCCGGTCAACATCGTCGACCTGATTTTCGAGGCCGGGCTGGCCCGCTCCAAGAGCGAAGCCCGACGGTTGGTCCAGCAGGGAGGGGTGCGGCTGGACGGGGAGCGGGTGACCGACATCGAGACGGTCGTCGAACCGAAGGAGGCGGTGCTTCGGGTGGGGAAGCGCCGCTTCCTGCGGCTGGTCCCTGGCCCGTGACCGTGGAGGCGGGGGCCGATCGCCGAGCACTGGCGGTCGGCCCTCGGTTTTGTCGAGGCACCAGATGGCCTACCGTACCGTCAACGGCCTGCGGATGCACTACCTGCTGGAGGGGATGGGCCCGCCGGTGGTCCTCCTCCACGGGTTGGGCTCCCGCGGGGAGGACTGGGCGCTCCAGGTCCCCGTCCTGGTGGAGGCGGGGTACGCGGTGCTGGCCCCCGACCTGCGCGGTCACGGTCGGACCGACAAGCCGCCCGGCCCCTATACGATCCGTCAGATGGCGGACGATCTGGACGGATTGATGGGCGCGTTGGGGATCGAGCGGAGCGTCGTGGTGGGGCTCTCGCTCGGCGGGCTGGTGGCCCAGGCCCTGGCGGTTGGACACCCGACGCGGGTGCGCGCGCTGGTTCTGGTCAACACCTTCGCCCGGCTCCGCCCTCAGGGAAGGTGGGGTTGGGCCCATCTCCTGCGCCGGGGCTGGCTGCTGGTCGCCGGGGGGATGAGAAGGCAGGCCGAGGCGGTGGCCCGGGAACTCTTTCCTCGTCCGGAGCAGGAGGCCATGCGCCGGGTCGCGGCGGAGCGGCTGGCGGAGAACGACCCCGCCGCGTACCAGGCCACGGTCTGGGCCGTCCTCCGCTTCGACGGTCGGCGTGACCTGGGCCGTATTCGGGTCCCTACGCTGGTGGTAGCGGGGGCGGAGGACACGACGGTGAGCATGGAGGCGAAGCGGGAACTGGCGGTCCGGATCCCGAACGCTCGGCTGGAGGTCGTTCCCGATTCCGGCCACGCCACGCCGCTGGACCAGCCGGAGGTGTTCAACCGGTTGCTGCTGGAGTTCTTGCGGCGGCAGGAAGGGGGAGTGGGTGACAAGGTGACAAGGTGATGGGGGGAATCAGGGCCATTGGAGGGTGCCCAGAGTGGCTATCTCCCCTCCGATGCAGGCGGGGCAGTCCCCCTGCAGCCGTCGACGCGCTCCCGTGGCGGGGTCGTAGAGGAGCGCGTACAGTTGGTAGACCCCGGATGGCAGGTCCGGTGGGATGATCAGTTCATATCGCTGGGGCAGCACCTCACCGACGGGTAGCCGTGGGAGGGGCCAGTACTCGTTGAGCACCAGCCGGTCCTGTTGGGTGATCGGTCGCTCTCCCACCTGGGCGACCAGGTGGACGGCCCCAGCGAGTTCCTCTGTCTGCGGGGCGGTCAGTTCCCAGAAGAGATAGACGGCCACCAGCCGGTCCTCCCGGTGGATGGCAGCGCCGCGCAGGAGGATTCCCCCCTCAAAGGCGGCGTCGATCGCCTGGCTCGGTGAGAGGGGTTGGAACGGGCGTGCGTCCGGCAGGGCGTAGGCGAAGAGGCGGACCTCCCGTGTGTACACCATCTCCACCCGGTATCCCCCGGCTTGTTCCAGCGTTCCCAAGATCACCCCTCCGGGGTCCACCGCGTCGTCTTGGTAGAGCAGGACCCAGTACCGGCCGTCCGGGTGCGGCCGATGGGCCTCCAGGAGATGGGCCCCTTCTTCCGGACGTACCCGCTGGCCGATCCCCGGCCCGGCGGTGAAGGGGACGGGGGTTCGGTACACGCGCAGGACCTGGAGCGCGTGCCCGGCCACGGCCAGACCCCGGTCGCCCGGCCGGGCCTGGTGGTTCATATGGGCCACCGCCTGGCGGAAATCCGGGTACCAGAGAGTACGCGGGGCGGCGAGAAAGGCCCCGGAGGCAGGCCCCTCCCAGAGGATCGCCGCGCCGACCAGGAGGGTCAGGAGGCCCTTTTCCCACATCCGCCAGCGACGGTCCTGGAAGGCGGCCGTCGGCGCCTCCAGCAGCCCGACCAATCCCACCGCGACCAGCGGAAGCGCCCAGACCAGGTACCGCGCGTGGTGGACGGGGCGGACCTGCCAAAACGCGAACAGCCCAATTCCGCCGACCAGGAGGGCAGCCAGCGACATCCCTCCCCGCTCCGGATGTCGGAGGGTCAGCAGGAGGAGCCCCACCACGCCGGCTGCCAGGAGGACCCCGTCCCAAGCGCTCGGGAGGGCGCGGGAAAGGGGGGCCAGAGCCCCGCGGCCGGAGAGCAAGCCTCCCAGTTCCTCCAGGAAGAGAGGAAGGGTGGGGGGAGCGCCGGTGGCGAAACTGCGAAATCCCATCGTCACCGGCAGGGCCCAGAGGCCCCATAGAGTCGCCGGGAGGAAGGGGAGTCCCAGCCAGATGAGGGACGGGAGGGAGCCCCTTCGTCGGCCGGACCTGCTGGCCTGGAGCACGGGGAGGGCGGCAGCCCCGGCCGCCCCGAGGAGGGGGAAGAAGGAAAAATAGTGGGTCAGGAGGGCGGCCGAACCGGCCAGCACCCAGAGCAAGGGACGTCGCTTGCTCAGGCCCAGCAGGGCCAGGAGCACCAGGAACATCCAGAGCGGGTACATCCGGGCGTCCCTTGCGTACTCCAGGAGCGTAGGGTGAAGGGTCAGGAGGAGGGGAACGGCCCAGGCCTGCCTCAGTCCAGCCCGCCGTCCTAGTGCCGTTGCGGTCGCCACCGTGAGGAGAGCAGCGGCTACGCTGGGAAAGCGCAGGAGAAACTCCAGGGGGGCGGCGGATTGTCCAGGTGCGTAGGGCCGGGCATCGGCTACCGCACTCCACCCTTTCAGGAGCAGGAGGTACAGGGGCGGGTAGGGTTGGGCCGTGCGTAGGGTGTGTAGCAGGCCATTTACGGAGTAGTTGAGGGCCAGGTCGGCGTTGAAGATCTCGTCGTACCAGAAACTGGCCTCCCCCAACCTCCACAGCCCGGCGGTCCAGAAGGCCAGGAGGGC
>CAZOLN010000064.1:0-2938 GCA_964580565.1 uncultured Anaerolineales bacterium
TCGCCCGCTCCGTCCACGCACATCCCACGCTGAGCGAGGTGCTGGCCGAGGCGGCCCACGCAGTCTTCGGAAGGGCGATCCATATCTGAGGTTTTTCGACCACAGAGGCACGGAGGGCACAGAGTTCTCTATCTCCTGAGATTCTCTGTGCCCTCTGTGTCTCCGTGGTCTATTTCACCCCGGACGCGTTGCGAATTTCGTAATAGAGTAGAAAATAGGTGCGTATTTCGTGCAGATAGTTGATTTTTCTGCGAATTTCGGTATAATAGGGATGGATAAGTCCGGCCGGTTGATTGCTTCCTACCACAGAGCATAGATCCAAACCTCTCCGCCCTCGCTCGCTACGTTCCCTGTGCCTCTGTGGTGCACAGAAGAGAGGAGGGGGGCGTGGACCGAATCGATCGTGCCATTATCGCCTACCTTCAGTACGATGGGCGGATGCCCTTCACCGCCATTGCGGAGAAGGTCGGCGTCTCCGAGGCGACGGTGCGGAACCGGGTCGCTCGCCTGCGGAAGGAGGGGATCCTGCAGGTCGTCGGCGTGGTGGACCCCCATCTCCTGGGCCTGCGGGCCACTGCGATCATCGGCGTCGTCGTCCAGCCAGCCTATCTGGAGGCCGCCGCCCGCGAGATCGCTGCCTTCGAAGAAGTCTCCTATCTGGTGATGACCTCTGGCACCTTCGACCTCCTGGTCGAGGTCCTCTGCCAGGATACCGATCACCTGGCCCGCTTCCTCAGCGACAAACTGCTCCAGGTGGAGGGCGTTCAGCGAACGGAGACCTTCTACATCCTCCGCACCTACAAGATGTCCTACCGTTGGGGGATGTCCCTTGAGGAAGAAGCCGCGCTGCTGGGCGAGGCGACGGGGTGAGAGATTGCTCGGGAGGTGTGGATGGCGGAGTACGCGATCGAACTGCGCAACGTCAGCAAGCACTTCGGCCCGGTGGTGGCGGTAGACCACGTCACCCTATCGATCCGGGATGGGGAGTTCTTCTCCCTCCTCGGCCCCTCCGGGTGCGGCAAGACGACGACGCTGCGGCTCATCGCCGGTTTCGAACTGCCTACCGAGGGGGAGGTCCACATCGGCGGGGAGCTCCAGGGGGAGAAGCCTCCCTACCGCCGGCCGGTCAACACCGTCTTTCAGAACTACGCCCTCTTCCCGCACATGACCGTCTACGAGAACGTCGCCTTCGGCCTGCAGATGCGCAAGGTCCCTAAGGACGAGATCCGGCGGCGGGTGCTGGAAGCCCTGGAGATGGTCCGGCTGCCGGGGATGGAGAACCGCAAGCCCGATCAACTCTCCGGCGGGCAGCAACAGCGGGTGGCCCTGGCCCGCGCTCTGGTCAACCGACCAAAGGTCCTCCTGCTGGACGAGCCTCTGGGCGCGCTGGACCTCAAGTTGCGGAAGGCGATGCAGTTGGAGTTGAAGGCGCTTCAGGAGCGGGTGGGGATCACGTTCGTCTACGTGACCCACGATCAGGAGGAAGCGCTGACGATGTCGGACCGGATCGCGGTGATGAACGAGGGCCGGGTACTGCAGGTGGGCACGCCGGAGGAGATCTACGAGCGGCCCACCTGCCGCTTCGTGGCCGACTTCATCGGGGAGACCAATTTCCTCAGCGGCCGGGTGAAGGAGAAGGGGCCGAGGGAGGTGGTGGTTCTGGTGGACGAGCGCGTGGAGGTCCCGGTGGCGGCCGACCAGGAGGTGAGCGTAGGCGATGAGGTGACCATCGCCATCCGGCCGGAGCGGATCACCCTCCACGCCAAGCCGCCCGACCCCCGCGCGCTCCCCGGCCGCGTGGAGGAGCGGATCTACGTCGGGACCGACATCCGCTACCTGGTCCGCCTCACCGAACGGACCGTCCTCTCGGTCCGGCAGCAGAACCCAGGGGCCGACGCCGCCGTCCGGTTCTCCCCCGGCGACGCGGTCTATCTCCACTGGCGGCTGCCCTCGGCCCGGCTGCTCACGGAGTAGAAGGATGGCAGAACGACCTCGTGCGCGGAGAGAGACGATCCGGCTGCTGTTCCTCATCTCCCCCAGCCTTTTCTGGTTGCTCGTCTTCTTCCTCTTCCCGCTCCTCCTCGTCTTCGCCATCAGTTTCGGCCAGCGAGGGACCTACGGCGGGGTCCGTTGGATCCTGACCCTGGAGAACTACGTCCGCTTTTTCGATCCGCTCTACCTGCGCATCTTCGGGCGGACCTTCGTCATCGCCCTGACGACGACGGTCATCTGCCTGGCGGTCGGCTACCCGCTGGCCTACTTCATCGCCACCCGTCCACCCCGCTGGCGAAACAGCCTGGTCCTGTTGCTGATGATCCCCTTCTGGACCAACTTCCTGATCCGCACGTACGCCTGGCTCCTGATCCTGCGGGACCAGGGGTTGATCAACACCTTCTGGACGGGAGCGCTGCACGATTTCCTGGCCCAGGCCTCGGCGGCGCTCCCGCTCCCCTTCTGGGAGGCGCTGCTGCGGGCCACATCCCACCCCCTCCACCTCTTCGGCACCGACGGAGCGATCATCGTAGGGTTGGTCTACGGGTGGCTTCCGGACATGGTCCTCCCCTGCTACGCCGCCATCGAGCGGCTGGACTTCTCGCTGGTGGAGGCGGCGCAGGATCTCTACGCCGACCGTCTCCGGTCGTTCACCCGGGTCATCCTGCCGCTGACGATGCCGGGGATCGTCGCCGGGTCGATATTGGTCTTCATCCCCTCGCTGGGAGCCTACGTCACGCCGGACCTGTTGGGCGGGGCCAAGTCGATCATGATCGGCAACGTCATCTACTCCCAGTTCATGTCCGCCCGCGATTACCCCTTCGGCTCGGCGATCTCCTTCGTGCTGATGGCGGTGATGCTGATCGGGACGCTGATCTACTTCCGGATGGGGACGGAATAGAGGGAAGCGAGGAAGCGGGGAGCAAGGAGCAAGAGGCAAGAAGCA
>CAZOLN010000064.1:3038-14845 GCA_964580565.1 uncultured Anaerolineales bacterium
GCAAGAGGCAAGAAGCAGGAGGCAGGGGTAGGAGGCAGGATGGCGGGGAGCAGAGGCATAGGAAGCGGGACAAGGCGGCGGGGACGGTGGATGGCGCGGCTGTTGGCCCTGCACGGGGTTCTGGGGTATCTCTTCCTCTACGCGCCCATCGTCATCCTGGTGATCTACTCCTTCAACGCCTCTCGCTACGCCTCGGGGGCGTGGCGGGGGTTCACCCTGAGTTGGTACGCCCGGCTGTTCGCCAACGAGGCCATCGGCGCCGCCTTGAGGAACACCCTCATCGTCGCCGGGGTCTCCACGCTCGTCTCCACCGTGTTCGGCACGATGGTCGCCCTGGCGATGGAGCGGTACAACTTCCGGGGCAAACTGGCCTTCGACGCCCTCCTCTACCTCCCCATCATCATCCCCGACATCGCGATGGCGGTGATGCTGCTCCTCTTCTTCGTGCTCGCCCGCGTCCAGTTGGGGCTGACGACCATCATCATCTCCCACGTGGCCTTCAACATCTCCTTCGTCGCCGTGGTGGTCCGCGCCCGGCTAGCCTACTTCGACATCACGCTGGAGGAGGCAGCGCAGGACCTCTACGCCAACGAGTGGCAGACCTTCCGCCGGGTCACGCTGCCGCTGATCATGCCGGGCATCCTGGGCGGGGCGCTGCTGGCCTTCACCCTCTCTATCGACGACTTCGTGATCACCTTCTTCACCGCCGGCCCGGGCTCCACCACCCTCCCCCTGCGCATCTACTCGATGGTCAAACTGGGGGTGACCCCGGAGGTCAACGCGTTGTCCAGCATGATGCTGCTGGCCTCTATCGGGCTGGTGTTGCTCTCGCTGTTGCTCCAGAAAGGAGGTGGCGGGGGGATCGAGATCGCGTAGGAAGGTCGCAGGCAAGCAGGGGAGCAAGGGAGCAGAGAGGTGGACTCGCTATTCGCAACTCGCAAGGGTGGAGGTGTGCGATGAAGGGAATTCGTCTGATAGGATTTCTGCTGCTGGTGGGGAGCCTGGCAGCGTCGCTCGTCGCCTGCGGAGGGAAGGCCGGCGAGGAGGAGCAGACGCTGGCGCCGGAACTCCACGTCTACAACTGGTCGGAATACATCGATCCCCAGGTCTACGAGGACTTCGAGGCCGAGTTCGGCGTCCACGTGGTGGAGGATACCTTCGCCAACAACGAGGAGCTACTGGCCAAACTCCAGGCCGGGGCCGGTGGGTACGACGTCATCGTCCCCTCTGACTACATGGTCGCCATCATGATCGAAGAGGGACTGCTGGCGGAGTTGAACCACGAGAACCTCCCCAACCTCTCCAACCTGGATTCCAAATTCACCGACCTGCCGTACGACCCGGGCCTGGTCCACTGCGTGCCCTACCTCTGGGGGACCACGGGGATCGGCTACAACATGGAGGTCTTCGAGGAAGCGCCGGACAGTTGGGCCTACATGTTCGATCCCGAACTGGCCTCCCAGTACGCCGGGAAGTTCACGATGTTGAACGACATGCGGGAGACCATCGGCGCGGCGCTCAAGTATCTGGGGTACTCCCTCAACAGCACGGACGAGGCGGAGTTGATGGAGGCCCGCGACCTGCTGATTCAGCAGAAGCAGTGGGTCTACGCCTACGACGCCGAACAGTATGAGGACCTCCTGAGCGCGGACGAGGTGGTGATGGTCCACGCGTGGAGCGGCGACATTTTCATGGTGGCGGAGGAGGACGAGCGGCTGTGGTACGCCATCCCCCAAGAGGGCGGCACCATCTGGGCGGACAACCTCTGCATCCCCACCACCGCGCCGAACAAATACACCGCCGAGGTCTTCATCAACTACCTCCTGCGGCCCGACGTGGCGGCGAAGAACTCCAACTACACCTGGTACGCCAGCCCCAACGCAGCGGCCACCGAATACGTCGACGCGGAGATCCTGGAAGAGCCCGCCATCTACCCACCGCCGGACGTGATGGAGCGGCTGGAGTGGATGGAGGATCTGGGTGATGCGACGCCGCTGTGGGAACGGATCTGGACAGAGGTGAAGGCGGCGGCAACACCATAAGACAACGAAGGACGCGGGCCGACGGACCCGACCCACGTCCGGTATGTGAAGCCACAGAGACACGGAGATCACAGAGAGCTCATGGGAGCATGGAGATGAGGGAAAACCTCTGTGCTCTCTGTGTCTCTGTAATGCAGATGATCCTAAGGAAGTGCGAGATGGATTGGCGACTCTGGGGGATGCTCGTGGCGGCTGCCACCTGCGAGATGCTGGGCGACCTGGCCTTCAAGTGGTGGGCCGAGACGGGACGGGCGGTGGGGCTGGTCGGCGGACTGGTGGTCTACGCCGTGGCGCTGGTGCTCTTCGCCCTGATGCTCCGCCGGGCCGAACTGGCGGTCGTCCTGGCCCTGTGGTCGGGCGTGGCGCTGGTGCTGATGGCCCTCGCCGGGTGGTGGCTCTTCCACGAAGCCCTCTCCCTCCGCCGCATCCTCGGCATCGCGCTGGTGATCGGCGGGATGGTGCTGCTGCAGGTGTAACCCTGCACCTTGCGTCGAACGGCACGCGTCAAACGTCGTACGTCAAACGTCACACGTCAAACGTCAAACGTCAGAACAAGAAGGAGCGAGGTAAACGATGAGCGGTCCATACGCGGGACGGTGGCTTCGAATCGACCTGAGCGAGGGGACTGTCGAGGAGGAAGCCTTCACCGAGGAGGAGGTCCGCCAGTGGCTGCTGGGGAGCGGGATGGCGGCCTATCTGTTCGACCGAGGGCTGGAGCCGGATCGGGACCCCCTTGATCCTGCAAGCCCCCTGCTGATCTTCAACGGCCTGCTGACCGGCACCTTCGCTCCGGCGGCGGCGCGGACCTCCTGGTGTGGCCGATCCCCCCTCACCGGCATCTGGAACGAGTCCAACGTGGGCGGTCACTGGGGGGCGCAACTCCGCTTCGCCGGATACGACGGGCTGGTGATCACCGGCCGTGCCCCCTCGCCCGTCTACCTGTGGATCGACGACGACCGGGTCGAGGTCCGGGACGGTGCCCACCTGTGGGGGCTCGGCACGTTCGAGACCCACGACCGGCTGCGGGAGGAGACGGACTCGGGGGCCCAGGTGGCCTGCATCGGCCCGGCGGGGGAGAACCGGGCCCGACTGGCCGGGGTGATGGTCGGCGGGAGGGCCCATAACCGGGCCGCCGGGCGCGGCGGGATGGGCGCGGTGATGGGGTCGAAGAACCTGAAAGCCATCGTGGTGCGCGGCCGGCGCGACCGGAAGGCCGTAACCCAATCGCGCCCATCGCTGAACGCCGTAGTGCGCGATCTCAACCGGTACATCCGCAGCCGGTCCGAAGGGATGTCCCTCACCGGCACGGCAGGAGGTATCCCGGCTGCGGAGCACTTCGGCGGGATGCCGCTCAAGAACTGGCAGGAGGGCTCCTGGCCCGAAGGGGCCAAAGCCATCTCCGGTCAGGCCATCCGGGAGTCCATCTGGGTGAAGGATACCTTCTGCCACGCCTGCCCCGTCGGCTGCGGGAAGGCGGTGCGCGTCTCGTCCGGCCCCTACGCCGGGGAGGTGCTGGAGGGACCGGAGTACGAGACCCTCTGCGGCTTCGGCGGCAACCTGCTCATCGACGACCTGGAGGCCCTGGCGACCCTCAACGCGCGCTGCAACGATCTGGGGCTGGACACCATCTCCACCTCCGGCGTCATCGCTTTCGCCGCCGAGGCGGTGGAGCGGGGAATGATCTCCGCCGAGGAGGCGGAGGGGCTGACCTGGGGCGATCCGCAGCCGGTGCTGGCCCTGGTCGACCGGATCGCCCGCCGGGAGGGCCTGGGCGACCTGCTGGCCGAGGGGGTCCGCGCGGCGGCGCAGCGGCTGGGGCCGGAGGCGGAGCGGTTCGCCCTCCACGTCAAGGGGCTGGAGCCGGCCTACCACGACCCCCGCGCCTTCGTCGATATGGGCCTCAACTACGCCACCGCCAGCCGGGGGGCCTGCCACCTGGAGAGTGCGACCTACTGGCGGGGCTACGGCATCGAGTGGCCCGGCTGGCAGGAGGGACCCCGCGACCGGTTCGCGTCGGACGAGGAGACGGTCCGGCTGGTGATCGCCTTCCAGGACTTCCTGGCCGTCTACAACCCGATCGGCCTGTGCAAGTTCATGGTCAAGGGCGGGCTGGACCCGGTGCGGACGGCGGAGGTCGTCGCCGCGGCCACCGGCTGGGAGTGGACGGCCGACGACCTGATGCGCACCGGCCGGCGGATCTTCGACCTGAAGCGGCGGATCAACGAGCGGCTGGGCGTCACCCGCGCCGACGACACCCTCCCCTACCGCTTCCTCCACGAACCCCGGCCCTCCGGCACCGCGGCGGGGGTCCTGCCCGACCTGGGCGCGATGCTGCCGCTGTACTACGAACTGCGGGGGTGGGAGTAAAAAGCAGGAAGCAAGGAAGCAGGGAAGCAGGGAAGCAGGGAAGCGAGGAGCCCAGCGCCCTTCTCTGCCTCCTGTCTCCCCACATTCTACATCCTTCCGAGGAGGGTCCTATGGGTAATGTCACTTCGGCCGAGCGGTTCGTCTCCCCCGTCTGGCCCCGCTACACGCACATCCTGGCGGTGCGGGCGGAGGGGGCTTATGTGTACGACCAGGACGGGACCCGGTATCTGGACTTCACCTGCGGGATCGGGGTGACCAACACCGGCCACTGCCACCCGAAGGTGGTGGAGGCGATCCGGGAGCAGGCGGGCCGCCTCCTGCACGGGCAGGTCAACATCGTCTACCACCCACCGCTGCTGGAACTGGTGGAGGAACTGCGCACGGTCGTCCCGGAGGGGCTGGACTGCTTCTTCTTCTCCAACAGCGGCGCGGAGGCGGTGGAGGGGGCGGTGAAACTGGCCCGCCACGCCACCGGTCGGCCCAACGTCATCGTCTTCCAGGGGAGTTTCCACGGCCGCACGGCCCTCACGATGGCCCTCACCACCTCCAAGACCATCTACCGGGCCGGATACCAGCCGCTCCCGGCGGGGGTCTTCGTCGCCCCGTACCCCTACGCCTACCGGTTCGGCTGGTCCCCCGAGGAGACGGAGGCCTTCTGCCTGCGGGAGGTGGAGTTCCTGCTCAAGACCCAGACCGCGCCGGAGGAGACCGCCGCCATCCTGGTGGAGCCGGTGCTGGGGGAGGGTGGGTACGTCGTCCCGCCGCCCGGGTTCCTCAAAGGGCTGCGCCGCATCTGCGACGAGCACGGCATCCTCCTCATCGCCGACGAGATCCAGTCCGGCTTCGGGCGGACCGGCCGATGGTTCGCCGTGGACCACTTCGACGTGGTGCCGGACGTGATGACGATGGCGAAGGGGATCGCGTCGGGGTTGCCCCTTTCCGGCATCGCGGCGCGGCGGGAGTTGATGGAGCGGTGGAAACCGGGGTCGCACGGAGGGACCTACGGCGGGAACGCCGTCGCCTGCGCCGCCGCCGTGGCGACGGTCCGGGTGATGCGGGAGGAGGGGCTGGTGGAGAACGCGGCGCGGATGGGAGCGCTGCTGATGGACCGGCTGCGGGCGCTGCAGGCCGCGTTCCCCCTCATCGGCGACGTGCGGGGGCTGGGGCTGATGGTCGCCACCGAGTTCACCCACCCCGACGGCACCCCCGCTAAGGACGTGGCGAAGGGAGTGGTGAAGGGGTGCCTGAAGCGGGGCCTGATGCTCCTCACCTGCGGCCCGTGGGACAACACGGTCCGCTGGATCCCGCCCCTCATCGTCACCGAAACCCAGATCGAAGAGGCGGTCGGGGCGTTCCGCGAAGCCCTGGCGGAAGCCACCTAACCGCCCGGGTTTTGTCGACCACAGACGACGGGGGCGACCGGCATCCCCGAACTACCGACGCAGAAGCCCAGCGGGAGATCGGCTATGTCGATTCCAAGGGAGATCCTCTATCTGACCGAGGAGGACGTGCAGCGAACCCTGACCGTCGCCGAGGCGGTGGACCTGGCGGAGAAGGGGATCCAGGCCGACGCGGCGGGGCGGGTTGTCGGCGACAAGTTCTACATGCACCTGGACGAGACCTCTTTCATCAAACCGTTCGCAGGGTATATGGAAGGCGAGTCGCTGGCCTTCGTCAAGACCTTCAGTTTCTTCCCCGACAACCCGGAGCGGATTGGCCGTCCGGCGACCTCCTCGATGGTGCTCCTCTTCGACGCCGGGAGCGGGCTGCCCGTCTGCATTATGGAGGCCGGGTGGGTCACCGCGCTGAAGACCGGGGCCTCCACCGCCGTCACCGCCGCCGCCCTGTCCCGTCCCGACGCAGAGACGGTGACCATCTTCGGGGCGGGCGGGCTGGGCCGGATGCACCTGCGGGCGCTGGCCTGCCGGTTCCGGCTGCGGCGGGCCTACGTGGTGGACGTCCTCCCCGAAGCGGCGGAGAGGTACGCGGCGGAGTTAGGGCCGGAACTGGGCATCGCCGTGGAGCCGGTCCCGCTGGCGGAGCGGGAGCGGGCGGTGCGGGAGGCGGACATCGTCATCACCGTCACCACGGGCGATCAACCGCTGGTGGAACGGGCGTGGCTGAAGCCAGGGGCCTTCGTCGCCCGGTTGGGCTCCTATCAAGAGGTAGCCTTGGACGTCATCACCGGGGCCGACAAGGTGGTGGTGGACCGGTGGAAGTACGTCGCGCCGCGCATCCCGGAGTTGAAGCAACTGGCTCGGGAAGGGCGGTTTGGCCCGGAGGACATCCACGCCGAGTGGCCGGAGATCGTCGCGGGTCGCAGGCCGGGCCGGGAGTCCCCCGACGAGATCATCGTCTACATCGCTCTGGGCATCTGGGGAGAGTACGCGGCGATCCTGCCCGAGGTCTACCGGCGGGCACGAGAGTTGGGTCTAGGGCAGCGGGTGGGAACCGGCAATCAGCAACCGACAGCGAGCAACCAGCAAGCGACTGTGAGCGTCTAGCGTCAAACGTCAGAGCGTCAAACGTCAGGAGGAGGAAGCATGCGTGCATTGGTCCTAGGAGGAGCGGGGGCGGTCTGCAAAGAGACGACCCGCGATCTGGCGGAGTACAGCGACTTCGAGGAGATCGTCGTCGCCGACTACAACGTCGAGGCGGCGGAAAGGCTGGTCGAGGAGATCGGCGACCCACGCCTGAGGGTCATCCGCTTCGACGCCAACGACTACGAGGGGATGCTCCGCCTCTTCCCGGAGTACGACGTCGTCGTCAACGGCCTCCCCTTCAAGTACGACTACGTGGTCAACAAAGCCTGCGTGGAGGTGGGGGTGAACGGGCTGGATCTCTCCAGCGAGGACCCCCAGTTCGCCCTCCACGAGGAGGCCCTCGAGAAGGATATGCTCTTCGTCCCCGGCGTCGGAGCGACCCCCGGCATCACCAATATGATGGTCCGACGGGCCTCGGAGGTGCTGGACCGGATGGACGAGGTGGACATCTTCTTCGCCGCCTTCCGATGCCTGGCCCCCGCGCCGGGGCTCCTCCAGACGACGTTGTGGGAGTTCAACCCGGAGGAGGAGAGCCGGGAGGAGGTGTACTTTGAGGACGGAAAGTGGCATCCGACCCCGCCCCTCTCCGGCGAGCGGGTGGTCCGCTTCCACGACCAGATCGGCGAGCAGAAGGTCTACTACGTCCCCCACGACGAGGCCTATTCGCTCCCCCACTCCTTCCCCACCCTGCGCCGGGCGGCGGTGCGGGGCTGCTTCCCGCCCCACGTGATGGCGCTGATGGGGGCCCTGATGCGGGCGGGGCTGCTCTCCAACCGGCCCGCCCGTATCGGCGATGCGGAGATGGCCTCCATCGAGGTGGTGCGCGCGCTCCTGGCCGACGCCCCCTTCTCCAAAGAGAACCCGGTCTGGGCCTACGGGCTGGTGGTGGAGGTCGTCGGCGAGCGGGCCGGCCGGCGGGTGAAGTGCACCTATCGGAGCAAGCACCCGCCGCAGGAGGAGTGGGGCGGTGAGTCGGCCTACTTCAAGAACGTGGGCATCCCCCTCTCCATCGGCGCCCAGCTCATCGCCCACGGCGAGACCACCGGCAAGGGGGTCCTCCCGCCGGAGCGGGCCTTCCCCACCGACCGGTTCTTCGCCGAACTGGCGCGGCGGGGGATCGTGGTGGAGGAGGAGATCGTCGAGGTCGGGGAACTGGCGTAAACACGCAGCACGCATCACGTGCTCCGTATTTCGTATCCCGTAGGGAGGCGACGCGATGGAGTATGGCACGCTCAAGAACTACATCGACGGCGAATGGGTCGAGTCGTCGGGGGAGATGCTGGAGGTGGACAACCCGGCAACGGGGGAGGTGATCGCCCGGGTGCCCCTCTCGACGCCGAAGGAGGTGGACCAGGCGGTGGCGGCGGCGAAGGCGGCGTTCGAGGAGTGGCGGGAGACGCCCCCCCTGGTCCGCGCCCGGTATATGTTCCGCCTCAAGGGGTTGATGGAGGAGCACTTCGAGGACCTGGCCCGGACCATCGTGAAGGAGCACGGGAAGACGATCGACGAGGCACGGGGGGAGATGCGGCGGGCCATCGAGAACGTGGAGGTAGCGATGGCGGTCCCCTCGCTGATGATGGGGTACAACGCGGAGGACATCGCGGTGGGGATCGACGAGGAGGCGGTCCTCCAGCCGGTGGGGGTCTTCTGCTGCGTCGCCCCCTTCAACTTCCCGGCGATGGTCCCCTTCTGGTTCCTCCCCTACGCCGTCGCCTGCGGCAACACCTACATCGTCAAGCCCTCCGAGGTCTGCCCCGTCAGTCAGAACCGGCTCTTCGAACTGATGGACGAGGTGGACTTCCCGCCGGGGGTGGTCAACCTGGTCAACGGCTCCAAAGACACCGTGGACGCGCTGCTGACCCACCCCGACGTGGCGGGGGTCTCGTTCGTGGGCTCCACCCCCGTGGCGAAGCACATCTACAGGACGGCGGCAGCCCACGGCAAGCGGGCCCAGTGCCAGGCGGGAGCGAAGAACTGCCTGGTGGTGATGCCGGACGCGGTGCTGGAGCGGGCGGTGCCCAACATCATCAGTTCCGCCTTCGGGACCGCCGGGCAGCGCTGCCTGGCCGGGGCGCTGGTCCTGGCGGTGGGAGAGGTGTACGAACCGTTGAAGGCCCAACTGGTGGAGGCGGCCTCCCGCATCAAGGTGGGGTATGGATTGGACGAGGGCACGCAGATGGGACCGGTGGTCTCCAAGAGGGCGCTGGACCGCATCCTGGGCTACATCGAAAAGGGGCTAGAGGAGGGGGCCGAGTTGGTCCTGGACGGGCGTGGGGTCCGGGTCGAAGGCTACCCCAACGGCTACTTCGTCGGCCCCACCATCTTCGACAAGGTACGGCCGGAGATGACCATCGCCCGGGAGGAGATCTTCGGGCCGGTGCTGGGGATCATCCCCGTGGCCGACTTCGACGAGGCGCTGGAGGTGATCGACGGAATCCCCTACGGCAACGCGGCGTCGCTGTTCACCGCCAGCGGGAAGTGGGCGCGGGAGTTCAAGTATCGGGTGAAGTGTGGTAACATTGGCATCAACATCGGCATCGCCGCCCCCATCGCCTCCTTCCCCTTCGGCGGGATGAAGGACTCGTTCTTCGGCGACCTCCACGGGCAGGGCCGGGACGCCATCCAGTTCTTCACCGACCGGAAGGTGGTGATCACGAGGTGGTTCTGAGGGAGCACGGAATTCTGGGGTCTGGGTTCTTGTGGTAGGAGGTGGACGTGGAACTGGGGACCTTCGGGGCTGTGTTGAAGTTCGCGCTGGAGTTAGAGGAGCGGGCGGCAACGTTCTATGAAGCGGGTGCAGAGGGCGGGCTGGCGGAGGTCTTCGGCGACCTGGCCCGGGGTTCCCGCAAGCGGGTCCGGCGGCTGGAGCAGGCCCGCCGGGAACTGGTCAACGAGATGATCCTGGAATCGATCACCGAATTGGACGAGGAGGAGTATCGGGTCGAACTGGACGTCGGGGCCGAGGAACCGGAGCGGCTGCGGCAGGCCCGGGCGCTGGAGGAGACGGCGGCCCGCTTCTACCGGGACGCGGCGTCCAGGATGCCCATCCGGGAGGTGGTCCGCCTCTTCGAGCGGCTGGCCCGCGAGAACGACAAACGGCGCGCTCGGCTCCAGTAGCCCCTTCTGCGGCTTGTGTCAAGCGTCAAACGTCAGGCGTCAAACGTCAAGCGTCGGGCGTCAAACGTCAGGCGTCAAACGTCAAGGGTGATAGGGAGTGTGAGATGGGACGAAAACTCGAGAAGACCCGCAGGTTGTTTCAAAGAGCCAAGGCGATCATCCCCTACGGCGTCAACTCCAACTTCCGCTACTGGGGGGACAAGGATACGCTGGTGGTTACCCGAGGGGAGGGGGCCTACATCTGGGACGCCGACGGCAACCGGTACATCGACTACCGGCTGGCCTTCGGTCCCATCATCCTGGGGCACGCCTACCCGCCGGTGGTGGAGCGGGTGGCGGAGGCGATCCGGGGCGGGACCCTCTTCGCGTGGACCACGCCGCTAGAGATCGAGGTGGCGGAGCGGATCGCCCGGATGACCGGCGTGGAGAGGGTGCGGCTGGGGAACACCGGCACCGAAGTGACGATGCACGCCCTGCGCATCGCCCGCGCCTACACCGGCCGGGAGAAGTTCATCAAGTTCGAGGGCCAGTACCACGGGATGCACGACTACGTCCTCTTCTCCACCGCCTCCACTCCTTTGAGCGCCCTCGGCTCCCGGCGCAACCCCATCAACGTCCCCACCACCTCCGGCATCCCCAAGGACATCGTCCGCTACGTCATCAACCTTCCCTTCAACGACTTCGAGCGGCTGGAGGAGACGGTGGAGGCCCACTGGCATGAACTGGCGGCGATCATCGTGGAGCCGCTCCTGGGCAACGCGGCCGGCGTCCTCCCCAAACCCGGCTGGCTGGAGAAGATCCGCGAACTCTGCGACCGGTACGGCATCGTCCTCATCTTCGACGAGGTGAAGACCGGCTTCCGCATCGCCAACGGCGGGGCGCAGGAGTACTTCGGGGTGAAGGCCGACCTGGTCACCTACGCCAAGGCCCTGGGCAACGGCTTCCCCATCGCTGCCATCGGAGGCAAGGAAGAGGTGATGATGACCATCCAGCCGGGAGCGGTGGCCCACGGCGGGACCTACACCGGCAACGTCGTCGGTACCGCCGCTGCCGCCGCCACGCTGGAGGTGCTGGAGAGCGAGCCGGTCATCGAGACCATCTTCCAGCGCGGTCGGCGGCTGATGGACGGGGTCCATCAGATCCTGACCGACGCGGGGATCCCTCACTACATGACCGGGCTGCCGCCCATCTTCAGTTTCATCCTGGGGGTGGAGGAGGAGCCGGTGGACTTCCGAGACTACTGCCGGGGCGACGACGGCCTCTACGACCGACTGGTGATGGCCCTCATCGAGCGCGGCGTGATGCCGGATTCCGACGGCCGGGAGCCCTGGTTCCTCTGCTACAGCCACACCGATGAGGTGATCGACGAGACACTGACGGTGTTTGAGGAGGCGGTGAAGCAGATCAAGGGGGGCGGCTAAACTTACAGATCCTGCCCTTTGGAAGAGGTGGTCACTCTCTCAGGGGATGCCAGAAACCACTGCAACAGTTCCTCCGACAGGAGGAGCGCCAGAGCGGTAACAGCTTCAGAGAGTAGCCTTTCTGCACTCTCACGCCGCCCTTCGTGCAGGATCTCATCAAAGGTCTTGCCCTGGACGTAGGTTGAGAAATCTGGCGTAGCCATCTCACCTCCCGGTCGGTGCTAATTCAGAATTCATTATAACACAATTGTCTGAGCGATGAAGGGAGCATTTCAGATTGGGGGCGGACTTCAGCCCGCCTCGGCCCTCCCCCCTCT
>CAZOLN010000065.1:0-12732 GCA_964580565.1 uncultured Anaerolineales bacterium
GGGTGAGTTCTCTTTGTGAGGAATCCCGAAAGGTGGTGCTGGTTTGACTGAATTGAAAGAACAGGTATAATCAAATCACTTCGATCGCGTCAGGGGAGATGGGGGACTACAGGCTCCGCTAAGAAGGCAGGCAGGATATGGCGCTGAAAGGGAATCTGCGTGACTTCAACACCACTCAGTTGTTCAACCTGATCAACCTGGCACGGAAGACAGGCACGCTGACCATAGAAACGCGGGATGCGCGGGCCAGACTTTGCTTCAAAGAGGGGAAGCTGGTCTACGCCGGCCTGGAGGGGGAGGATGACCGGCTGGTCACCATCCTTCTCAAGGCCGGGAAGATCTCCGAGGAGCAGGCGCGCACCATCCGTGCTCGGTCGGACATCAAGAACGACAAAGAGCTGGGGCTGTTGCTGATCAACGCCGGGTATGTCTCTCAGGAGGACATCGTCCAGAGCGTGCGGGAGCACACGTTGGAGACCGTCTATCAGCTCTTCAACTGGACCGAGGGCACGTTCCGGTTCGAACCCGGCTTGCTCCCGGCGGAGGGCCGAATTACCGTCCCCATCGACCTGGAGAACGTGATCATGGAGGGCAGCCGCCGGCTGAAAGAATCGGCCCGGCTGGAGGAAGAACTGCCCAACCTGGATATGGCCCTCAAATTCACGGACCGCCCGGACGCTCGGATGCGGACCATCAACCTCACCGTTGAGGAATGGCGGGTCGTTTCTTTTATTAATCCTCGGAACACCATCCGCCAGATCGCTCAGTACAACAATATGAGCGATTTCCAGATCCGCCGCATCGTGTACGGCCTGTTGCAGGCGGGGTTGGTGGAGCTGGTTCCCCCAGAGGGTGTGGAGAGAAAGCCTCCCCCGGGTGCCCCTCCCGGTGCTCCACCGAAGCCAAGGCGGCCAGCGGTGAAACGGAGCATCATCCAACGACTGATCGACCGCATCCGGGAGTTGTAGGGTATGCAGACGCTGAAAATGGTGGTCACAGGCCCTTTCGCGGCTGGAAAGACGCAGTTTATCCAGAGCGTCAGCGAGATCGACGTTGTCGAGACCGAGGCAAAGATCACCCGGGACGAGGAGAGGATCAAGGACCGCACCACGGTGGCTATGGATTTTGGGCGCATCACCATCGATGAGGACTTGGTCCTCTACCTCTTTGGGACGCCTGGGCAGCGCCGCTTTGACTTTATGTGGGAGATCCTCTCCGAGGGGATGTTGGGCTTCGTCGTGGTGGTGGATAGTACCCGACCGGAGACGTTTCGGGAGGCGCGGGAGATCCTCGACACGTTCTATAACTACGCTCCGACCCCCTATGTGGTGGCCGCGAACAAGCAGGATCTGGAGGATGCCTGGGAGCCGGAGGACCTCCGGATCGCCCTTCGCATCCCCAGAGATGTAAAGGTCATCCCCTGCGTCGCCACCGACAAGGAAAGCGTGAAGCAAGTCCTCCTGGAACTGCTGTACTCCATTCTGGAGACGATGGACGAGGGGGAGGGCGAGCCCGCGTGATAGGCAGGGCTCACCGGTTCGAAGGGACCGAGGGTTCCGGAGGGCCGATCGCCTCTGCCGGGTGAAGGAGCGGGAGTTGACAAGCCTCAGGTGGTAGGTCAATGGGGATGGCCCACACAGATCGAGCCGGGGTCGAACCGTTCGACCCCCTTTCTTTGGCTACGGCAGGTGTCGTAACCGCTTCGTAATCGAGTTGGAACGCTCGCTCTCCTCTGTGAGGTTGGTGCTGTGTTATGATTACGTAAGGAAGCGGGTGGTTCTGGGCAGCGTTCTGTGGAGAGGCTATGAGTTCAATCGTCACCGACCGGGGACTGGTTCACTACGAGGCCTATGGGCGGGGCCAGCCGGTCATTTTTCTCCATTGCTGGCTGGGGTCGTGGAGTTATTGGGTCAGCACGATGGAGGTGCTGAAGGACCGGTACAGGACCTACGCCCTGGATTTCTGGGGGTTTGGCGACTCGGCCAAGAAGGGGGACCAGTTCGGCGTCTCCGATTACGTGGAGATGGTGACCCAGTTTATGGAACGGATGGGGTTGGAGAGGGCTCCTGTGATGGGCCATTCGATGGGGGGGACGGTCTCCCTGAGCCTGGCGCTGGCGCACCCCGAGCGTGTGGAGAAGGTGGCGGTGGTCGGTTCGCCCATCAGCGGCGACGGTCTGTCGTTGATCCTGAAACTGGCCGCTAAGCGTTACCTGGCAGCCATCGCCTACGGGATCCCCGGCGCCCTCCCTCTCGGGGTTCGCCTGTTCTCGCCTTTCCTGACCCGCGACTGGAAGCGGTGGTATGGGATGTTCGAACAGGACCTCTCCCGCACGACCCTCCATTCCTTCCATTACAGCATCGCCTCGTTGCGGAAGACGGACCTGACGCCCCGTCTGAAGGAGATCCAGGTGCCGGTCCTGGGGATCTACGGTCTCAAGGATCGAATCGTGGATCCGAAGCAGGGGAAGTTGCTGGAGGAGCATGTCCCATTGGCCCAGGTGGCCTACTTCGACCAATCCGGCCATTTCCCGATGCTGGACGAGCCGGGTCGGTTTCACGAGACGTTGGGGGAGTTTCTCGATCGATAGGAAGGGCCGGCAATGACGTCAACTCCAAAGAATGTGGCCGAGTCAGGGCAACTCGTCTACGCTTTCCCGAACAAGATGGGCCGCATCCTCCTCCTGGCGATGGAAGAGGTGATGGGACAAAACGGACTGACGGCCATTCTCAACCTGGCCAACTTGCGCCATCTGCAGGGGCGCTACCCGCCGAACAATTTTGACCTGGACTTTCTCTTCGACGACGTGTCGCGGCTCTTTACAGCGCTGGATGAGATGTACGGTCCGCGCGGAGGGCGCGCGCTCGCCCTGAGGATCGGCCGAGCCTGCTTCCGGTTCGGGATCAAGGACTTCGGTCCGATGCTGGGGGTGGCGGACCTGGCCTTCCGGGTGGTCCCCCTGGAAATGAAGGTCCGGATCGGTCTGGAGGTCTCCGCCGAGGTCTTCAACCGGTTCAGCGACCATCGCGTCCGGCTGGGGGAGGACGAGGAACATCTCCTGTGGGTCGTCGATCGGTGTGGGATTTGTTGGGGGCGGGAGGCTTCCGCTCCTTCCTGCCACGCCACGGTCGGTTTCCTGCAGGAAGGGCTCTATTGGGTCAGCGGGGGACGCAACTTCGAGGTGGAAGAGGTGGCCTGTATTGCCGCCGGGGACGAGACCTGCACCGTCCAGATCGGCAGGCAGCCAGTGGATTGAGGGAAGATGCGGAAGATCATTCTCCGGGATCGCAAACCGATTTCGCCGTTCAACGAGCCCGCCCGCGACCTGAGGGTGCTGAACAAGCCGCTGTGGCTCTATCAACGGGACCTGTTGGCGCCCTACGTGACGCAGGAGCGGGAGGTCGACTCGTTCGACGAGATCGGCCCGGAGCGGGTGGAGACGCTGGTCTATCGGGAGAACCTCTTCTTCGATCAGGAGTTCCTGGAGACCTTCCTGGCCAAGGCGAGGAAGTTGGGCAAGGCCTGTCAGGTTGCCTTCCCTCTGGACGACAGGGCGATCTCCGAGCACGCGCTGCCCCTTCAGCGGACGATCCGCCGGGAGGGCGAACTGTACGTCGCGGACATGTGGTACTTCCCCTACGGGATCGAGGAGAACGTCCGCCCGCTGGTGATGCGCACCGAGCCGCGCGAAGTGGGATATTACCACGTCCCCACCCATATGTCCAACGAGATGGGCGACCTGGTGTATCACGTGCCGACCAAGGCGTTCTTGGCCATCGAGACGTGGGTCCACGTGCTCCTGGCCAATGTCGTCTTCGGGGTGTTCGCCCGGGGGGCGCGGTTCGAGCGGGATGTGGAGCGGAGCATCCGGTTGCCGCTGCGGTTGCTCTGGCGGGCTCTCCTCGAACAGAAGCAGGTCCTCTCCTCATCGGCGGTGGTCAAGATCGGGCGGAACTGCTCTATCGATCCCAGCGCGATCATCCGCGGGCCGACGACCATCGGCGACAACGTCACGATCGGCCCTGGCGTCGTCATCGACAACTGTATCATCGGCAACAACGTGGACATCGCCCAGGGATGCCAACTCCTCCTCAGCGTCGTCAGCGACCGCTGCTTCCTTCCTTTCCGGGCGTCCCTCTTTATGACCGTCCTGATGGAAGATTCGATGGTCGCCCAGAACACCTGCCTCCAGTTGTGCCTCGTGGGGCGGAATTCCTTCATCGGAGCGGGGAATACGTTCACCGACTTCAACCTGATCCCGAAGCCGCTCCGGGTTCCCTACGAGGGCAAACTGGAATCGACCAACATGCCGGTCCTCGGCGGTTGTGTGGGCCACAACTGCCGGATCGGCTCGGGGATGGTCGTCTATCCGGCTCGGGCTATTGAATCGGACACGGTGCTGGTGCCTTCGGCGGAGCGGAGGGTGATCGAGAAAAACGTCTCCTTTGAAGAGGGCGACCTGCATAAGATACCGGGAGGGCTGCGTCTGCACCCGCGGCTCTACCCACCGCCCCGCTGACGGAGGTCGACCTCAAGTGGATCGGTTCGCGTTCATCATCCATCCGTTGGACCCTAAGGCGGACGTGGCGCGGAAGTACCCGCTCCTCGCCCGCTTCCTGCCGGTCCGACTGATCCACTTCCTTTCGCGCTACTGGCCGCCGCTGGTCCTCTCCCGCGTCACGGGGGTCCGCTCTCCGGCGACGGGGCGGGAGGTGGAGGGGTTCTTGCTGGCTTGTCCGTTGACCGCCCGGCAGATGCTCCGTCTGCCGACCCGGGTAGTCTACCGGAAGATCATCCAGACGGGGCGACTGGCGGAGCGGCTGGGGGCCCGGATCCTGGGGTTGGGGGCCTATACGTCCGTGGTCGGGGACGGCGGCCTGACGGTGGCCCGGGCGCTGGAGGTGCCGGTGACCTCCGGTGATAGTTACACCGTCGCCGTCTCCGTCCGTGCCCTGTTGGAGGCCGGACGGGCGGTGGGTGTCGAGCGGGAGCGGGCCGTGGCCGCCGTGGTGGGCGCGACCGGGGCCATCGGCTCTGCCAGCGCCCGGTGGCTGGCGCGGATGGTCCCCCGCCTGATCCTGGTGGCCCGCAGGGAGGAGGCCCTGCGGGCGTTGGCGGGTCGGATCGCCGAGGAGACGAACGCTGCGGTGACGGCCTCAACCCGGGTTGAGGCCATCGCCGACGCGGACCTCATCCTCACCGCGACCAGCGCGGGAAGGCCGTTGATCTTCCCGGAGCATCTGAAGCCCGGGGCGGTGGTGTGCGACGTCGCTCGGCCGCGGGACGTCTCTCCCAGGGTGTTGCGGGAGCGGAAGGATGTCCTTCTGATCGACGGCGGGCTGGTGAAGACGCCCGAGGGTGTCGATTTCGGCTTCGATTACGGTCTTCCCCTAGGGCTGACGTTCGCCTGTATGGCGGAAACGATCGCGCTGACCCTGGAGGGCCGGTTCGAGGACTATACGGTAGGAAAGGAACTCTCTTTGGCCAGGATCGCGGAAATCGATGAAATCGCCCGGCGGCACGGGTTCCGTCCGGCGGGGTTCTTTGCGTTCGATCGTCCGGTGGAGGAGGAGCGTCTCCAGGCCATCCGCCGTCGGCGTCGAGGGGGGATGGCGGTCTCTAGCCCGGTCCAGGCGGAGGTTGCACGATGAGCGAGGGAAGGATTCTAATCGTAGAGGACGATTTCGACATCTCCAATATGCTCCGCATCTATTTCCAGAGCCAAGGATACGAGGTGTCGGTGGCTCCGCGGGGGGAAGATGCGCTGGAGATGTGCCGGCAGCAGTTGCCCAACGTGGTCGTGCTCGACATTATGCTGCCGGACATCGACGGGTATGAGGTCTGTCGACGGCTGCGCAACAATCTGCGCACCAGCCACATCCCCATCATCTTCCTGACCCAGAAGGATGAGCGGTCCGACAAGATCCACGGCCTGGAACTGGGGGCCGACGACTACATCACCAAGCCCTTCGACGTCGAGGAACTGAAGTTGCGGGTGCGCAACGCGATGGCCCGCGCCACCTATGAGAGCCTCACCAACCCGACCACCGGCCTGCCCAGCGCCAAGTTGATCGAGGAGCAGCTGCGCCAACTGATGCGCCGGGATGAATGGGGCGTCATCTACATCGGGATCAACGGCCTTGATGCGTTCACCGAGGTGTACGGGTTCGTCGCCGGGGACGAGGTCCTTCGCTACACGGCGATGGTCATCGGCGAGTCGGTGGACGCCATCGGCACCCCCAACGACTTCATCGGCCACGTGGGCGGGGACGACTTTCTGATCATCACCGAGAAGTCCCTTGTCGAGCCGTTGGTGAAGGACCTGGAGAAGCGCTTCTCCGAGGGGGTCGGCACGCACTACGACTTCAAGGCCCGGCAGCAGGGCTACATCGTGGTCCGGGACGACGAGGGGAACGAGCGAAAGGTGGGGCTGATGAGCCTGGCGATCGGCGTCATCACCAGCGACGACGGCCCGTTCACCGACATTCGGGAGATCACCGAGGCGGCTGCCGCGGCCCGGCGGGAGGGGCGGCGGCCGTAGCCCGCTTGAGAGCGAAGATGGGGAGGGATTGGACCGGTGCGTAGACGGGCAGGCCCCGTTCTCCAGCGCAGAGCACTCGTCGCGATAGGGATCGTCGCGCTGCTGCTGTGGCTGGGCTACAACCTCAACCACGCGCCGGACGAGTGGCAACCGGTGCTCCGGCTGCTGGTACCGGCGATCGTGGGCATCCTGGCCGGCGTCGCTGGGAAGGAGGCCGGCCTGGTAGGGATGATCCTTGCCCTCGCTCTTCTGCTCCCTGGGTCGATCCAGGCATGGACCTCTGGGTCGATGGTCCAGGTGGTGTACGAACTGATCCTCGTGGGGCTGTGCCTCGTCGCTGGTTTCCTCCTCCCGGTCCTGGTTGCCCGCCAGGCCGATCGAAAGTTTGCCTCTCTCCTTCAACGGACGGAGGAGCGGGCTGCCCGGCGCGCCTCCGCCCTTTCCGGATTGGGTCGGGTCGGCCGCGAACTGAGCCTCACCTTCGATCCGGAGCGAATCTACCGGGTCGTAGCCGAGGAAGCGATCCGGTTCTGCGGGGCCGACCGCTGCGCTATCCTGCTCCGCGATCTGGATACGGATCGGTGGAACCTCGCTTTCTGTGTTGGCTATTTAGAGGAAGACCAAGCCAACCTGCGGCAGGCCCTCCAGGAACCCCCGGAGGGAAGCGCGCTGCAAGAGGCGATCGGGCAGGGGAGCCTCCTCTGCATAGATGACGTCTCTGCCGAGGAACGGACGGTGTGGGGTGGGGGGGATGCGCGCGCCGCGTTGCTGGCTCCCTTCCGGCTCGGAGACGACCTGGCAGGATTCCTCCTGCTGGAGAGCGCTGCCCCAGGGGCGTTCGACGAGGAGGATCGGGCGTTCGTTGAGACGCTGGCGATCGAGGTCGCCGTCGCTGTCGGAAACGCGCGGGTCTACCAGGAGCAGGTGGACCGGAACAACCTCCTCCGGCAGCGGGCCGACCAACTGAGCCACGTGCTGGAGATCGGCCAGGCCATCCGTTCCGACCAGCCGCTGGAGCAGGTGCTGGAGGAGATCGCCTACGCGGTTCAGGAGAGCGTCGGCTTCAACCTGGTGCTGATCAGCGTCTTGGAGGGGGATCCCCCTCGGCTGCGCCGGATGGCCGCCGCGGGTTTGCCGGTGGACGTGGTCGAGCGGATGAAGCAGACCCCCCAGCCGTGGGAGGCCCTGAAGACGGTGATGCGGGACGAATTCCGCATCAGCCAGAGTTACTACATCCCCGCCGAGGAGCAGGCCCGCTGGCGGGGCGTGTTGGATGTGTACGAACGGGAGATCACGGAGGTCCGCCGCGAGCCTGGCCGCTGGCATCCCCAGGATATGCTGATCGTGCCCCTGCTCGGCCCTGGGGGAGAGGTCCGGGGGATCCTCAGCGTGGATGAGCCGCGGGACGGGCGGGTGCCGGATCGGTTTACCGTCGAGGCGCTGGAGATCTTCGCCGTCCAGGCGGCCGTGGCCGTCGAGAACGCGCGGCTGGTCGAGGCCCTCCAGCGGCGGTTGGACCTGCTGACCTTCTTCAACGAGTTGAACCGCTCCGTCATCGCCAAGCGGGGTCTGGAGGAGGTCCTTCAGACGGTCGTGGAGGCCACAGGCCACCTTATTGAGAGCACGGGGAGCGTCCTTTTCCTGTTGGACGAGGAGAGCGGGCGGTACGTGCCGCGGGCGGCGTACGGGCACGATCTGGAGAGCCTCCGTGCGTATACCTACGCCCCGGGCGAGGGGCTCGTTGGGCAGGCCGCCTCCACCGGGATGCCCCTGGCGATCGGGGACGTGGCGAAGGAGGTGCCGGGGGAGAGGGAGTACGTTCAGAGCGGGGCGGTGGCCCTGACCCCCCTCGCCTTCGGCGACCAGGTGCTCGGCGTGCTGGCGGTGGACCGGGCCTACAGAGAGCCGTTCTCCTCCACCGACGTGGCGACCCTCATCGCCCTGGCCGACCAAGTGGCCGTGGCGGTGCAGAACGCCCGACTGCTGGACGAGGCGGTCCGGCGGACCCAGGAACTCTCGACGCTGCTGGAGGGCAGCCAGGCGATCTCTTCGACCCTCGATCTCAACTGGGTCCTGCAGGCGCTGGGCGATCGGCTGTTGGCGATGACCGGGGCCAGGGGGTGCGTGATCTCCGAGTGGGATCGGGACGCCGAGCGCCTCACCGTGGTCTGGGCGATCGGTGAGGAGGGGGTCGAACGGGACCGCATCGGCGTCGATTACGAGACGGCGAGGTACGCCGCCGTCCTTGAGGTGCTGTTGACCCAGGAGCCGATGACGCTTTCCTGCGCCGAACTCGGAGGGAAGAAGGCGCAGCCCGGCGAGGCCCTGCTCCTGCCGATGGTGGCCCGCGGCCAGACGGTCGGGCTGGTGGAGTTGGACCGGTATGACGAAGGGGCGTTCTCCCCCGGCGTGGTCCGGCTGGCCCAGGCCCTGGCGAACCAGGCGGCCGTGGCGATGCAGAACGCCCGGCTGTACGAGGAGGTCCGGCGCTTCACGCAGGAACTGGAGCGCCGGGTCGAGGAACGAACCGAGGCGCTGGCCCAGGCGCTGGAGGAACTGACCGTCGAGCGGGACCGGGTGGAGGTGTTGTACCAGATCGCCTCGGAGGTCTCCAGCAGCCTGGACCTGGACCACGTGTTGAACCGGACGCTGGAGTTGGTCGCCCAGGCCGTCGGCGCGGAGCGAGGGGTGATCCTCCTGAGAGACGAGACCCGCCCGAACCGGCTGGTCTATCGAGCGGCAATTGGCGGGCCGGTCCCCGTCCCACCCGGCGGCTTCCCGGTCCGGTGGAAGCAGGGAGAGGGGCTGGCCTGGTGGGTCATCGAGCGCGACGAGGCCACCCTGGTGGAGGATGTGCAGGGGGATGAGCGGTGGCTCCCTGCTGAGGAGGCCGAGTCGGTCCATCGGGCGTGCCTGGCGGTCCCCCTCAGCCGCGCCGGGGAGGTCTCGGGCGTTCTGATGCTCTACCACAGCAGCCCCGGCTACTTCCAGGCGGACCACCTGCGGCTGGTGGAGGCGGCGGCCTACCAGATCTCCAACGCGGTGGGCAACGCGGCCCTCTACAACCTGATCCGCGAGCAGGCGGAGCAGTTGGGCGCGATGCTCAAGCAGCAGCAGGTGGAGGCGGCCAAGAGCCAGGCGATCCTGGAGGGCGTGGCCGACGGGGTGATGGTGACCGACGCCGAGGGGCACGTGATCCTCTTCAACGCGGCGGCGGAGCGGGTGCTGGGCGTGGCCCGCGAGGAGGTGCTGGGGCGGACGACCCGGGAGATGCTGGGTCTCTACGGGGCGGAGGGCCGGGCCTGGCTGGACGCTATCGAGGAATGGGCCGCCAACCCGGCCGACCACGTCCCCGGCGACTTCACCGCCGAGCGGATCCAGATCGGCGACCGGATCGTCAGCGTGCACATCTCGCCGGTGATCATGGGGTCTGAGTACCTCGGCACCGTCTCCGTCTTCCGCGACATCACCGCTGAGGTGGAGGCGGAGCGGGCCAAGAGCGAGTTCGTCTCCACCGTCTCCCACGAGTTGCGCACGCCGATGACCTCCATCAAGGGGTATACCGACCTTCTGTTGATGGGGGCCGTGGGGGAACTGACGGAGCAGCAGCGCCACTTCCTGACCATCATCCGGCACAACGCCGATCGGCTGACCGCCCTGGTCAACGACCTGCTGGACATCTCCCGCATCGAAAGCGGCCGGATCGAACTCAGCCAGAAGCCGGTGTCGATCCGGGACGTGACCGACCAGGTGGTCAGTTCGCTGCAGCCCAGGGCCAGCAGTCGGGACCTGATGCTGAAGGTCAACGTGGACCCGAACCTGCCGGCCGTCTGGGGGGATAGCGACCGGATCGCCCAGATCCTCGTCAACCTGATCGGCAACGCGATCCAATACACCCCGCCCGGGGGAGAGATCGCCGTCTCCGCACGGGTCCGTGGTGAAATGATGGAGATCTCCGTCTCCGACACCGGCATCGGTATCTCCAAGGAGAACCAGGAGAAGATCTTCGATCGCTTCTTCCGGGCCGACGATCCTCTGGTGCAAGAGACCCCCGGGACCGGCCTGGGGCTGGCGATCACCGCCTCTTTGGTCGAAATGCACGGGGGAAGGATCTGGGTGGAGAGCGAACTGGGAGAGGGGAGCACTTTCACGTTCACGTTGCCCCTCGCCGAGGCGGTCCAGGCGGCCGTCGAGGCGGCCGCCCCCAGGCCCCCGGTGATCCTCGTGGTCGAGGACGACCCGGACGTGGCCAACCTGATCCGCTACCACCTGGAGGCGGCGGGGTTCCGGGTGGAGATCGCCGCGACCGGGCAGGAGGCGCTCCAGATGGTGCGGGAGGTGGACCCCGCGCTGATCACACTCGACCTTCTGTTGCCGGACATCAACGGGCTGGCCGTGTTGCAGCGGTTGAAGGCAGATCCGGAAACGACGACGATCCCGGTGGTGGTCGTCTCCGTTGTGTCCTCTAAGGAAGAAAGCCTCCGCCTGGGAGCGGTGGGGTATGTGACCAAGCCGATCGACGAGGAGGCGTTGCTCCGCGCGGTGCAACGGGGGCTGGGGCGGCGCGGCCCGATCCTGGTGGTCGACGACGACAGCGACACCTTGCAGTTGATCCGCGAGGCCCTTCGGCAGCACGGGCTGGGCGTGCGCACGACGCGGCACGGGCGGCGGGCCCTCCAGGTGGCTCGGGAGGTGCATCCCGCCCTCGTCCTGCTGGACCTGAAGTTGCCGGACATAGACGGTTACCAGGTCCTGCGCGGCCTTAAATCCAATCCGCTCACCCGCGACATCCCGGTGATGGTGATGACGGGGAGCCCGGGGCGGATCGAACGGAGGGAGGAGGCGTTCACGCTGGGGGCTGCGCGCTTCCTCGCCAAGCCGTTCGCTGTGGAAGACCTGGTTCAGGAGATCACGAGATTGTTGGGCGATTCCCGGAGGTCCCAGAAAAACGGAGGGATGGAGCCGTGACGAAGATCCTCGTTGCCGAAGACGAAAAGGATATTCGTGAACTGATCGCCTTCACACTTCGCTTCGCCGGCTACGATGTCGTGCTGGCCAACAACGGTGCGGAAGCCCTGGAGAAGGTGAGCCAGGAGAAACCCGCGTTGGTGCTCCTGGATGTCCGAATGCCCAAGATGACCGGGTACGAGGTCTGCCGGCGGTTGAAGGAGAACCCAGAGACAGAGAAGATCCCGGTCGTCTTCCTCTCCGCCAAGGGGCAGGACCGGGAGGTCCAGGAGGGGTATGAGTCGGGAGCGGTGGATTACATCATCAAGCCCTTCGTCCCGGATGAGTTGATCGCCCAGGTGAAACGGATCTTGGAACAGGCGGGGTAGAGGCGAGGCTGGTGTACGGGCGATGAGCGCGGTTATCATCGAGAGCGGGTTGGTCCATTACGAAGCCCTGGGCCGGGGGCGGCCGTTGATCCTGATCCACGGCTGGCTGGGCTCCTGGCGCTACTGGGTGCCGGCGATGGACGACCTCTCCGACCGGTACCGAACCTACGCGCTGGATCTGTGGGGGTTTGGGGATTCGGACCGGCGGCGGGGAGGATACCCGCTTGCCGACTACGTCGCCCTGGTCCGCCGGTTTATGGATGAGATGGGTATCGTCCGTGCGCCGCTGGTCGGGCACGCGCTGGGCGGGGTGGTGGCGCTTCGGATGGCTGTGGAATCGCCGGAGCGGGTAGAGCAGGTGATGGGGGTGAGTGTGCCGCTGGACGGGACGTCTATCGGACGGTCGCTGGCCACGTTCTCCGGCAACGGCAACGACATCCTGGCGCGTGTCCTGGGCCGACGGATGGCGAGCGAGTATCCGGAGGTCCAGTTGGAGGCCAACAAGACGGACGCCCTGGCCGTCTCCGACACCGTGCGGGCGATAATGCAGATGGACCTGCGCCGGGACCTGGCGCTGATCACGGTTCCAGTCCTCCTCGTTTACGGCAAACGGGATCCCCTGATCCAGAAGCCGGAGGAGAAGGGACACCTGGCATGGCGGGGTGAGGAAGACAACGTGCGCGTGATCTGCCTGGAAGGCTCCCGCCACTTCCCGATGCTGGACGAGATGAACAAGTTCAACCGACTGTTGCGGCAGTTCCTGGATACGAACGGCGACCTCAGCGCGCTGGAAGTAAAGGAGGAGTGGCGACGGCGGGTGCGGTGAGGGGGGAAAACCACAGAGACACAGAGGAC
>CAZOLN010000065.1:12832-14718 GCA_964580565.1 uncultured Anaerolineales bacterium
GGATGCGCGCAGGGAACCTGCGGGAGGCTCCTTTCAAACGTGTCAGGTGGCTGGTGGAGGGCTCTATCGCTCAAGCAGGATGGTCACCGGACCGTCGTTGTAGATCTGCACCAGCATGTGGGCGCCGAAGAGGCCGGTCTTCACGGGGACGCCCGTCGCCGCCAGCGCCTGCGCGAAGCGGTCCACCAGCGGCTCCGCCACCTCTGGCGGGGCTGCGTTTGTAAAGGAGGGTCGGCGCCCTTTTCGGGCGTCGGCGTAGAGGGTGAACTGGGAGACCACCAGCGCCTCCCCGTCCACGTCCAGCAGGCCGGCGTTCATCCGGCCCTCCTCGTCCTCGAAGATGCGCAGGCCGGCTACCTTGCGGGCCAGCCACGTCGCCTGCTCCTCGGTGTCGCCGTGGGTGACTCCCACCAGGACGACGACACCCCGCCCGATCCGGGCGATCGGTTCGCCGTCCACGTAGACCGCTGCCTGGCTAACCCGTTGTACCAACGCTCGCATCGTCCACTCCTCGGGCGCGCCCTCGCCACTTCTCAGGGGGGAACCGCTCCTCGTTGCGGGCCAGTTTGGCCTGCACCGCCTCGCTGACATCCGCCCCCAGCGCGTTGGACAGGCTCAGGGCGTAGATCAGCACGTCCGCCAGTTCGTCGACGACCGCGGCCCTTCGGTGGGGGTCCTCCATCGCGGCGACGGCTTGCTCCGGTGAGAGCCAGAGGAAGTGTTCCATCAACTCCGCCGCCTCGATGGCGATCGCCACGCTCAGGTTCTTGGGGGTGTGGTAGACCTCCCACGCGCGGGCTGCCACGAAGTCGGCGACCTGCCGACGGAGTTGGGCCAGGGTGGTCTCTGCGTCGCTCATCGGACCGGCGGGAGGCCGATGGCCTCTTTGACCTCGGCGAGGACCTGGGAGGCGATGGCGGAGGCGCGGCGTGCACCGTCGGCCAAGATGTCCCAGATCCGGTCCGGCTCGGCGGCTAACGCGGCCCGACGCTCCCGGAAGGGGGCGAAGTAATCGGCGATGTTCTGGGCCAGCAGCCGTTTGCAGTCCACACAGCCGATCTTTGCCGTCCGGCAATCCTGCTCGATCTGGGCCACCTCGTCGGGTGAGAAGAAGCCGTGGAAGGTGAAGACGTTACAGACCTCCGGTCGACCGGGGATATGCCGGTGGGTCCGCTGTGGGTCGGTGACCATTCGCATCACCCGTTGCCGGATCTCCTCCGGCTCGGCGGCGATCTCGATGTGGTTGTTCAACGACTTGCTCATCTTCTGCTGACCGTCGATGCCGAGGATCTTGGGGAACTCGGTGTACTTGGCGCGGGGTTCTGCAAGGACCTCTCCGAAGTGGTAGTTGAACCGGCGCACGATCTCGCGGGCGAACTCCAGATGGGGGGCCTGGTCCTTCCCCACCGGCACCGTGTCCGCCTTGTAGAGGGTGATGTCGGCGGTCATCAGCACCGGATAGCCGACGAGGCCGTAGTTGACGTTGTCCGGCTGCTGGCGGACCTTTTCCTTGAAGGTGGGAAGGCGGGTCAGCCAGCCGAGAGGGGTGACCATCGACAGGATGGTGTGCAGTTCAGAGACCTGAGGGGTATGGGATTGGACAAAGAGGATGGTCCCCTTGCCTTCCGGATCGATACCGGCGGCCAACCAGTCGAGGACCATCTCGTAGGTCCATTCACGGATCTTCTCGGTATCCCGTAGCGTGGTCAGGGCGTGCAGGTCGGCGACGAAGTAGATGCATTCGTACTCCTCCTGCAGCGCGACGTAGTTACGGATGGCCCCTAGGTAGTTGCCCAGGTGCTGGCGGCCCGTAGGACGGGCTCCGGAAACCACACGACCTTTCTTTGCCCCCATTTCCCGCATACGCCTCCTTGGTAGGATCTAGG
>CAZOLN010000066.1:0-5428 GCA_964580565.1 uncultured Anaerolineales bacterium
GGGTACTTCTCCGGCGTCGCGGCCACCTTGTCCACGATGACCAGATAGCGGGTCTCGGCGATGCCGTGGAGGTGGACCGGCACCAGGCGGCGCACCTCCCCTCCCAGGATGCGGATCGCCTCCTCGGCGGCGTGGACCTCGGCGGGACCGCTTTCCCCTTTCTGGGCCAGGATGGCCCCGCCGACCCGCACCAGCGGGAGGAGGTATTCAACGAGGGTCGGCATCTCGGCCACGGCGCGGGCCACCGCCCAGTCGTACCGCTCCCTGTGGGCCTTCTGCCGCCCCAGTTCCTCCGCCCGACCGTGGATCACGTGGACGCCCTCCAGCCCAAGCCGGCCGATGAGGTGCTCTAGGAAGGTCGCCTTCTTCCGCGTCGCCTCGACGAGGGTGAGGGAGATATGGGGACAGACGATCTTCAGCGGGATGCCGGGGAATCCGGCTCCCGTTCCCACGTCGACGATCCGTGCCCCCGCCCGCAGGCAACGAGCGGGGAGCGCGAGCAGGCAGGACAGGGAGTCCAGGAAGTGGCGTACCTGGACCCCTTCGTAGTCGGTGATGGCGGTCAGGTTGAACCGCCGGTTCCACTCGACCAACTCCCGATAGTAGATCTCGAACTGGGTGAGGTGTTCCTCACTCAGCGAGATCCCCAGTTCCTGGGTGCCTCGAATCAGTCTTTCCATGCTCCTTCTATCGGTTCTCACCACAGAGACACAGAGGACACGGAGTTCTCTCTAATTTTGAGGCTCTCTGTGTCCTCTGTGCCTCCGTGGTTCCCCAAGGATCCGTGCTCGGCGGGTCAATCCCGCGTCCAGCGCCAGGATGGCGAGGGCGACCCAGACGAGGCTGAAGCCGACGAACCGGGCGGGCGGGAAGGGTTCGTGGTAGACCAGGACTCCCAGGAGGAACTGGAGCGTCGGGGCGATGTATTGCAGGATGCCGACAAGGGAAAGAGGGATGCGCTGCGCAGCCGTGGCGAACATCAGCAGCGGCACTGCCGTCACCGGCCCTGCACCGACCAATAGCAGGTCGGTAAGGAGATTGGTGTGGAGGAAAGCACCTGTCCCTTGCACCTCGCAGACGACCAGGTAACCCAGCGTCAGCGGGAGCAGGATCCCCGTCTCCGTCGTCAGTCCGTACAGCGAACCCAGCGGGGCGGTCTTTTTCACCAGCCCGTAGAAGCCGAAGGCCAGCGCCAGGGTCAGAGCGATCCAGGGGAAGGCGCCGTAGATGAAGGTTAGGTAGAAAACGCCCACCGCCGCGATGCCGACGGCCGTCCACTGGAGGGGACGCAGCCGTTCGCGCAGGAAGATGACGCCGAGGGCGACGCTCAACAGGGGGTTGATGAAGTACCCCAGGCTGGTCTCCACGATGAACCCGGCGTTGACCGCCCAGACGTAGGTCAGCCAGTTGACCCCGATCAGCGCGGCCGTGATGAGGTGGGTGCGCAAGACGCGTCGGTCGCCGATCGCGGCGCGGAAGCGGGACCACCGACGTGTGATGACGAGGAAGGTGCACAGGGAGACGAAGGACCAGACGACGCGGTGGCTCATCAGTTGGAGGGCGGGGACGTGCTGGAGCCATTTCCAGTAGACGGGCAGCAATCCCCACAGGGTGTAGGCGCTGACAGCGTACCAGGTTCCGGTGTTCATCGATCGCGGCTCTCTTCCTCGATTCCCCTCCCTATGGGCCGAGGGGGATGGGGGTTGGGGTTGGTTGGGATTCTGGCGGGAGCGGCGTGAGCGGCAGGCCGTAATAGGCCTCCACCACCTGCCGCACCATCGGCGCGGCGACGGTCGATCCCTCCCCGGCGTTCTCCACCATCACCACGACGGCGATCTCCGGCTGGTCCGCCGGGGCGTAGGCGGCGAACCAGGAGTGGGGGAGGGATTCGGCCCCCGGTGCCTGCGCCGTGCCGGTCTTCCCCGCCACCGGGATGCTCATCCCCACGAACCGGTGGGCGGCCGTGCCGATGGGGGAGGTGGTCACCCCGGCCAGGGCCTCTCGGATCGCCTGGAGGTGCTCCGGCGAGATGGGGAGGCTCCCCGTCGCCTCCGGCTGGAAGACGATCTCCGGGTACTCCTCGCCGCCTGAGCCGATCCGGGCCACGATGTAGGGCCGGTAGAGGGTGCCCCCGTTGGCGACGGCGGCCATCATCCGGGCCACCTGCAGCGGCGTCACCAGCAGGTATCCCTGCCCGATCGCCAGGTTGACGCTGTCCCCAGGCCACCAGGCCTCCCCGTACGTCGCCTGCTTCCACTCAGGATCGGGCATCAGGCCCGGGAACTCCGGGATCTCCTGCAGCCCCGTCGGTACGCCGAGGCCGAACGCCCGGCCGAAGGTGGGGAGGATGTTCGGGTCGATGGTGTCCAGGGCCTGCCCCACCGCGTAGAAAGTGACGTCGCAGGAGGCGGTGAGGGCGTCTTTCAGGTTGATGTGGCCGTGCCCGTCCGGCTTCCAGCAGGTCTTCCGGTAGGCGGGGCCCAGCCCCTCCCAGTAGCCGGGGCAGTAGAACGTGGTGGCGGGGGTCATCTCGCCCTTCTCCAGCGCGGCTGCCATCGTCACGATCTTGAAGACCGAGCCGCAGGGATAGCCGCCCTGGGTGGCCCGGTTCAACAGGGGACGGTCGGGGTCGGCGAGGATGGCGAGCCGTTCCGGCTCGCTGCCGGGGCCGACGAAGACGTTGGGATCGAAGGAGGGGCCGCTGGCCATCGCCAGGATCGCCCCCGTGTGCACGTCCATCACCACGATGGCCCCCCGTCGGTCCCCCAGGATCTGCTGGACCTGCTCCTGCAGTCCCCGGTCGATGGTGGTGTAGATGGGGCGGCTGGGGACGGCATCCCGATGGGCGACGATGGAGACGATCTGCCCGGTGGGGTCCATCAGGTAGAGGGTCCCCCCGTGCTGCCCGGCCAGGTAGGACTCTCCCCACTTCTCCAGACCGGCCACGCCCACCCACTCGTCCCCACGGTACCCCCGGGCGCGGTAGGTCTCCACCTCCTCGGCGGGGATGGGGGATACCCAACCGACGATGTGGGAAGCGACGCCCCCGTCCCAATAGGTGCGCCCCTCCTTCTGCCGCGCCTGGATGCCGGGGGTGTTGAGCAGCAGGTCGGCGTGGTCCACGCTCACCTCCACGGGGATGTCGGCGATGGGTGTCCACCAGTCGGCCGGACGGCCTGCGTACCGCTTGCGAATCTCCTCGGGGGGGAGGCCGGTCAACGTGGTCAGCGCCGAAAGGACCTCCGCCTCGTCCTCGATCTTCCCCGGCACCACGCCGACGGTGACGATGGTCCCTTTTGCCGCCAGGGCCAAGCCGTCGCGGTCGTAGATGTTGGCCCGGGCGGGGATGTGGTGTTCCATATAGAAATAGTTGTTGTCCCCCAGTCCAGGCCAGATCAGGTTGCCCGACCACTCGATCCCCCAGTAGTCGCCGTAGAGGCCGAGGGACATCACCGTGTCGGTGATCAGGGTGCCGACCAGGGCGGTTTCCCAGCGGATCTGGTAGGCCGCCTGGGCGTGGGTCCCTTCCTGGAGGACGGCCTGGAGGTCGGTGGTGACGGTGAGGACGGTCGCCGTCTGGAGGGCGGTTTGATAGCGGTGGACGAAGGACTCCAGGTCGACGGCGGCGCGGCTGGAAGGGGAGAGGAGGCCGTACATCGTCTCGTAATCTCCCTGCTCCCAGGCATCGAGGAAGGTGACGACGGTGGCCTCAGGGGTGTGGGGGATCGGAGGTGGGGTGGGGGTGGGCGGAGGAAGCGTCGGCGTGAGAGGGGTGGGCGCCCCTCCACAGCCGCTTACCAGGATCGTCAACAGCAGGATAACCGGCAGGATCTTCCTCACGGAGGGGATTATAACGAGGAACGGGCTGGATGTCCAGCGGTGTTTTCCCCTGGATCCCGGACGGGGGCGCGGACGTTCCGCCGAAGGCTGGAGCCTGGGCATCCGGGGGAAAGAGGGTATAATACCGCTCGCGCCGCGGGAGCGTGCGCGGCGGGATGCAAGCGAGGCAGGAAGGTCACGATGCTGATCTATCTGGACGTCTCCGCCGCTGTCCACCGCCGGGCGGGTTTAGGGCGGTACGCCGAGAGCCTGACGCGTGCTCTGGTCGCCGAGGACGCCGGTCGGTATGGCCTGTTCTACAACCGGGAGTGCGGCGTCGAGCCGCTGGCGGGGCTGGAGCATCTGCCCACCCGCACCGTCGGCCTGGGGTACAAGCCGTGGCGGATGGTGGTCTGGCTGGGGCAGTTGGCCCGCGTCGGCTTCGACCGGCTGCTGCCGGACGCCCTTCTCTTCCACGCTACGGAGCACCTCCTCCTGCCCCTGCGCTCGGTTCCGACGGTGCTCACCGTCCACGACCTGATCTTCCGCCACCTCCCCTCCCATCACAAGCCGCTCAACCGATGGTACCTCAACCTGACGATGCCCCTTTACTGCCGCCGGGCTACCCGGATCATCGCCGTCTCTGCCCACACGCGGGACGACCTGATCCGGTCGTACGGGCTGCCGCCGGAGAAGATCGTCGTCGTCCACGAGGCGGCTGCCCCCCACTTCCGCCCTCAACCCCCGGAGAAGATCGAAGCGGTCCGCGCCCGGTACGGCCTGCCGGAGCGGTACTTGCTCTCCGTGGGCACCATCGAGCCGCGCAAGAATCTGGGCCGTCTCCTGCAGGCTTTCGAGAGGGCGTATCAAGAACGGCTCACCCAGGGATGGGTGGTCGCGGGGAAGCGGGGTTGGCTCTACGGGGATTTCTTCGCCCAGTTGGAACGCTCGCCTGTCAGGGAGGCCGTCCTCTTCCCCGGGTATGTCTCGGACGAGGACCTGCCCGCCGTCTACGCCGGTGCCCAGGCGCTGGTGTTCCCCAGCCTCTACGAAGGGTTCGGGCTGCCGGTGCTGGAGGCGATGGCCTGTGGAACCCCTGTCCTCGCCTCCCGCGGCTCCAGCATCCCCGAGGTGGGGGGAGAGGCCGCCGTCTATTTCGATCCGCTCGACACCGAGGAGATGACAGAGGCCGTCCTCCGCCTCCTGCGCGATCCGGCGCTGCGGGAGGAGATGCGGGAGCGGGGCTTCGCGCAGGCCAGGAGGTTCTCCTGGTCGAAGGCCGCTGCGGAGACCGCCGCCGTCTATCGCGCCGCTTTGGCGGCCGCGTGATCGGTGGCACGGCACCTTGACTTTTGCCCTTCCTTGGGTCATAATACACCCCAGATCCGAGTGTGGAGGAAAGGGGGTGATGTAAGGGGGGCTGATCTAGGAAACCGGTCTTTCTTGAGCGACGTTTGCGGTAGGAGATAAACTATTCGAGGAGGAGGAAGAACCATGCGCAAAGGGTTGACCTTGCTAGCATTCCTGACGATTCTGGCCGTCCTGCTGACGGCCTGTGGTCCCAAAGAGACCCCCACGCCGGAGCCGACGGAGGCTCCCACCGAGGAGG
>CAZOLN010000066.1:5528-14602 GCA_964580565.1 uncultured Anaerolineales bacterium
GCCGACGGAGGCTCCCACCGAGGAGGCGACTGAGGCGCCGACGGAGGCTCCCACCGAGGAGGCGACCGAGGCGCCGACGGAGGCTCCCACCGAGGAGGTCTTCAAGGTGGGTATGGTCACCGACGTCGGCGGCATCGACGACAAGTCCTTCAACGCCACCTCCTGGCAGGGCATGGAGATGGCGGCGGAGGAACTGGGCGTCGAGGTCGCTTACCTGGAGTCCCAGCAGCAGACCGACTACGCGGTCAACATCAGCCAGTTCATCGACCAGGGCTACGACATGATCATCACCGTTGGCTTCCTGCTGGGGGAGGACACGGCGACGTTCGCCCAGCAGAATCCGGACGTGATGTTCGCCATCGTGGACTTCGCCTACGATCCGCCCATCCCCAACGTGCTGGGGCTGACCTTCGCCACCGATGAGGCTGCCTTCCTGGCCGGGTACCTGGCCGCTGGGATGACCCAGACCGGCAAAGTCGGCACCTTCGGCGGCATCGCGATCCCGCCGGTGACCATCTTCATGGTCGGCTTCGAGAACGGGGTCAAGTACTACAACGAGCAGCACGGGACCAACGTGGAGGTCCTGGGCTGGAACACCGAGACCGGTGAGGGCCTCTTCGTCGGCAACTTCGAGTCGACCGACGACGGCCGCCGCGCGGGTGAGGACCTGATCGCTGAGGGTGCGGACATCATCATGCCGGTGGCCGGGCCGGTGGGTCTGGGCACCGCCGCCGCGGTGCAGGAGCATCCTGGCACGATGCTCATCGGCGTGGACACCGACTGGTGCATCAGCGCCGAGGAGTACTGCCCGGTGGTCCTGACCAGCGTGATGAAGAACATGCACATCGCGGTGCGGGATGCCATCAAGATGGCCGTTGAGGGCACCTTCGAAGGCGGCACCTACGTCGGCACCCTGTCCAACGGCGGCGTGGGCATCGCCCCCTTCCACGAGTTCGACGACGACGTGCCGGATGACCTGAAGGCCGAACTGGAGCAGGTCAAGCAGGGCATCATCGACGGAACCATCGACACCGGCTGGCAGGCCTACCTCGAGTCGCTGAACCAGTAGGCGGCCTGTGAACGAGCGGGGGCGGCGTCGGCGGACCGATGCCGCCCCCTTTTGAGAGGTTTCGCCGCAGAGACACAGAGGGTACCGAGTTCTTACCGCTTATCGATAGACTCCGCATCCTCTGTGTCTCTGTGGTGAAAAAACCTGACAACCCCGCGGCTGCGGGAGATGCGCGCGCTCCCCGATGCCAAACGTTAAGGAGGGGCCTATGCCTCCAGTATTGGAACTTCGAGGGATCACCAAACGGTTCCCCGGCGTCTTGGCCAACGATCACATCGATCTCACGCTGGAAGAGGGGGAGATCCTCGCCCTGCTGGGTGAGAACGGGGCGGGGAAGACGACGCTGATGAACATCCTCTACGGCCTCTACACCCCCGACGAGGGGGAGATCTACGTGCGGGGCCGCAAGGCGGAGATCCACGAGCCGAACGACGCCATCGCTCTGGGCATCGGGATGGTCCACCAGCACTTCATGCTCGTGCCGGTCCTCACCGTCACCGAGAACGTGATGCTGGGCGTGGAGTCGATCAAGAACGGCATCTTCTTGGACCGCCAGGCGGCCGCCCAGCGGATCCGCCAGATCTCCGAGCAGTACGGCCTGGAGGTGGACCCCGACGCCTACGTCAAAACGCTGCCGGTGGGGGTCCAGCAGCGGGTGGAGATCATCAAACTCCTCTACCGCGAGGCGGACATCCTCATTCTGGACGAGCCGACGGCGGTCCTCACCCCCCAGGAGGTCGAGGAGCTCTTCAAGGTCATCCGGTCCCTGGTGGACCAGGGGAAGTCGGTGATCTTCATCACGCACAAGTTGAAGGAGGTGATGGAGATCGCCGACCGGATCACCGTCCTCCGCAACGGCCGGGTGGTCGGCACGACGACCCCCGCCCAGACATCGGAGGCGCAACTGGCGGCGATGATGGTCGGGCGGGAGGTGCTGCTTCAGGTGCAGAAGGGACCGGCCCGCCCTGGCGAGACGGTGTTGGAGGTGGAGGGGTTGAAGGTGATGGACGACCGGGGCAACCTGGCCGTCCGCGGCGTCTCCTTCCAGGTCCGCGCAGGCGAGGTGTTGGGGATCGCCGGCGTCCAGGGCAACGGCCAGACCGAACTGGTCCAGGCGCTGACCGGCCTTCGGTCGGCGGTGGCGGGCCGGGTGCGGATCTTGGGCGAGGACGTCACCAACGGGCCACCCCGTCGGGTGTTGGAGCGGGGTGTCGCCCACGTGCCGGAGGATCGGCAGAGGGACGGGTTGGTGCTCAGTTTCCCCGTCGCCGACAACCTGGTGTTGAACACCTACTACCTTCCCCCCTTCGCGCGGCTGGGGGTTATGGACCATGAGACCATCATCACCACGGCGGAGCGACGGGTGCGGGAGTTCGACGTGCGGACCCCGAGCGTGTTGACCCCCGTCGCCAACCTTTCCGGCGGCAACCAGCAGAAGGTGATCGTCGCCCGCGAGTTCTCCCGTCCTATCCGTCTTCTCATCGCCTCCCAGCCGACGCGGGGGCTGGATGTGGGCTCCATCGAGTACATCCACCGTCGCATCATCGAGAAGCGGGACGAAGGGTGCGCGGTGCTCTTGGTCTCGCCGGAGTTGGACGAGGTGATGGGGCTTTCGGATCGGATCGCGGTGATGTACGAGGGGCAGATCATGGCGATCCTGCCCGCCGACGAGGTGACCAAGGAGGAGATCGGCCTGCTGATGGCCGGCGTGCGGCGAGAGGAGGCACGGGATGAAGCGACCGTCGGATAAACTCTGGATCGGCCTCGTTGCCGACGTGGGCCGTCTCGACGATGGCGGCTTCAACCAGTATACTTACGAGGGCGCTCTGAGGGCCGCTGAAGAGCGCGGGATCAGGGTGGAGGCCCTCCAGAGCCGGTCCGCCGTGGAGTACGAGGACAACATCCGCCGCTTGGCCGAGCAGGGTTGTCCTCTCATCGTCACCGTCGGCTCGGTGCGGGGCGCGGCGGCGGAGCGGCTGGCCAACCATTACCTGGATACCCACTTCGTCATCGTGGATCACGAGCCGCTGCCGGAGAGCAAGAACGTCACCGGGCTGGTCTTCGCCGAGGACCAGGCCGGCTTCCTGGCCGGTGCGCTGGCGGGGATGATGACGGAGAGCGGCGTCGTCGGCTTCGTCGGCGGCGTCGAGGTCCCGCCGGTCCTTCGCTTCCAGCGGGGGTTCGAGCACGGGGTCGCCCTCACCAACCGACAGGCCCGCATCGTGGTCCGTTACACCGATTCCTTCGACGACCTTGAGGCGGGGGAGCGGGCTGCCCGGGCGTTGCTGGATGAGGGAGCGGACGTGATCTTCGCCGCCGCGGGGGCTGCCGGAGCCGCTGCCATCCGTGCCGCCGCCCAGGCGGGGGCCTGGGTCATCGGGGTGGACCAGGACCAGTGGGTGACGACGTTCGAGGAGGGCCAGGCCCCGGGGGCGAACCGGGTGCTCACCAGCGCGGTCAAGCGGGTGGATCGGGCGGTGTACGCCGCTCTGGTTCGGGCGTTGGAAGGGAAACTGGCCCCTGGGGTCGTCCGCTTCGACCTGCGGGATGAGGGCGTGGGATTGGCGCCCTACCACGAGGCGGACGCTGCCATCCCGTCGGAGGTCAAGGGGAAGATCGAGGAGATCGCCAACGGGCTCCGCTCCGGTCGTATCCGCACCCGGGTCGGCCCCCAGGGGGAGGCGGTGGCGAGGGGGATATTGCAGCGGATGATGGTCTGGAACTGGCAGGCGGCGCTGATCCCCTTCCTGGCGATCTTCACCGCTCTGGTCATCGGCGCGCTGTTCATCGGTGCGTTCGATCCGGAGGTGTGGGCCGCCTTCGGCGAAGGAGGCGTGCTGACCGGCCTGAGCACGGCGTGGCACTCGGTGGTCCGCGCCTACACCGCCCTCTTCGAGGGGGCCTTTGGCAGCCCTAGCCGCATCGTGGAGGGGATCCGCCTCTACTTCCAGACCCGCGAGACAAAGGAACTCCTGACGGCGATCCGTCCCCTCACCGAGAGCCTGCGCATCGCCACGCCGTATATCTTCGCCGGGCTGGCCGTGGCGCTGGGCTTCCGCTGCGGCCTGTTCAACATCGGCGCCGAGGGGCAATATTTCATCGGCGGGCTGACGTCGGTGTACGTGGGATACACCCTCAAAGGACTTCCCTGGTTCATCCATCTGCCGCTGGCGCTGGTGGCGGGAGCGCTGGGTGGCGCGGCCTGGGCGGCCATCGCCGGGTGGTTGAAGGCCAAGACGGGCGCGCATGAGGTGATCAACACGATCATGCTCAACTACATCGCCTACCGGCTGGCCGACTACCTGCTCCAGGTAGGCGGTCCGATGTCCCGCCCCGGCGATTTCCGGCCGGTGAGTCCGGAGATCGAGCCCTCCGCTTACCTTCCCCAGTTCTTCCCCAGCGACCCCGCCAACCGCCTCAACGTGGGCCTGCTGCTGGCCCTCTTCGCGGTCTGGGTCGTGTACTGGCTGCTGTTCAAGACGACGATCGGCTTCGAGATCCGGGCGGTGGGGGCCAACCCCCGGGCGGCACGGACCGCCGGGATCAGCGTGGCGCGGAACTTCGTGCTGGCGATGGCCCTGAGCGGTGGGCTGGCCGGCCTCGCCGGTGCCCACGACATCCTGGGGGTGCTCCACTTTATGCCCAACGCCTTCTTCTCCGGCTACGGCTTCGACGCCATCGCCCTCGCCCTCCTCGGCAAGAGCCATCCCGTGGGGGTTCTTCTGGCCTCCCTCCTCTTCGGCTTCCTGCGGGCCGGCGCGCAGCGGATGCAGGCCCCTCCGGCCTTTGTCCCCATCGACATCATCTCCATCGTCCAGGCCCTGATCATCATCTTCATCGCCGCGCCGGAGGTGGTCCGCCTCATCTACCGGGTCCGCCCGCCCAAGGAGGAGGCGGAGATGGTGTTCACGAGGGGGTGGGGGCAGGTGTAGCAGGATGCAGGACGCAGGACGCAGGGCGCAAGATGCAGGACGCAGGATGCAAGGCGCGGGGCGCAAGATGCAGGGTTAGGGTACAAGGAGGTTGGGAGTGAGCGCAGTGTGGGAGCGGATTGGTGCGCGGGCGGGGATCTCGCCCGGACGAGCGCGGACGTATGGGTTTATTTTCATCGGGGCCGCGCTGTTGATCTTCTTGCTCTTCGCGCGCGGCACGTCGTCGGACCAGATCACCGTCTTCGTCCTGAACCCCGGCGGTGAGTCGCAGGCCCTGCCGGTCCCCGACCTGCGGCTGCCGTCCCTCTGGACCCTGTACGGCATCGCGCTGGTGTGCGCTTTTCTGGGGGGATGGCAGTTAGCGCGGGGCTTTCGGCAGGCCAGTCTGGCGTTGGGCGGGGTGGCCCTGCTGTTCATCCTGGCCTTCCTCGTGTGGGCAGCCCGCGACCGGTCGCTGAACTTCACGGGTCTTCTGAGCAGCGCGCTTCTGCGGGCGGTGCCCATCGCGCTGGCGGGCCTCTCCGGCGTGCTGTGCGAGCGGTGCGCGGTGATCAACATCGCTATCGAGGGGATGATGCTCACCGGCGCGTTCGTCGCCGCACTGATGGGCAGCCTGGCCGCCAACGTGTGGAACTGGCCGCCCCTCGTTGCCCAGACCTTCGGTCTGGTCAGCGCCATCCTCTCCGGCGCGCTCCTGGGGCTCCTGCTGGCAGTGTTGGCCGTCCGCTTCAAGGTCGATCAGATCATCGCCGGTACGGCCATCAACATCCTCGCCGTGGGGGTCACCAGTTTCCTCAGCGCCCGCATCCTGGCCGAGTTCCAGTATCTCAACAACCCGGGGATCTTCCAACCGGTTCCCATCCCTATCCTCTCCAAAATCCCCATCCTGGGTCCCGTCTTCTTCGAGCAGAACTTACTGGTCTATCTCATGTTCATTCTGCTGGCCGCAACCCACGTGATGCTCTTCTACACCCGCTGGGGCCTGCGGACGCGGGCGGTCGGCGAGCACCCCCGCGCGGCCGACACCCTGGGGATCAATGTCTTCAAAGTTCGGTATATCAACGTAACCCTGGGCGGGATGGTGGCGGGGCTCGCCGGGGCCTTCCTGATCCTGGGCTCCGTGGGTCGGTTCGATGAGTTGATGACCGCCGGGAAGGGGTTCATCGGCCTGGCGGCGATGATCTTCGGCAAGTGGATGCCGTTCGGCGCCTTCGGCGCGGCCCTCATCTTCGGCTTCGCCGACGCCCTACAGACCAAACTGGCCATCCTGCAGGTTCCCATCCCTTCCCAGTTCCTGCTGATGGCCCCCTACTTGGTGACAATGATCGTCCTGGCCGGCGTGGTCGGCGAGGCGGTGCCGCCCGCAGCGGATGGGCAACCGTACGAAAAACAATGACGTTTGACCCTTGACGTTTGACGCCTGACGTTTGAGATCCGCGTTGCGACTTGCGAAGGGGTAAGGAGGCAACAATGGGTAAGAAGGCGCTGTGGGTCGTCCTGGGGGTGCTGGGGTTGTTGGCGGTGACGACGGCGGTGGTGTGGGCGGGGGGCGGGGGCGGCGTCGTGGGGCAGGAAGGGGAGTTGGCGGCGGACCCCCTGTGGATTGCCCTGGCCCCGCTCCTTGCCATCGCCACCAGCGTGGAGCGGATTTTGGAGGCGATCTGGGACCGGTGGGAAGAGCCGGGGGTCTGGCCCAACCGCGCTGGCGTGCCCAACACGAAGGACCCGGAGTACGTCGCCGAGAAGCGGATCCGCTCCCACTGGCTGGGGATGGCGATCGCCTTCCTCGCCATCGGCCTGACCAACGTCCGCTTCTTCCGTCTGTTGGGGATCGACGTCCTCTTCTCCTCCCCTAACCTGGAACTGTTCAACCTGGGGGTCGGTGGCATCCTGGACCACTTCACCGTGGGCACGCTGATCGATTGGCTGCTGACGGCCGGGGTGATCGGCTGGGGTGGCACCGAACTGACCCACAGCGTCATCGAGGGGTTGGTCAAGGGCCGGAACCTCTGGAAGGAGATGCGGGAGGTCGAAGCGGGCCGCAAGTCGATCCTGGACGCCCGGTTCTTCAACGACTACGTGGCTCCGGAACTGGAGAAGCGAGGTGTCTCCGTCGCCAGCCTCCGCCAGGCGTTCCAGACCCTGCGGACGCTGGGCGTCTCGCCGGATCAACTGATCGGTGAGATGACGACGGGGCGACTGGACCGGTTCCTGGCACAATTAGAGGCCGATCCGCAGAAGGCTCAGGCGGCTCAGGTGGTGCGCACGCTGTTGGAAGGTGTGCCACCGGAGCGGCGGGCCGAGATCCCCAACATCCTCAACCTGCTCACCCCGGAGCAGCGGCGGCGGTTCCTGGGGGCGTAAGGGCGCGGTGTGGTGAGGCAGCAGGCCACAGGTGAACAGGTAAAGAGGGCCGTGCTGGCTGCTGCCGATCGCTAGGCTTCCGACTCGGCCGCTTTGCGAGCCGGTTTCGACTTCACCGGGATGTGTCGGCTGGGCGGAGCCTCCTCCTCCAACCGCTCCAGTGCTTCGTCGATGAGGGAACGGAGGGCAAGGAGCATCTCCCGCCGAGCCGCCCGCCGGTGTTCGTGGAACGAAGGAGGCAGGAGTTCGCCGAAGGCCGCGGCCGCCTCCTTCTTAGCCGCCCGTAGATGGTCCCAGAAGGGACCCGAGAACAGTTTCGTCCGATCCGTTACTTCCTGCACCATCTCACCCTCCTTCCCTGAATAAAGTATAACGCGGGCGAGCGAGGTTGTCAACGACGGGAATTACGCACGGGTGCGTTTCAATCTGGGGGCAAGCAGGTGCGTCGCACCTATCCCGCCGGGCAACCTGCCCCAAGACCGAGATGCACCCATTGCGCACTTGCGGTAGGTTGTCACCACTCCCACCTTGTGAGGAGGTCCCGCGGGAGGTCTTATGCGCATCGGCCTGATCACAGGCGAATATCCCCCGGACCAGGGGGGGGTAGGGGATTTCACCCGTCAGTTGGGGCAGCACCTGGTGGCCCTGGGGCACGAAGTACACGTGATCACGACCTCGCTCCCATCCCCTCCTATGGGAGAGGGGGAGGGGGAAGGGGGTGAGGTCCCCACCCACCGCACTATCCCCCACTGGGGCCGGGGTTGTTGGCGGCACGTCCTGGACGTTGCGGAACGGCTTGGCCTGGACGTGCTCAACGTCCAGTATCAGGCCGCCGCCTACCGGATGCACCCTGCCATCAACTTCCTCCCCCGGCCTGCGGACCGTTCCCCCATCGTCGTCACCTTCCACGACCTCCGGGTGCCCTACCTCTTTCCCAAGGCTGGCCCGCTGCGCTGGTGGGTGGTCCGGCATATGGCCCGCCGGGCCGAGGGGGTGATCGTCACCAACCAGGAGGACTACCTGCGCCTGCAGGACGAGATCCCCTCCGACCGGATGGCCCTCATCCCCATCGGCAGCAACATCCCCCCCACTCCCCCGCCAGGGTACGACCGGGAGGCCGAACGGGCGCGCTGGTCCGTCGGCCCGGGCGATCTCCTCCTGGGCTACTTCGGCTTCCTCAACGAGAGCAAGGGGGTGGAGGACCTGGTCCGCGCCCTGGCCCTGCTGGTGGAGCGAGGGGTGCCTGCCCACCTCCTGATGGTCGGCGGCAGGGTCGGCAGTTCCGATCCCACCAACCGGGCCTATGCGGAGCGGGTGGAGCGGCTCATCGGTGAGTTAGGCCTGGGGGATCGGGTCCACTGGACCGGCTACACCGACCCCCAGGCGGTCTCGGCGGGGCTGCTGGCGACCGACCTCTGCGTGCTGCCGTACCGGGACGGGGTCTCCTTTCGGCGCGGGACGCTGATGGCCTGCCTGGCCCACGGCCGGGCCATCGTCACCACCCGCCCGTCGGTGCCGCTCCCTCAGGTGCGGGAGGGGGTAAACATGCTCCTGGTGGAGCCCAGCGACCCTCAGGGGCTGGCGGAGGCGATCCGGCGGGCCGCCGCCGACCCCGCGCTGCGGGCCCGCCTGGAGAGAGGGGCGACTGCGCTGGCGGCGGAGTTCTCCTGGGAGCGGATCGCCCGCCGCACCGCCGCCTTCTTCGCCCG
>CAZOLN010000067.1:0-14460 GCA_964580565.1 uncultured Anaerolineales bacterium
GACTACAAGCGATTGTACTCCAATTTCGGAGGAAGAGCAAAGCGGAGGTGGGACCGGTGTTGTCTGCCATTTCGTCCTCCGACACCGCCGCAGGCCAGTGGCGCGGCCCCAGCGACCGTCCCCACAGGCACCGGCTCGGGGTCCTTGCTTCCCCCCTTCTTCTATGTTACAATCCAGGCACTCTCCCCGACCTCACAGGGTGCCGGGGCGGTGATCGTTCGATGTTAGATCTAGGGATCGTCATCGTCAACTACAACACGCGAGACCTTTTGCGCACCTGCTTGGAGACGGTGTACGCCAGCGAAGGCGACGTATCCTTTGAGGTGTGCGTGGTGGACAACGGATCGACGGACGGCAGCGCGGCGATGGTGGCGGAGACGTTTCCTCAGGTCCGCCTGATCGCCAATCCGGACAACCGGGGCTATCCAGCGGCCAACAACCAGGGGCTCCGTGCCTTCGGCTTCCCGGACGCGGCCGACGCCCCCCGCTTCGCCCTCCTGCTGAACCCGGATACCGAACTCCCCCCCTCTGCCCTGCGGGAGATGGTCGCTTTCATGGACGCCCACCCGGACGCCGGCGTCGCCGGTCCCAAACTGGTCCGCCGGGACGGCTCGCTGGACCTCGCCTGTCGCCGTTCCTTTCCCTCGCCGGAGGTCGCCTTCTACCGGCTGATCGGCCTCTCCCGACTGTTCCCGCGCAGCCGTCGCTTCGGCCGGTACAACCTGACCTACCTCGATCCGGACCGGATGAGCGAGGTGGACGCCGTGGTCGGCGCTTTTATGATGATCCGACGGGAGGCGATCCGTCAGGTCGGCCTGATGGACGAGACCTTCTTTATGTACGGGGAGGATCTGGACTGGTGCTATCGGATCAAGGCGGCAGGCTGGCGGGTTTACTATAACCCTGCCGTCACCGTCCTCCACATCAAACGGGCCTCCAGCCGCAGGAACCCCCGCGCGCGGGTGGAGTTCTGGCGGGCGATGTCCATCTTTTACCGGAAGCACTATGCCCACCAGACCCCCCTGCCGGTCCACCTGCTCATCGAAACGGCCCTCCGCCTGCGGACGGCGTGGGAGGCCTTCCGGGTGAGGGGAGAGCCAGGAAGGAGGGAGCGATGAAGGAACGGAGGGCACAGCTTCTGTTCATCGCCACCCTGATCGTGACCGATGTGGTGATGGCGGCGGCGGCCTTCTACGGGGCCTACTGGCTCCGCCGCTGGATCCCGGTCCCCGATTTGGCCCTGGACCTCCTGCCGCCGGGTCGGTACGTCCATCTGATGGGCACCCACGTCCTCGCCGTCCTCCTGGTCCTGGCCTACACCCGCCTCTACCGGCTGACCCGCTCGCCCTCCCGCGTGGACGAGTTCTACCGCATCATCGGGGCGGGGACGGTGGGGACCATCATCGGGGTCGCCCTCTCCTACCTCCTGTATAAGAACACGCCCCTGGAGGTGGACTATCCCCGCGGGATGGTGCTGTACGCCTGGCTGCTCACGATCGCTCTGCTTACCCTGGGCAGGCTGGCCCACGGCTGGCTGCGGACCACGTTGCAGGCCCGCGGATGGGGGCGATCGCGGGTCCTTGTCGTGGGGACCGGCGAGGTGGCCCGGATGATCCTGCACAAGATCCGGGGGAACCCCGGGATGGGGTACGAAGTGGTCGGCGTCGTGGCCACCAACGGGCCGCCGGACGTGGCGTTGCCGGCCCCTGTCCTCGGTCACGCTGGCGACCTGGCCCGCCTGATCCAGGAACATCGGGTGGACGAGGTGATCATCGCCCTCCCCGAGGCGACCCATCAGGAGATCCTCACCCTCATCTCCAGATGCGAGCGGGGGCAGGCCACGATCAAGGTCTTCCCCGACGTCTTCCAGATCATGGCCGGGCAGGTGGACATCGGGGATATGGGTGGATTGCCCCTGCTGACCCTGCGCGACGTGGCCCTCCGCGGCTGGCGTCAGGGGGTCAAGCGGGCGATGGACATCGTGGGGGCGGCGGTGGGGTTGGTCCTCCTCTCCCCGTTGATGCTCCTCACCGCGGTGCTCATCAAACTGGACTCCCCTGGTCCGGTCTTCTACATCCAGGAGCGGATGGGGTTGGACGCTCGCCCCTTCCCGATGCTCAAGTTCCGCTCGATGCGGCAGGACGCGGAGGCGCAGGGGCCTGGGTGGACCCGGCCCAACGATCCGCGGGTGACCCGCATCGGCAACATCCTCCGCCGTCTCAACGTGGACGAACTGCCCCAGTTGATCAACGTCCTGCTGGGCGAGATGAGCCTGGTCGGCCCGCGACCGGAGCGGCCCTACTACGTGGCCCAGTTCCGTCGCTCCATCCCCCGCTATATGGACCGCCACCGCGCGAAGGCCGGGATGACCGGCTGGGCCCAGGTGAACGGGCTGCGGGGGGATACGTCCATCGTGGAACGAACCAAGTACGACCTGTGGTACATCGAGAACTGGTCCCTCCTGCTGGATATCAAGATTCTCATCCGCACCTTCTTCAACTTCTTCCGTTCCCCGAACGCCTACTGAGGTTCCGGTCGGCAACCGAACGTTTACCGTCCGTTCTTGGTCTCTTAACACGCTTCGGCTATAATGAGGATGCAGGAACTGCAGGAGGGAGGTGAGCCGTGCCCTTCGCCATTGGAGAGTCCGTCGGCCCGTACCGGATCGTGGAGAAACTGGGGCAGGGTGGGATGGCGACCGTGTTCAAGGCCTACCACCCGGCGCTGGACCGGTACGTCGCGCTCAAGGTGCTTCACCCTGCCTTCCAGGAGGACCCCCAGTTCCTGGCCCGTTTCCAGCGGGAGGCGCGGATCGTCGCCAAACTGGATCACCCCAACATCGTCCCCGTGTATGACTTCGCCGAGCATCGGGGCCACCCCTACTTGGTGATGCGCTTCATCGAGGGGGAGACCCTGAAAGCGCGCCTCCGCAAGGGGCCGTTGAGCCTGGACGAGGTATGGCGGGTGATGCGGGCCGTCGGCGACGCCCTCTCCTACGCGCACAAGCGGGGGGTTCTCCACCGGGACATCAAGCCCTCCAACATCATCCTTACCCCAGACGGGCACGTTTACCTCACCGACTTCGGCCTGGCGCGGATGGCGCAGGCGGGTGAATCCACCCTCTCCCGCGACATGATGGTCGGCACGCCGCAGTACATCTCGCCCGAGCAGGCCAAGGGGGAGGCCAACCTGGACGCCCGTACCGACGTCTACTCGCTGGGTGTGGTGCTCTACGAACTCTTAGTAGGCCGCGTCCCTTTCCAGGGCGACACCCCCTACGCCGTCATCCACGATCACATCTTCACCCCCTTGCCTCTTCCCCGGAGTCTTAAGCCCGACCTCCCGGAGCCGCTGGAGCGGGTGTTGCTTAAGGCGCTGGCAAAGGACCCGGACGACCGTTTCCAGTCCGTGGACGAGATGATGCAGGCGTTCGAGGAGGCTATGGGGGCGGCCTTGACCGTCGCTGCCCCTCTGCCCAAGACGGTGGTGGCGCCACGGCCGAAGGAGCCGCAGCCGAAGAAGAAGGAAAAACCCCGACGGCGGTGGTGGGTATGGGTCCTCGTCGGGCTGGGTGGACTGTTGTGTCTGACCGGGCTGCTGGTGGTGGCGGCCAGGAGGCAGGGTGAGAGATGGACACCGCCCGGCACCCCCGGCGCTGGCGTCATCGAGCCCGGGCCGCAAGGGACCCTCTCGCCAGCGCAGCAGATTCTGGAGGAGGCGCGCACAGCCCGGGACGAGGGACAGACGATACGGGCGATCGGGCTCTATCGGCGGGCGATCGAGGCCGATCCGACCCTGGAGGCTGCCTATCTCGAGGCGGGCGACCTGCTGGCCGAGGTGGGGGAGGTCGAGCGGTTGTTGCAGAATTACCTGGATGGGGTGGCGGCCATACCCGATAGTTACGACCTCCATCAGCGGCTGGCGGAGACGGCCGCCCTGCTCGGCATGACCGATGTCCTGCGGGAGCAGGTCGATTGGCTCTCGGAACACGCCCAGAGCGATCCCCTGATCCCCGCCTGTGAGGGGATGACCGCCCTGTACGAGACCTCGTGCACGGAGGCCGTTCCCCGATTTGAGAAGGCCCTGAGGGCCGATCCGTCCCATCCCTTGGCCCTCTTCGGCCGGGGGTTGTGCAGGCTGATCGAGGGGGATCCGGAAGGGGCCCAGGAGGATCTGCAGTCCGTCCTCTACCGCCAGAGGACCAGTCCCCTGCTCCAGACGGGCGCTGAGGTCTGGTTGACCGTGCTCGATCGGGGGCCGGTGGGCGCGGTGGAGAAGGGCGTGAGGGATCTGCAGGCCCTCATCGCGTATATCCCGCCCGACCAGGAGGAGCTGCGGGCCAAACTGTCCACGCATGTCAACCGAGCCTGGGCCGAGTGGCGCGTGGGGCGAAACGAGTTGGCGACCCAGGAGCTCCGCGCCGCGAAGATGGAGTTGATGGGGGCATGGCAGGAGTTGGGGGAGCGCCTAGCCATCGACCTGGCGCAGGAACTGACTCGTCTGAGGTATATGGTGGACGTGTTGGTCCCGGAGCGGGTCGAGCCTCCCCCTTCCACCGACCAGATGTGGGAGAACCTGCGTATGCTGGCCGCGGATGTGCCCGAGGAGGAAGGGTTGCGGGATGAGTACAAGGCGACGGTGGACAGGATCATCACGACCTGGGAGCAGGGCGACGTCGAGGGCGCGGTGCAGGCCGCGGTGGGCCTGATCGAGTGGGCGGATCAACATCGGGAAACGTTGGGCGACCCGTTGGCGGAGGCGATCATCTCCGGGGCGGATGAGGCTATTCAATCGATGAAGAGCCAAGAGGAGTGAAACGACCCGGAAAGCGTAGGGAACGGGTGCGACGCACTGTTGGCAGGGGCGATCCTAAGCCCCTTGTGTGGGGTGCGGGAGGGGAGGGCGGCGGAGCGTGGAGGTGCGTCGCGCTTGCCCGTTAGGATGCTGCACCCTCTGCGGTGAAATATGCGTTCTGGAGGGAATAGACGATGCGAACCCCCTTCATCGCTGGCAACTGGAAGATGCACAAGACGATCGAGGAGGCCGTCGCCCTGGTGACGGAATTGCGGTCCCTTCTTGATGGGATCGAGGGGATCGACGTGGCCGTCTGTCCGCCGTTCCCTGCTCTGGAGTCGGTGCGGCGGGCGTTGGACGGCTCTTTCATCGGCGTCGGCGCGCAGAACATGCACTGGGAGGAGCAGGGGGCCTTCACCGGCGAGGTCTCCCCCCGAATGCTGGCGGGCCTCTGCGACTACGTGATCATCGGCCACTCGGAGCGGAGGACCCTCTTCGGGGAGACCGATGGGATGGTCAACCGGAAACTCCGCGCCGCTCTGGCCCACGGTCTGACCCCCATCGTCTGCGTGGGGGAGAACCTGGAGCAGAATCAGTCCGGTCAGACGGAGGCGGTGGTCGGTGGGCAGGTCCGTGCCGCCTTCGAGGGGGTTCCGGCGGAGCAGGCCCGCACCGTGGTCATCGCCTACGAGCCGATCTGGGCCATCGGCACGGGAGTTCCGGCCCACGGACCGGACGCGGCGCGGATCATCCGGGAGGTGGTCCGAGGCACCCTGGTCGATCTGTACGGCGACGACGTGGCCCAGTCGATCCGCGTCCAGTACGGCGGCTCGGTCAAGCCGAACAACATCGCGGAGTTCATCCGAGAGCCGGAGATCGACGGGGCGTTGGTGGGAGGGGCGAGCCTGCGGGCTGAGGACTTCGCGGAGATCGTGCGGATCGCCAGAGAGGCGGGGGGCTAGGAGGGCGAGGGGGCGGGGGGAGGCAGGGAAACGAGGAAGCGGGGGACAGGCTGATGGACTCCCTTTGGGTCGCCTTCGGAGCGTTCGTCGCTGCGCTGGTCCCCCTGCTGATCGCCGAGCGGTGGATCCACCGCCATCTCCAGGGGGTGGCCCTCCTCCTCAGCGGCGACCCGGAGATGGCGGTCTGGTTGTACGCCCTGCCCCTGCTGCCCGGCGTCCTTCTCCACGAAATGAGCCACGCCCTGACGGCCTGGCTCCTCGGCGTGCGGGTGGGCCGCGTCTCCGTCCTCCCGCGCCGTCAGGGCGACCGTATCCAGTTGGGGTTCGTGCCGGTGGAGCGGGCCGGCTCGGCGCGGACCGCTGTGATCGGCCTGGCCCCGCTGGTGACCGGGTGCCTTGCCCTCTTGCTCATCGGCCACTTCGGCCTGCGGCTCGGGCCCGTCGGGGCGGCGCTGGCGGTCGGCGACTGGGATGCGGCCTGGATGGGGCTCCGGGAGGCCATCCACGCCCCCGACGCCTGGGTCTGGGCCTACCTGGCCTTCGCCATCAGCAACACGATGCTCCCCAGCCGGTCCGACCTCCGCGCCTGGCCGACCCTCCTCGTGTTCGTCCTCGGCGTGGGCGGGATCGTCGCCCTGCTGGGGATGGGGCCGGCCCTGGTCTCCCCCCTGACCGACGCGCTGCGCTGGCTCGCCGTCGCCAGCCTGCTGACGCTGCTGGTCGATCTCCCCTTTGCCCTCCTCATCCTGGGGATCGAGCGGGTCCTGGAGCGGGTGCGCGGGATGCGGGTCGAGTATCGGTGATTGCAAAGGTTTACCACAGAGGCACAGAGGGCACAGAGTCTTTCTCCCAAATATAGAGACCTCTGTGCCCTCTGTGTCTCTGTGGTTTTTTCTATCGGTCGGGGGGAGGGCGGCGGGAGAGAAGGGTCAGCGCCCCTGCGGTCAACCCACCGAGGGTGAGCAGGGCGATCAGTTTGTAGAGTCGAGAGGAGATGGAAAGAGCCAGCAGGCCGAAGAGCCCGCAGAAGGCCCAGTAGGCCAGGACGATGGTCCGCTGGGACAGCCCCAGATCCAGCAGGCGGTAGTGGAGGTGACCCCGGTCGGCCTGGGCGGGGGAGCGGCGGTGGCGGAGCCGGTTCAGGATCTGCCACGCCACGTCCACGATGGGTACCCCCATCACCAGGAGCACCGTCGCCACCCGCGCCCCGGCGATGATCCCCAGCGCGGCCAGGGCGTAGCCGAGGAAGAAGGCCCCTGTACTCCCCATGAAGACCCGCGCCGGGTGGAAGTTGTAGGGGAGGAACCCCACCGTCGCTCCCAGCAGGGCCAGCGGCAGGATCGCCACGCTCGGCTGCCCGGTCCGGTGCATATGGACCGCCAGGACGATGCAGAGGATGGCCCCGACCCCGGCCGCGAGCCCGTCCAGTCCGTCCAGCCAGTTGACCGTGTTGATCATCCCCGCCACCCAGAAGAGGGTCAGCAGCCCGACGAGGATCGGCGGGAAGACGAGGACCTCGTCGGTGAGGGGGTTGTTGACCCGCTCGATGAAGATGAGGGTGGCGATGGCGATCCCCCCGGCGACCAGTTGGGCGCCGAACTGGACCAGGGGGGAAAGGTCCCACCGGTCGTCGGCCAGGCCGACCAGAAACATCCACGCACTGCCCAGGATCAGCCCGAGCAGGCGCCGGGACTCGTTGGGGTCGGCGGTGGGGATGTGGAAGGCCAGCCCGACGGCCAGGGCGATCAGGAAGGCCAGGAAGAGGGCCAGGCCGCCGATCCGGGGGACCTCTCCCCGGTGGGCCCTCCGACCGCCCGGACGGTCCACCAGCCCCAGCCGTCGCCCGAGCCAGGCGGCGAAAGGAGTAAGTACCGCCGCCGCCACCGCCGCGACGGCGAAGACCACCACGTAGGGAAGCGTCATTATCGCCCTTGTTGGCAGATGTCGATCGCCGTCAGCCGGTGCCGAACATCCGGTCGCCTGCGTCGCCGAGGCCGGGGACGATGAAGCCGTGCTCGTTCAGTTTCTCATCCAGCGCGGCCAGATAGATAGGGACGTCGGGGTGGACGGACTGCATCCGCTCCACGCCGGGGCGGGCGCCGATGATGCCGACGAACTTGATCTTCCGCGCGCCCCACCGCTTGAGGATCTCCACCGTCGCTACGGCGGAGCCCCCGGTCGCCAGCATCGGGTCGAGGATGAGGCAGACGTCGACGGTCGGGCTGACGGGCAGGCGGGAGTAGTACTCCACCGGCTGGAGGGTCTTCTCGTCGCGGGAGAGGCCGATGTGCCAGACCTCCGCGCCCGGCATCATCTGCCACGCTCCCTCGACCATCCCCAGCCCGGCGCGCAGGATAGGGATCAGGCCCACTCGCTCGGCCAGTTTTTGGCCGACGGTCTCCGCCAGCGGCGTCTTGACCGTCACCGGCTCCGTGCGCAGGTCGCGGGTGGCCTCGTAGATCAGGAGGGTCGAGATCTCACGGACCAGTTCGCGGAACTTGCGACAGTCGGTTCCCTCGTCCCGTAGCAGGGCCAATTTGTGCTGGACCAGCGGATGGGTGGATACGTATAGTTCGGACACGGTCACCTCCGTTTTGGGTTCAGGGTTTCAGGGTTCGGCGTTCATCCCGGCGCGGCGCGTCGGATGAGGCCGCTAACCCATTCCTGGGCTGGGTGGTCTGCTCGCTCCAATTCGGTCAGCACCGCCTCCCGGTCGTATTGGACGCGGTGGAGGGTTACGGTGCACGCGCCGTCCGCGAAGTCTATCCGGGCATAGGCGGGGCGCGGGTCGCCGTCCAGGGGAATGCCGACGGAGCCGGGGTTGACCAGCCGGACGTTGCCCACGGTGCGGTCCATCTGGCGATGGGTGTGGCCGAAGAGGAGCAAGCGGATGTCCAGGCCTTCGAGGTGGGGGCGGATGGCCTCGTCGGGCGTGTCCGGCAGCCAGTTGGTCTCGTCGTCGAAGGGGGTGGCATGGACGGCGAGGACGGGTCCGTAGCCGGGGATCTCCGTCTCCAGCCGGGTTGGCAGGTCGCGCAGGAAGAGGTAGTCGTCGTAGGAGAGCCGCTCGATGGTCCAGCAGAAGTTGGCCTCCCGCATTCGCAGCCAGGCGGGCATCCGCGCCCAGTCGTCGGCGGAGCGGACCGGCGCAGCGGGGCGGCGGCCGGTGGCGAGGTAGCGGTCGGTGTTGCCGCGCAGGAAACGGACGTTGGGCAGCGCCCGCAGCCGGGCCAGCGTCTCCGCAGGCCAGGGGCAGAAGGCCACCAGGTCGCCCAACACCCAGTAGGCGTCCGGCGGGTTGTGGGCCTCTACGTCGGCTAGGACCGCCTCCAGGGCCAGGAGGTTGCCGTGGATGTCGGATAGGACCACGACCGTGAACATTGTGTCCTCCTTATCGTGTTCCGTGTTCTGTGTTCGATGTTTCACCCATCGCGTTGCACGTCGCCGGTCGCACGTCGCACCTCCGGCCAGCAGAGCGTGCCCCACACGAAGGCCAGAAAGAGCCCGCTGAGGACCAGGTCGCGGGGGTGGGTCTGGCGGGCGTAGTCGGAGGCGTCGAAGAGGAGGTGGTTGAGCCAGACGTGGGCCTGGTAGATGGTCGCTGCCGCCAGCGTCGTCCACCGCGCCCAGGGACGACGCTGCCAGAGGACCACCCCGCAGGCGGAGAGCACCAGGCCCCAGAAGGCTCCCATCGCCACCAGGTACCCCCACGGGACGGTCATCGGCAGGTCGGGCAGGAGAACGGCGTAGCGGGCGGCCACGACGGCCTTGCCCAGGTTAGCCAGGCCCATGGCGAGGAGAAGGAGGGAGAGAAGGCGGAGCCACTTTCCCCCGTCCGGTCGTTGCCTCTCCACGGGCTTCCTCCTTAGGTGCTAGGTGCGACGCACCTCGAAGGTGCGTCGCACCTGCACAATCCTACCGGTGCGGTGGGCTGATGCTGATCGGCGCGCCGACGTCGTAGGTGTCGTAGACCAGGCTTATCGTGCCGCTTCCTTGGAAGTAGTCCTCGAAGGTGCCGCTTCCCTCCAGCGTGTAGCGGACCACGTAGCCGCCTTCCAGAGCCACGTAGACGTCTCCGTGACCGCTCACGGTGCCGTACTGGGTGGGTACGTTCTGGACGTTGTAGGTGTAGTGGGCGCACGGGATATCGTTAACCACCTCGTCCGGCTCGACCCGTTGGAAGTGCTGGATGTAGGGCAGGAAGTCGCCTGCCGTGTACATCTGCTCGTCGAATCGGGCCTCCGCTACGCTCTCCGGGATGGGCAACCAGGGCTGGTTGCCTACCTTGATCCAGAGCCGGGTGCCGATCCAGATGGCCTGCACCTGGTTGGACGGCAGAGCCTGGGCCGCGGGCCCCTCCGCGGTCACGGTGGCGTGCACCGCTTGATCGGCGGTGTTGACCTCCGCCTCATAATAGTAGATGCCGGTATAGTTGCTCTCCTGTCCGGTGAAGCGGACCGTCATCCGCTGCCGGAAGGTGCCCAGGTGCCCCAACCCCTCCGCATGGGGGTCGAGGGTGGTAATCTGTAGCTCCGGGATGTCCGCCACCTCCAACGGATCTTGATCCGGGGGCGGAGGGGGCGGCGGGGTCGTCTCTCCCGCACCCTCTCCTTCCGGCTCAACCGTCTCCGGAGCGGCGGTCGGCTCGGCGGGCTGGGGAGGCTCCGTTGGGACGGGCGAGGCGGGGGCCTCCGGAGAGGCCTCCTCTTCTCCTCCAGCAGAGGACGGGAGGGTGATCTCGGGCCCCTCTATGTTGACCTCGCCGCTGATGGAGCAGGCGAGGCTGCTTCCTATCACCAGCAGTATCGCTGCCGCGACCGCCAGCCATCTCACGCGCTTTTCCATATTCATCCTCCTCGAAATGGGATTCTCCCCGCCCTTAAGTAACCCGAGCGCCGCACGGACGTTTCGGCGCAGATCGGCAGGACCTACGGATCGATCCCCAGAGTCATCCCATTGGCGTTCCCTCACGGCACCAGCACGATCTTGCCGAACTGCTCCCCCCGCTCCAGGATCTCGAACGCCTTCTTCCCCTCGGAGAGTGGCATCACCCGGTCGATCACCGGCTTCAGTTTACCGGCCCAGACCAGATTCATCACGTCCCGGAAGTCCTGGTGGGTGCCCATCGTGGAGCCGATGAGGCTGATCTGCTTGCCGAAGATGAACCGGATGTCGATCTCGGCGTGGGGGCCGGAGGTGTTGCCGACGATGACGATCCGCCCGCCGCGGGCCACCGCCCGCATCGACTGGGCCAGCGTCGCCCGGCCGACGTTATCGACCACCACGTCCACCCCGCGCCGGTCGGTCATCTTGTAGAGCGTCTTGCTCCATTGGGGGTCCTCCCGGTAGTTGAGGACCACGTCCGCCCCCAGTTCTCTGGCCCGCTCCATCTTCTCCTCGGTGGAGGTGAGGGCGTAGACGGTGGCCCCGGCCAGTTTGGCGATCTGGATGGCCATCGAGTTGACCCCGCCCCCGGCGCCGACGATGAGAACCGATTCGCCAGCGCGGAGTTTGGCCCGATGGATGAGCATCCGCCAGGCGGTGAGGGAGACCAGGAGCGGCGCGGCCGCCTGGGGGAAGTCCCATCCCTCGGGGATCTCCATCAGGTTGGCGGCCGGCACCGCCACGTACTCCGCCTGCCCGCCCCGGATCTGCTCCCCCAGGATGACGTAGCCGGGGCTGAGGGAGTGCTCGCCGCGGCGGGTGAACTCGTCCTCGCGCGTGCTGATGCCGGGGTCGACCACCACCCGCTGGCCGACCTCCCAGCCGGTGACCCCCTCGCCCAGCGCGGCGACCTCCCCGGCCACGTCCGCCCCGGTCCAGTGGGGCATCTCCAACCTCAGGCCCGGCCAGCCGCGGCGGACCCACACGTCGAGGTGGTTCAGGGCGCAGGCCCGCACCCGTACCAGTACCTGCCCGGGCCCCGGTTCGGGGTCGGGCACATCGTCGTAGCGCAGCACATCCAGTTCACCGTGCTCGTAGAAGCAGAGTGCCTTCACACCACACCCCCTTACAACAAATCAGTGCATTCACCCTCTTCAGTGCCCTCAGCGATCAGCGGAGGCCGGTCTCCAGCCGCGCGATCACGTACCGCTGGATCTCGCTGGTCCCTTCGTAGATCTCGGTCACCTTGGCGTCGCGGAAGTACCGCTCGATGGGCAGTTCCTTGCTGTAGCCCATCCCGCCGTGGATCTGGATGGCCTGGGTGGTCACCCACATCGCCGTCTCGGAGGCGAAGAGTTTGGCCATCGACGACTCCAGCGTGTAGCGGCGGCCGGTCTTCTTGGACTCCTCCTTCGCCAGCGCGGCCTGGTAGATGAGCAACCGGCTGGCCTCGATGCGGCACTTCATGTCGGCGATCTTCTGCTGGATCATCTGGAACTTGCCGATGGGCTGACCGAAGGCGGTCCGTTCCCGGGCGTACTGGACCGAGGCCTCGTAGGCCGCCTCGGCGATGCCCAGCGCCTGGGCGGCGATGCCGATCCGGCCCGCGTCCAGCACCGACATCGCGATCTTGAACCCCTCGCCCTCCTTCCCCAGCCGTCGCTCCACCGGACATTTGTAATCCTCGAAGTGGATCTCGCAGGTGGCGGAGGCGCGGATGCCCAGTTTCGGCTCCGTCTTGCCGCGGGAGAAGCCCGGCTCGTCGGTGTCGATGATGAAGGCGGTGACCCCCCGATAGCGCGGTTGGGCGTCGGGATCGGTCTGGGCGAAGAGGACGATGTACTTCGCCACGGGGCCGCTGGTGATCCAGGATTTGGTGCCGTTGATGATGTAATAGGAGCCGTCGTCCGAGAGTTTGGCGGTGACGCGGATGTTGCCGGCGTCGGAGCCGGACTGCGGTTCGGTGAGGGCGTAGGCGCCGATCACCTCCCCGCTGGCGACGGCCCGGAGGTACTTCTGCTTCTGCTCCTCGGTGCCGTAGTGGAGGATGCCGTAGCAGTAGAGGGAGTTACAGACGGACATGATGACCCCGTGGGAGGCGTCGACTTTGGAGATCTCCTCCAGCGCCAGGACGTAGGCCAGCGTGTCCATCCCCACGCCGCCGTACTCCTCCGGCACCTCGATCCCCATGAAGCCCATCTCACCCATCTTGCGGATGGTCTCGTAGGGGAACTCGCCGGTCTCGTCGTACTGGGCCGCGATCGGGGCGATCTCCTTCTGGGCAAAGTCCCGTGCCATATCGCGGATCATCCGGTGTTCGTCGCTGAGACGCAGGTCCATCGCGCTTTACCTCCTATGGCTGAACTGCTTGTACCTCTCCAACCACGACGGGCCATCGGGCCTGTCGATCCACTCCATCCTTCACCGCGGAGACGAGGAGAACGCGGAGATTTAACAGATGGCTCCTCTGTGCACTCCGTGTCTCTGTGGTTCTCACTGCTGCGCCTTCCACCACTTCTGCCAGAGGCTCGGATCGTCGCCGAAGTCCCTCCCGGTCAGCACCTTTAGCGCCTCGACGGCCTCCTGGCGGACCTGTGTGTCCTCGTGGGTGAGGAGGTCGATGAGCGGCGGGACCGCCTGCTGGTCGCCGAGCCGCGCCAGCCCTCGGATGGGCCCGATGAGGGCACGGTGGTCCTCGTCGTGGAGGGCGGCGATCAGCGGCTCCAGCGCCTGGGGATCGCCGATCCGCCCCAGCGAGTTGGCCGCCGACTGGCGGACCATCCAGTAGGGATCCTGAAGCGCGTCGATGAGGGGCTGGACGGCCCGCCGGTCCCCCAGGTCGCCCAGGACCCGGGCGGCGGTGGCCCGGACCCCATCGTCGGCGTCTCGAAGGGCGTGGATGATGGGCGGGACCGCCTGGGCGTCTCCGATCCGCCCCAGGGCCTCGACGGCGGCGATGCGTGCTCTGGAGCACTCGTCCCCAAGCACTGCGACGAGATGGGAAGCCGCCCGTCGGTCGCCGATCTGTCCCAACGCCCAGGCCGCTGCCTGGCGCACCTCGCCTTGCTTGTCCTGGAGTAGCGGGATGAGGTGGGGGGAGGCCTGCGGATCGCCCAGCATCCCCAGCGCGCGGACGGCGGCCGTCCGCAGGTAGGGCTCCCGCAGGGCGGCGAGGAGGCCCGGCACCGCCTTCCGGTCGCCCAGCGCGCCCAGCGCTTCGGCGGCGGCCACCCGGCGCGGCGCTTCTGCCTCTTGGAGGAGGATCAGCAGGGGTGGAACGGCCCGCTGGTCGCCAAGCCGTCCTAGCGCCTGCGCGGCGTACAACGCCACAGGGGTCTCTTCGTCTCGAAGCGCTTCGATCAGGGCGGGTACCGCCTCCCGCTGCCCCATTTTCCCCAGCGCGTAGGCGGCCGCGCGACGCGCGTACGGGTCCTCATCGTGCAGGAGGACCTGGCTCAACCCCTCCACGTCCCCCTGTTTCTGCATCGCCGAAACGTGGGGGGTGGAGGGTATGCGCGCGCTGAAGAGGAGCATCAAAGGGACTCCTTCCAGGGATTGGTCACCGGAAGCGCTGAAGCGCCCGCCGTAGCGTGAACAGGCTCAGCACGACGAAGGTCAGGAGGATCACCGCGCTGAGCCGCAGGACGGCCCACTCTGTGGAGAGGTCGGGTTCACCGTGGTAGATATCGACCAGGGCGAGATGGCTCAGTCCCAACACCACCAGGGAAGCGACCCCAAAGGCGATCGTCGCCCGGATCTGCCCTTTCAGCCCTCTCACGCCTCTTCTCCTTTCGGCCGTGCGCCTGTGTGAGCAGGAGGA
>CAZOLN010000068.1:0-10789 GCA_964580565.1 uncultured Anaerolineales bacterium
TTCCTCCGTGAACACCCAGAACTCGCCCAGACCATCGAATCCGCCATCCGCCAACGGGTGTTCCAAGAACCCCCTCCCCTCCCTACCGAAGACGTGGAACCGGCATGAGAGGCGAAGAACCCAGCCCGCTCCAGGCCGATCCTCTGCCCTGGCTCCTGGAGCCGGACGAGGCCAACCCTGGCGTCCGGTACTTCGCCCTGCGGGATCTGCTGGGCCGCCCACCCAGCGATCCCGAGGTGGTCGCCGCGCAGGCCGCCGTGATGCGCACCGGCCCGGTCCCCGCCATCCTGGACGCTCAGTACCCGGAGGGCTACTGGGTCAAACCTGGGCCGGGATACTCCCCAAAGTACCGCGCCACCCTCTGGCAGGTCCTCTTCCTGGCCCAACTGGGGGCCGACGGGCGGGACGAGCGCGTCCGGCGCGCCGTCGAGCACGTCTTCGCCCATGCCCAGGCGGAAAACGGGGCGTTCTCCACCAACGGCTCCCCCAGCGGGGCGATCCATTGCCTGTGGGGCAACATGGTGTGGGCGCTGCTCACCCTGGGGTACGGGGCCGACGAACGGCTGGCGCGGTCGGTGGAGATGCTGGCCCGCTCCGTCACCGGCGACGGGTACCCCTGGTACCGCCGATCGGGCATCCAGGGGCCCGGGCTCCTCTGCGCGGCCAACGGCGGCCTCCCCTGCGCCTGGGGCGCGGTGCGGGTGCTGTGGGCCCTCAACCGGGTGCCCGCCTCGATGCGGACCCCCCTCGTCGAGGAGGCAGCCGCCGCCACGGCCGAGTTCCTGCTCCGCTACAACGTCGCCCGGGCCGACTACCCCCACGTCGAACGGATCAGCCCCAACTGGTTCAAGTTCGGCTACCCCCTGGGCTACGTCACCGACCTCCTGCTCAACCTGGAGGTGCTGGCCGAGGCCGGGCACGGGGCCGATCCCCGGCTGGAGGACGCGATCGCGCTGGTGTTGGATAAGCAGGACGAGCAGGGGCGATGGCGGATGGAGTACAGTTACAACGGCAAGATGTGGGCAGACGTGGAGACGAAGGGGCAGCCCAGCAAGTGGGTGACGCTGCGCGCGGTACGGACGCTCCGGCGGCTAGGATGGAGGTGAAAGGGAGGCGAGCCCGGTTGCGCTTTTATCGGGTTGTGGCATAATCGAAGTTCGACGCTCATCGGCGAGGAGGTGCCATAGCCTATGCGCAGGCGTGTGCTTACTCCGCTAGCAACCGTGCTGGTCCTACTGATCCTCGTCGGGGAGGTTTTCGCTCAGGAACCTCCCCCTCAAGCAGACGGCATCGTCCGTATCCTTTACTTCTACTCCGTAGACTGCCCCCACTGCCAGACGGTCGAACAAGAGATCCTCGAACCCCTACAGGCGGAGTACGGCGACCGGATCGACCTGCGGGAACTGGAGATCAGCGATCCGGTCAACTACGAACTGCTGGTGCACACCGAGGAATACTTCGGTGTCGCACCGGAGCAGCGTGGCCTGCCGACGCTGGTGGTGGACGGGCAGATCCTGATCGGGGAGGACGAAGCACGCCAGAAGCTCCGTTGCCTGGTGGAGGCGTGCTTCGCCGAGGGAGGGACCGCCTGGCCAGACATCCCCGGCCTGGCAGAGGCCCTGCAGCACGAGCATGGGGCAGGGGAGTTCCCCTTCGGGCCGACCGGCGGGGGCGGCATCTGCGAGGTAGAAGAGGAAACAGCCTGCGAGACGGCAGCGACCATATGGGCGGCCTACTTCTACCAAGTGGGTTGCCAGGAGTGCAGCCGGGCTGAGGTCGACATCCGCTATATCCGCAGCCGCTATCCCCAGTTGATCGTCGAGGAGTTCAACATCTACGAAGACCTTCCCCTCGCCCAGTGGCTAGCCCAGCGGGTCGGGCGGGAGAAGGACCTCCACGCACCGGCCTTCTTCGTCGGAGACGATGCCCTGATCGGCGAAGGAGAGATCACGCCTCAGAACCTCGAGGCGCTGATGGAGAAATACGCCGCAACGGGGGCAGAAAAGGTGTGGGCGGACTTCAACACCGAAAGCGGCACGGAAGGGCTGGTGGAGCGGTTCCGCGCCCTGGGCCCCCTCACCGTGGTGGTGGCCGGGCTGGTGGACGGGCTGAACCCCTGCGCCTTCGCCACCCTCGTCTTCTTCATCGCCTACCTGGCAGCCAGCCAGCGCAAAGGAACGGAGATCCTGGCCGTCGGGGGATCGTTCACCCTGGGGGTCTTCCTGGCCTACCTGCTGGTCGGGCTGGGCCTGTACAAGGTGCTCGACTGGATGGGCAGCACCCTCACCACGCTGGGCCGGTGGGTCTACGGCCTCACCGCCCTCTTCTGCGCCGTGCTGGCAGTGCTGAGCTTTCTGGACTACCTCAAGGCCCGCCAAGGGCGGATCGAGGAGATGAGCCTGACCCTCCCCTCCGCCCTGAAGAACCGGGCACGGGCGGTCGTGCGGGCGGGGCAGAAAGCGCAAGCCTACGTCGCAGCGGCCTTCGTCACCGGCCTCCTCGTCTCCCTGCTCGAACTGGCCTGCACCGGGCAGATCTACCTGCCCACCCTGGTCTTCGTCGCCAGCATCCCGGCCCTCCGCGCCCGCGCCTACGCCTACCTGGTCCTGTACAACCTCTTCTTCATCCTGCCGCTGGTGGTGGTCTTCGCCCTGGCCTATCTCGGGACCACCTCGATGCAACTGGGTCTCTTCCTCAAGCGACACACCGCCTCGGTCAAGCTGGGCACCGCCGTGGTCTTCGCTGCGCTGGCGGCGTGGCTGGGGCTGACGTTGTTGTAGCCTGGTCGATCCGGACTTCCGTCCGAGGGCTCAACCGCCGGACAACTCAGTCGGTTTTCCTGGGGTACACCGGCCAAGGCGCTGTGCCGGGTCGCTGGACCCTGCTCAGCGCACGCTCAACGTTTGCCCCCTCCCCCTGCCTGGGGTATAATCCTCCCATCGTCCGACAGGAGAACGCCTGTATGATCGAACTGGTCTTTCTGGGCACCTCCGCCTCGGCTCCGTCCATCCACCGAGGCCTCTCAGCCCAGATGGTGCTCTATCAGGACCTCCGTTTCCTGGTGGATTGCGGGGAGGGGACCCAGCGACAGATCCTCCAGAGCGGTCTGGGGTTCAAACGGCTGAACCGCATCCTGCTCACCCACGGCCATCTCGACCACATCCTGGGGCTGGGCGGGCTGATCTCCACCTTCGCCCGGTGGGAGACGATCGACCGGCTGGAGATCTACGGCGGCCGCTGGGCGCTGGAGCGGGTGCGGGACCTGATCTACGGCGTGGTCCTGCGGGGCGCTCCGCCGCCGATGGACCTGGCCTTCATCGAAATCGAGCCCGGTGTGATCTTCGAAGAGGAGGATTTCGAGATCGTCGCCTTCCCGGTCCACCATCGAGGTCCCGGCTGCTTCGGGTTCCTGTTCCGGGAGAAGCCACGGCGCCCCTTCCTGGTGGAGAAAGCGGAGTCGCTGGGGATCCCCCCAGGGCCGGAACGACGGCGGCTGGTGGCCGGCGAATCGATCACCCTGCCCGACGGGCGGGTGGTCCACCCGGACCAGGTACTGGGCCCTCCCCGTAAGGGGGCCTGCCTGGCCCATGTGGGGGACGCCGCCCGCATCGACGGATTGGTGGAGATGGTGCGGGAGGCGGATATGCTGGTGATCGAAGCAACCTACCTGGAGCGGGAGGCGGACATGGCCCGCCGGTTCGGCCACCTGACGGCCAAACAGGCCGCCACGCTCGCCCTCCAGGCCAACGTCCGCCGACTGGTGCTCACCCATATTTCCCGCCGTTACCGGGAGGCAGAGATCCTGCAGGAGGCCCAGCAGGTCTTTCCGGAGACCGTTGTGGCCCACGACTTCGATCGATTTCAGATCAGACGGGAGCGTGCATAGCGCACGAGGGGAAGAGATATGCCCGCCATTCGCAAGGCGAGAATTCGGGAACTGGCGACAGCGGCTTACGAACTGGACGCCGGGGTCGCTCACGGCCACCTGCATCGCAACCCCGACGACGGCCGATGGATGGTCGGTGACACGCCGCTGAACACGTGGCTGGAGCGGTTCGCCGACCAGGAGGTCTACGTCATCGTGGCTTCGCTCGAGGACGACCGCCCGCTGCCGGTGAAGGTCTGTCGCACCTGCGGGACGGAGTACGCCGGGCCCGAGTGCCCGCGCTGCCGGACGGTCCGCATCCGCCTGCGCGGGGGATAGAAAGAGACAAGGGCCACCTGCTGGGTGGCCCTCCAGGCGGGAGTGGATGGGAGTCGAACCCACCGCGGCCCGCTCTGCGCGGCCCGCCACCGGTTTTGAAGACCGGGGGGCCCACCGGGACCCAACCACCCCCTCGCTCCCTAAAGATACCCTGATTTACCTGATCCGTCAAGTACATGCGCTGGGCTTCGGACACAAGTTGTGTCGCGACCCCCGATGACACCGGACGAGGTCGAACGGACGATCCACACCTACGACCGGATGGCCGCTCGCTACGCCGCCCGCCCCACCTACCCCCTGGAGCGGGAACTGGGTCGGTTCGTCGCGCTTGTGGGAAGGGGAGGATGGGTAATCGACGTCGGTTGCGGCCCTGGGCAGTACGCCCGCGCGTTGGCGGCGCGGGGGCTGCGCGTCATCGGCCTCGACCTCTCAGCCAGGATGCTGGCTCAGGCCGCCGCCGCTGGGACGAAGAGCCTACTGCAGGCCGATATGCGTTGCCTCCCTCTGCCCACGGGGTCGATGGACGGCTGTTTTGCCTGCGCCTCCCTCCTCCATCTCCCCCGAGCCGAGGCCCCCATCGCCCTGGCCGAGTTCCACCGGGTGCTACGGCCAGGAGGGGTGCTCTACCTGGCACTGAAGGAGGGGCACGGCGAGGAATGGGTGGACGCGGGCAGGGCCGGACAGCGGTTCTTCGTCTATTATCAGGCCTCCGAGGTCGATCGCCTGCTGGCGGAGGCTGGCTTCGCCCTGGTTGACGGCTGGATCAGCCCCCCAGGGCCCGGTCAGCGCCACCGCTGGATCAACCGCTTCGCCCGCTCCTGATCGGTTATGGCCATTTTACCACAGAGACACAGAGGGCACAGAGGTTTTTCTTCTTGGAGAGGGGCTCTGTGCCCTCTGTGCCTCTGGGGTAACCCAGCAACGTGGGCTCGAATTGACAAAACGGCCCTCCTGGTGTATCTTTCCCTCCTGCCGAGAGGGCCCTTATGAAAACACCAACCGTCGTGCGTGTTCTGGTCATCCCGGCCGCCCTCCTCATACTCTTCCTGGGGGCGGTCAGTTTTTCCACGCTCCCCGCCCCGGCCGCCACACCGGTGACACCGTCCACGACCCCCATCCCATCTGCCACGCCTGTCCCTTCCCCCACCCCACCCCCCTCCCCGATGCCGTCCCCCACGCCCGTCCCTTCGCCCACCCCCTCCCCAACCCCCACCTACCCCCCTCCGCCAGACGAGGCGGAGGTCCCCATCCTGATGTACCACTACGTCGAAGAGATCCCCCCGGGAGCGGACGCCATCCGGCGCGACCTCACCGTGAGTCCGGAGGCCTTTGAGGCCCAACTCCAGGCGCTGGCCGAACGGGGCTACCACACCGTCTCTCTCACCGACCTCTACCTCCATCTGACCGTGGGAAAGCCCCTGCCGGAGAAACCGATCATCCTGACCTTCGACGATGGTTATCGAGATGCCTACACCGTCGTCTTCCCCCTGCTCCAGAAATACGGCTTCACCGCCACCTTCTTCGTCCTCGCCACGCCGGCCCACTACGAGAACCCCAACTACCTTACCTGGGCGATGATGAAAGAGATGGCCGACGCCGGAATGGAGATCCAAGGGCACGGGCGGGACCACGTGGACCTGCGGAACCGTCCCTACGACTTCCTGGTGTACCAGATTCTAGGCATCAAGGAGGCCGTCGAATACCACACCGGTCAGCCGGTCCACTTTTTCTGCTACCCCTCAGGCCAGTACGACGACGACGTCATCGCCGTCCTCCAGTCGGCCGGGTATTGGGGTGCGGTGACCACCCAGTACGGCCGGGTCCACACCCGTGAAGGCCTCTTCGCCCTCCAGCGCATCCGCATCCGCGGCAGCGATTCGCTGGAGACGTTCCTCGCCAAAGTCGAAGGGCGGTACTAGTTCACCACAGAGACACGGAGGACACAGAGGCCTCTCTATTTATGAGAACCTCTGTGTCCTCCGTGTCTCTGTGGTGAAACCATCCCCCAAACTGACAGTCTTTGACAGTTTTCCCGGCCTATCTGGTAGTTTTTGACAGCCTTCTCCCCATAGAATAGAGACCGCCGCCGGAGCACCCGATGCCCGGCGGCGAACCTTGCCTTGGAGGGAGCGATGCCGTCATCCCGCGCACCGGGATTCTACAACTGGCCGTTAAAGGACCGCCTAGCCTGGGTGGTCGATTGGGCGAACCTGACCGAGGAAGAGGCGGCCGTCCTCCGCGGCGAGGCGGGGCTTCCGCTGGAGCAGGCCGACCGGATGATCGAGAACGTGGTCGGGCTCCACGCCCTGCCGCTGGGGATCGCCCTCAACTTTCAGGTCAACGGCCGGGACGTCCTGGTGCCGATGGCGATTGAGGAGCCGTCGGTGGTCGCTGGGGCCTCCTTCGCCGCCAAACTGGCCCGCCCCGGCGGGGGGTTCCGCGCCGAGACGACCCCTCCGGAGATGATCGGCCAGATCCAGGTGCTGGATCTACCGGACCTGGAAGCGGCGCGGGAGGCGGTGCTGGCCGCCCGGGAGCGGATCCTGGCCCGCGCCGACGAGGTGGACCCGGTCATCCGACGGCTGGGGGGCGGCGCGCGCGACCTGGAGGTGCGAGCGCTGCCGGAGACCCCCGCCGGGCCGATGTTGGTGGTCCATCTGATCTACGACTGCCGGGACGCGATGGGGGCCAACGCCGTCAACACCGCCTGCGAGGCCTTGGCCCCCCTGATCGAGGAGATCACCGGCGGACGGGTCGGGCTGCGCATCCTCTCCAACCTGGCCGAGCGACGGCTGGCCCGCGCCGAGTGCACGATCCCAGCCGACGCGCTGGCCTTCGACGAGTTCCCCGGCGAGCGGGTGGTGCAGGGGATCGTCGAGGCCTGGGCCTTCGCCGCCGCCGATCCCTACCGGGCGGCGACCCACAACAAGGGGATCCTCAACGGGGTGGACGCGGTCGCCATCGCCACCGGGCAGGACTGGCGGGCGATCGAGGCAGGCGCGCACGCCTACGCTGCCCGCTCGGGCCGGTACACCAGCCTCTCGACCTGGAGCCGGGACGAGGAGGGCAACCTGGTCGGCCGGTTGGAGATGCCGATGGCGGTTGGGACCGTCGGTGGAGCGACCCGTTCCCATCCCACGGCCCGCGTCGCCCTCAAGATCCTAGGCGTGCAGACCGCCCGGGAACTGGCCGAGGTGATGGTCGCGGTCGGCCTGGCCCAGAACCTGGCCGCGCTGCGGGCGCTGGCCACCGAGGGCATCCAGAAAGGCCACATGGCCCTCCACGCCCGGCAGGTCGCCATCGCCGCCGGGGCCCGCGGAGACGAGATCGAGCAGGTCGCCCGGCGTATGGTCGCCGAGGGCGTGGTCCGGCTCGACCGAGCGGAGGAAATCTTACGGGAGCAGAGGAGCAAGGGAGCAGAGTCGCAGGGAAGCGGGAAAGCGAGGAAGCAAGGGAGATGAGTGAGGCGGAGGTGTTGAAACCGGATCGGCCGGTGGGGATCGTGGGCTACGGGGCCTACGTGCCCCGCTACCGGCTGCCCGCGGCGGAGGTCGCCCGCGTCTGGAGCGGCGGGCAGGGCAGGACGCCGATCACGGAGAAATCGGTGCCCGGGTTGGACGAGGACGCGGTGACGATCGCGCTGGAGGCGGCGCGGAACGCGCTGGCCCGCGCAGGCGACGTCGATCCGGCGCAGATCCGCGCCGTCTGGGTCGGCAGCGAGTCCCACCCCTACGCCGTCAAACCGACCTCGACGATCGTCGCCGAGGCGATCGGGGCCACGCCTGCCACCCAGGCGGGCGACTGGGAGTTCGCCTGCAAGGCGGGGACGGAGGCGTTCCAGGCGGCCGTCGGCTTCGTCGGCTCGGGGATGGCCCGCTACGCCCTCGCCATTGGGGCAGACACCGCCCAGGCCCGCCCTGGGGACGCGCTGGACTACACGGCCGCCGCCGGTGGGGCCGCCTACCTGCTCGGCCCGGCCGACGAGTCGCTGGTCGTCATCGAGGGCTCCTTCTCCTACGTGACCGACACGCCCGACTTCTGGCGGCGCGCCTACCAGCACTACCCCTCCCACGGCGGCCGCTTCACCGGCCAGCCGGCCTATTTCCACCACATCACCCACGCCGCGCGCGGGCTGATGGAGGCGATGGGGACCCGGCCGGAGGACTACACGTACGCCGTCTTCCACCAGCCCAACGTCAAGTTCCCCCAGACGGTGGCCCGCAGGCTGGGGTTCACGCCGGAGCAGATCGGGCCGGGGCTGCTGGTGGACCGGATCGGCAACACCTACGCCGCCTCGTCGCTGATCGGCCTGACGGCGGTGCTGGACCAGGCCCGGCCGGGAGATCGGATCCTCCTGGTCAGTTTCGGCTCCGGCGCGGGATCGGACGCCATCTCGCTGCGGGTGACCGAAGCGATCGACGAGCGGCGCGACCGGGCTCCGTACACCGAGGACTACATCGCGCGCCGGAAGCCGATCGATTACGCGACCTATGTGCGGCAGCGCCGCCTCCTGATGATGAAGTAGGGACAGCCAATGAGAGACGTAGCGATCATCGGGATCGGACAGACTAGGGTTGGCGAGCACTGGGACCTGGGGCTGCGGCATCTGGCGCTGGAGGCCCTCCAGGCGGCGATGAAGGACGCCGGGGTGGAGCAAGCGGACGCGCTGTACGTGGGCAACATGCTCAGCGGCGAACTGACCGGTCAGGAGCACCTGGGGGCCTTGATCGCCGACTTCGCCGGGCTTCGCGGCATCGAGGCGGTCAAGATCGAGGCGGCCTGCGGCTCGGGGGCCGCCGCGCTGCGGCTGGGCTACGTCGCCGTCGCCGGTGGCCTGGCCGACGTGGTCCTGGTCGTCGGCGTGGAGAAGATGACGGACTACCTGGGGCCGAAGGTGACCGCCGCCCTGGCGATGGCCGCGGACGCCGACTACGAGGCGTCGCAGGGCGTCTCCTTCGTCGCCCTCAACGCGCTGCTGATGCGGCGCTACATGCACGAGTTCGGCTATCGGAAGGAGGACTTCGCGCCCTTCGCCGTCAACGCCCACGCCAACGGGATGAACAACCCCTACGCGATGTTCCACATCAAGGTCACGCCGGAATCGTACGCGCGGGCAGCGATGATCGCCGATCCTGTCAACCTGCTGGACTCCTCGCCCGTGTGCGACGGGGCTGCAGCCGTGGTGCTTGCCCCAACCGAGATAGCGCGGCAACTGGGGCACCCGGTGGTCCGCATCGCCGCTTCGGCGGTCGGCACCGACACGGTGGCGATCCACGACCGGCGGGACCCCCTCACGCTGGAAGGGGCTGCCCTGTCGGCCCACCGAGCCTACCAGCAGGCCGGGGTGCGGCCGGAGGAGATCGACCTGTTCGAACTGCACGACGCCTTCAGCATCATGGCCGCGCTGAGCCTGGAGGCCGCCGGTTTCGCCGAGCGGGGCAAGGGGGTCCAACTGGCCCTCGACGGCGAGATCACCATCCACGGGCGCGTCCCCATCGCCACGATGGGGGGGCTCAAGGCCCGCGGGCACCCGGTCGGCGCGACGGGCGTCTATCAGATCGTGGAGGTGGTCCAGCAGTTGCGGGGCGAGGCCGGTGCCAACCAGGTGCCGAACGCGCGGATCGGGATGGCCCAGAACATCGGAGGGTCGGGGGCGACGGTGATCACGCACATTCTGGAGCGCGTTGGGTAAGAAGGGTTAGATAGCGAATTCAGCGGATTTTGGAGGTGAAGGATGACTTTGGCAGGAACTTGGAGGTTGCGGCATCAGCGGTATCAGTTGCAGGGTGAGATCTGCGAGAAGTGTGGGAGCCTGATCTTCCCGCCGCGGGACGTCTGCCCCGAGTGCGAGGCGCCCGCGAAGACCCCCTACACGTTCAGCGGGCGGGGAGAGGTGTATTCCTACACCACGGTCTACCACCCGCCGGCGGGCTTTGAGGAGGAGGCGCCGTACACGGTGGCGCTGGTCCGCCTGGAGGAAGGGCCGATGGTCACGGCCCAACTGACCGACGTGGACGCCGACCAGGTGGAGATCGGCATGCCGGTCGAGATGGTCACGCGCCGGATCAGCGCCGAGGGCGAGGAGGGGGTCATCACCTACGGCTACAAGTTCCGCCCCGTCCTGCGCCGCGCGCGAGGATAACACAGTGGGAAGACCACAGGGATAAAAGAACCACGGGAGGTCTTCATTCTAGGCTTCGGACCGGAGTTCGGACATCCATCGTTTTTCACCACAGAGGCCCAGAGGACACAGAGTTTTCTCCCTAAACGTAGACGCTCCTCTGTGCCCTCCGTGCCTCTGTGGTTTTTCCATCGGGAGGCTATGTCCGAACTCACGTCCGAACCTCAGCTTCGTTCCCTTGCAAAGATGCCATCCCCCGTGGTGAGAACGAACGGCACTGCGTGAGTCCCATCTTGAAACGAGGGTGCCCCCGGACCTGAAGCCCCGGTCCGGGGGCACTTTCCTGAGCATTCAGGAACCCTTCGATACGAGGGGGAGGTAGACTGCGGTGGAGGGCGGCTCGTAGAAGATGCGGAAGCCGCACAATTGCATTTCCGAACCGAGGACGTACGGCCGCCAGTTGA
>CAZOLN010000068.1:10889-14333 GCA_964580565.1 uncultured Anaerolineales bacterium
AGATGATCTCTCCGCCATCCGGCTCTCCCTCCGGAGTGAGAGGAGCGCTAGACGGCAAGACGGCCTCTCCGCCATCTGGCCCCTGCGCCAACCCGATACCACTGACTACCATGGTGACGCTGGTCCTGTGATATGGACTCACAGCCCTTTGGAGAAATTGACACCAACCCACAATCGTAGTATACTTTCATCGGCGAATCTTTAAGGTAAAGAGGTTACAAGCGATGTTAGTACATCTCCCTAGCCCGCCTGAGCCTGAGAAGCCAGACCGACGGTCTGGATAGGCGCGCTAGGGAGAACCGAGCGAACCCTCCAGCCAGCCCTCCAGACCGTAGAGGGCTGGCTTCATTATAGGCCAGCGAACGACCACCGGAGGGGGGCACCAAACGCAGGAAGCCCCCATCGGCGAGGCGGGCTGAGACGACTGAAGTAAGATGGCCAAAATACTGGCGCTGAGCGACCGAATCGTCGACAAGATCTACAGCGCGGGCGTGCGGGAGCGGTTCTCCGACGTCGACCTGCTCCTCTCCTGCGGCGACCTGCCGTACTCCTACCTCGAGTACGTGGTCACGATGCTCTCGGTCCCCGCCTTCTACGTCCACGGCAACCACGACCGCCCGGAGTACGTCGGTGAGAACGGGCTGCTGGAAGAGCCTGGAGGGTGGACCAACATCGACGGGCGCGTGGTGCAGGTCGGCTCGCTGCTGATCGCCGGTCTGGAGGGGAGCCCACGCTACCAGCCCAGGGGGAAATACCAGTACACGGAGACAGAGTTCCGGCAGAAGGTCCTCCGCCTCGTCCCCTGGCTCCTGGTGAACCGAGCCTTCCACGGACGGTACCTGGACATCCTCATCACCCACGCCCCACCGCGTGGCATCCACGACGGCGACGATCTGACCCATCGGGGCTTCGCAGCACTGCGCTGGCTGCTGGACCGCTTCCCCCCTCGGTACCTGCTGCACGGTCACAAGCACGTGTACCGTCCACAGGCAACGCGGACCCGGTATCGGGGAACGGTGGTGGTCAACGTGTATCCGGCTACCGTGCTCGACGTTGAGGACGGGCGCCGAACAGGGGCAAAGGAACATGGACGACGTGCAAGCCGCGGCTGAGTTCGAGCGGGCCCGCGTTCGCGCTTTCCTGCGGGACGTCTGGGCAATGCTGTCCGGCCGACCCAACCGGCTGCTGGCCTGGGAGGAGGTACGCGGTCACCTCCGGCTCGGCGGACAGGTCTACCGCGGCATCCAGACGGTCCCCGTGAAGAAGATCGTCGGCAGCGTCAACCGGTACCGCGACTTCGACCGCGCCTTCCTGCCCCGGCAGAGCCACACCGCCGACCGATGGAAGTCCATCAGCCGGGCATTCTACAACGACGCCGACCTGCCGCCGGTGAAACTCTACAAGGTGGGCGACGTCTACTTCGTCCTGGACGGCAACCACCGGGTCTCGGTCGCCCGCGAGCACGGCCGCGAGTTCATCGACGCCGAGGTGATCGAAGCCCGCACGCGGGTGCCCATCGACGGCGAAAGCCTCGACGCCGACGCGCTGGAGATCATCGGCGAGTACGCCGATTTCCTGGAGCGGACCCACCTCGACGAACTGCGGCCTGACCAACGGATCGAGTTCACCGTCGGCGGCGGCTACCGTCGGTTGCTGGAACACATCGCGGTCCACCGCTACTTTATGGGCATCGAGCAGGGCCGATTCATACCGGAGGAAGAAGCGGTCTGCGACTGGTACGACTACGTCTACATGCCCCTGGTACGGATCATCCGGGAGAAGGGGATCCTGAAGGAGTTCCCCGGCCGTAAAGAGGCGGACCTCTACCTCTGGATCATCGACCACCAACACTTCCTCCGCGAACAGTTCGGTCCAGAGGTAGACTCCGAGGAGGCGGCCGAACACTTCACGCAGGAGTTCTCGCCCCGCCTCTCGCGGCAGGCGACCCGGATCGTTCGGAAATTGTTCGGCGGATCGCCGCCGGAATCAGAATCGCCGAAGGAGGAGAATCATGGCAAAGATCACCCCTCGTAGCCAGGACTTTTCCCGCTGGTACAACGAGATCGTCCAGATGGCCGACCTGGCGGACTACTCGCCGGTCCGCGGCTGCATGGTCATCAAGCCCTACGGCTACACCCTGTGGGAGAACATCAAGGAGGGGCTCGACCGGCGCTTCAAGGCCACCGGCCACGTCAACGCCTACTTCCCCCTCTTCATCCCGATGAGTTTCCTCCAGAAAGAGGCCGAGCACATCGAGGGCTTCTCGCCGGAACTGGCGGTGGTCACCATCGGCGGCGGGAAGCAGCTGGAGGAGCCGCTGGTCGTGCGCCCCACTTCCGAGACCATCATCGGCCACATGTACGCCAAGTGGATCCAGTCCTACCGCGACCTCCCCGTCCTCATCAACCAGTGGGCCAACGTGGTCCGGTGGGAGATGCGGACCCGGCTGTTCCTGCGCACCACCGAGTTCCTCTGGCAGGAGGGCCACACCGCCCACGCGACGGCCGAGGAGGCGATGGAGGAGACGTTGCGCATCCTCGACCTCTACGCCGACTTCGCCGAGAACGACGCCGCCATCCCGGTGATCAAGGGCCGCAAGAGCGAGAGCGAGAAGTTCGCCGGTGCGGTCACCAGTTACACCATCGAGGCGATGATGGGGGACCGAAGGGCCCTGCAGGCGGGGACCTCCCACTTCCTGGGGCAGAACTTCGCCCGCGCGTTCGACATCAAGTTCCTGGACGAGAACAACCAACTCCAGTACGTCTGGACCACCAGTTGGGGCGTGAGCACGCGGATGGTGGGGGCCGTGGTGATGGTCCACGGCGACGACCAGGGGCTGATCCTGCCGCCCAAACTGGCCCCGATCCAGGTCGTCGTCGTCCCCATCTGGCGCAACGACGAGCAACGGTCGCGCGTCCTCCAGGCGACCGACCGGGTCCGCACGATGCTCGAGGGCCGGGTCCGGATGAAGGTAGACGACCGGGACGAGGTCTCCCCCGGCTGGAAATTCAACGATTGGGAGATGCGGGGGGTCCCGCTGCGCATCGAGATCGGCCCGAAGGACGTCGAACAGCAGCAGGTGGTGCTGGCCCGCCGCGACCGGCCTGGCAAGGAGGGGAAGACGCCCGTGCCGATGGAAGGGTTGGCCGAGGCCGTGGTGGAGTTGCTTTCGACCATCCAGGTCGACCTCCTCCAGCGGGCGCGGGACTTCCAGGAGGCCCACACCACCTACCCAGAGGATTTCGAGGGGCTGCGCGAGGGGGTCGCCGACGGCTTCGCCTACGCCTGGTGGTGCGGCAGCGCCGAGTGCGAGGCCAAGGTCAAGGAGGAGACCAGCGCAACCATCCGGTGCATCCCGCTGGATCAGGAGCCCGGCGAGGGGCGGTGCGTCGTCTGCGGGGAGAAGGCCACGGAGCGGGCCGTCTTCGCCCGGGCCTACTAGGT
>CAZOLN010000069.1:0-14124 GCA_964580565.1 uncultured Anaerolineales bacterium
GTCCGGCGGCGGGCGGAGGGGGCCGGGGAAAGGAGTGAGGGCCGCTCAACCTCCAATGAAAAACCGAGTGCATACCTCCACTTCCACCCTGCAGCAGCGAAGAAGGTCGGGAGGAGGAGTGAGGGCCACTCAACTACCGATGAAAAACCGAATGCGCACTTCTGCTCTCATCCAACAGCGGGCGCGGGAACTGCGCCAAGAAATGACCCCAGCTGAACGGGCGCTTTGGGAGCGCCTCCGCAACAGGCGGTTGGGCGGCCTAAAATTCCGGCGTCAACACCCCCTGGGGCGGTTCATCGCCGACTTCTACTGTGCGTCACACCGTTTAATCATCGAGTTGGACGGTCCGGTTCACAAAGCGCAGCGGGACTACGACGCAGCCCGAGCGGAGCACCTTCGGGAACGGGGGTACCGGATACTGCGCTTCTCCAACGAGCAGGTGTTGAACGACATCGAAAAGGTATTGAAAGTCATCGAAGCAGCATGCGCATCGGAGGAGAAAATCTCTCACCCCGGGGAAACCGACACAGGAGACGGGTGAGGGCCGGAGGAAGATGATATGCCCCGCCTCAGCGAAAAACAGGATGTCCAAAATGCCTTGGTCACCTACCTCCTCGGCATCGGCTGGGAGTACCTCCCGCCCGAGGAGGTCCTGGAGGCCCGCGGAGGCGACCCGCGAGAGCCGTTCCTGCCGGAGATCGCCCGCCGGCAACTGATCGAACTCAACCCCGGCTTGGTCACTCCGGAGAACGTGGACGACGTGCTGCGGCGGCTGCGGGGGGTCCGCCCCAACCTCGCCGGCAACGAGGAGTTCCTCCACTACCTCCGTGGCCACCGAACGGTCTACAGCGAGCCCGAGAAGCGAGAGCGCAACCTGACGCTGATCGACTTCGAACATCCTGAGCGCAACCGGTTCACCTTCACCCAGGAGTTCGTCTTTGAGGACCGCGACCGACGTCGGGTGGATATGCTCCTCTTCGTCAACGGCTTCCCCGTCGCCCTCATCGAGAACAAAAGCCCCACCCGGACCGAGCCCGAACTGGAGGCCTTCGACCAGGTCCAGCACACCTACACCGAGCGCATCCCGGAACTCCTCAAGTTCGTCCAGATCTTCGCCGCCTGCGACGTGCGGGTCCACTACGGCCCCACCTGGAACGACGACCTCAAGGCCTTCTACCGCTGGAAGGTCGAGAGCAAAGACTACGGCTTGGAAGCGTTGAGCAAGTCCCTCTTCGACCGGACCCATCTGCTACGGCTGTTGCGCGACTACGTCATCTTCTTCCGCGCCGACGACCAGACCCATAAGTTCGTCCTCCGGCCCCACCAGATCCGGGCCGTGGAGCGGATCGTGCGCCGGGTGGTGGGTGCCCTCACCCCCACCCCCGCCGCCTTCGGCGGCACCCCCTCTCCCTCTCCCGATCGCGGGAGAGGGAGAGGGGGTCGGGGGGAGGGGGTGAGGGCCTCCACCGGCCTCATCTGGCACACCCAGGGCTCCGGCAAGACCCTGACGATGATCGTCGCCGCCTACCAACTGCGCCGCCTTCCCTCGCTGGAGAACCCCACGCTGCTTATCGTCGTGGACCGGCGGGAACTGGAGACCCAGATGGTGCAGAACCTGGAGGCCTTCGGCTTCCCCGCCGTCGTCCGCGCCACCAGCAAGCAACACCTCCGGCAACTCCTGGCCTCCGACTACCGGGGCCTCATCGTCACCCTCATCCACAAGTTCGACCGCATCCCCAAGGACCTCAACCCCCGCCGCAACATCGTCGTCCTCATCGACGAGGCCCACCGCAGCCAGGAGGGGGACCTGGCGACCTATATGCGGGCTGCGCTGCCCAACGCCTTCTACTTCGGCTTCACCGGCACGCCCGTGGACCGGGGTCGGATCGGCCGGGGCACCTTCGAGACCTTCGGCAAGCCCGACCCCACGGGCTACCTGGATAAGTACGGGATTGACGAATCCATCGAGGACGGCACGACCGTTCCCCTCTACTACACCCTCGCCCCCACCGAGTTACGGGTGGATCGGGACACGCTGGAGGAGGAGTTCTTCCGCGTGGTGGAGGAACTGGGCATCGCCAGCATCGAGGAACTGAACCGGATGCTGGATCGGGCCGACAAACTGAAGGCCGTGCTCAAGGCACCGGAGCGGGTGGACCGGATCGGGGCCCACATCGCCCGCCACTATCGGGAGAACGTGGAGCCGTTGGGTTTCAAGGCCTTCGTCGTCGCCGTGGACCGGGAGGCGTGCGCCCTCTACAAGCAGGCCCTGGACCGCTACCTTCCGCCGGAGTACAGCCGGGTCGTTTACACCCCCTACCACAGGGACCCCGAACTACTTCGCCAGCACCATCTGGATGAGACGGCGGAGAAGCAGGTACGAAAAGCGTTCCGCGACCCCGACCAGTTGCCCAAGATCCTCATCGTCACCGAGAAACTCCTCACCGGGTACGACGCCCCGGTCCTCTACGCGATGTATCTGGACAAGCCGCTCAAGGACCACACCCTGCTTCAGGCCATCGCCCGGGTCAACCGGCCGTATCCCGGCAAGACCAGCGGCCTGATCGTGGATTACATCGGCGTCTTCGAGGACCTGCAGCGGGCGCTGGCCTTCGACGCCGAGACCGCTGCCAAGGGGCTGATCGACCTGGAGAAACTCAAGGAGCGTTTTGTGGACTTGCTCCTTTCCGCCCAGGCGATGATCGCCTCCATTGACCTGGGGGACGATCCCGGCCGTCCGGCCCGGATCATCGATCGTTTCTTCGACGAGGAGGACCGGGAGACCTTCGTCCGCGTCTTCAAAGAGCTGCAGAACGCCTACGAGATCCTCTCTCCCGATCCGTTCCTGCGGGACTACTTGGACGACTACGCCCTGATCGTGCAGGTCTACAACGTCGTCTACAACTACTTCAACCCCGAGGCCGAGCGGCGGCGGCTCCAGCGGGCGCTGCTCCGCAAGACCGACGCCCTCATCCGGGCCCACGTCCAGGCAGAGCCGGTGGTGGACACGCTGCCCCTCTACCCCATCAACCGGGACATCGCCAACGTGGTCAAGGCCGACCAGGTCACCGAGCGGGTCAAGGTCACCAACCTCTACCGCAGCCTGACCGTCTACATCGAGGAGCATCAGGGGGAGCAGCCTTACCTGATCTCCATCGGTGAGCAGGTCGAAGAGATCATACAGCGGCTGCGGGAGCGGCAGATCAGCGTTCAGACCGCCCTGGAGCAACTGACCGCGCTCAGTGAGCAGGCGGCTGCTGCCCAGGAGGAGCAGACGGAGATCGGCCTGAACAACGCGGAGTTCGCCATCTACTGGGTCCTCAAGGCCCAATCCATCCTCGATCCCAAGGCCATGGCTAAGGAAGTCCACGGAATTCTGACCAAGCATCCCGGCTGGCCCTACAATCCCCGCCTGGAACGGGAGGTGCGGATGGCTCTCTACAGGACGTTGACTCCTCCCGCACGGAGAAGCCTCGGCGAGGAACCTGGACCAATGCAGGCGAAAAGTAGGCGAGTGCAAATACTCACAGAGACGGTGGACGCTATTCTGAGGGTGGCGAGGGCTATGACGGGATGAGCGTCGAAGTGATCATCCGACACGAAGACCGCCGCACCTTGGCAATGCGGATTACTCCCGAGGGAGTGGTGGTCCTTCTGCCTCAGAGCGTAGACCCAGGGAGCGCGCAAGTGCAGGATTTCATCGCCGCGGGGTTGGCCCAACTCCCGGCCCCAGAACCTCTGGCTGAACCGATGGGTCGGGAAGCCCTTGAAGCGCTTGTAGATCAGTGGGCCAGGCGGCTGAAGGTCGTCATCCGTGAGATTCGCGTGCGGGAGATGCGGCGCAAATGGGCTTCTTTCTCCTCAAACGGAGTCCTCACCGTGGCTCGAGATCTCCTGACCCTGCCGAGGGAACTTGTGGAGTACGCAATCTGTCACGAGTTACTTCATCAGCGGCTGCCTGATCATGGAAAAGGCTTTCAGGCGATGCTGACGGCCTGGATGCCGGATTGGAGGGAACGAGAGCGACGGCTGATGGTGCAGGGGATTTCGCAGGAAGAGAGGTAGTCCGGCTAGGTTCGATGCACCTTCGTATGGGCCTTGCTTTGAAGTACTCAGGGAGGAAAGATCATGGAGAAAGGCTTGGATTACAAAAAGACCTTCCTCATCGGCTTCGGCTTCTTCTCGACCAGCGTGATGTGGGCGCTGTACAACACCTACGTCCCCATCTTCCTTCAGGCCGGCGACCCGGCCTTCGACGCCAAACTGGCGGTGCAGACCTTCGGCTTCGGCCTCAGCGCCACGCTCACCGGCTTTATCATGACGTTGGACAACATCGCCGCCTTCTTCATCCAGCCGATCATGGGGGCCATCAGCGACCGGACCTACACCCGCATCGGCCGTCGGATGCCCTACATCATCACCTGTGCCCCCATCGCCGTCCTGGCCTTCGCCCTGATCCCCCTCGCTCCCCAGATGATCCCCCCTGAACTGAACGGGCAGGTAGGCCAGATGCCGGGCCTTTTCGCCTTCTTCATCGCCTGCCTGGGGGTGATGCTGCTGGCGATGGCCGTCTTCCGCACGCCGGTCATCGCCCTGATGCCCGACCTCATTCCCTCCCAGTTCCGGTCCCAAGCCAACGGGGTGATCAACCTGATGGGCGGTCTGGGCGGGGTGCTGGCCTTCCTCGGCGGCGGCATCCTGTACAAAATCTACCGCCCGCTCCCCTTCTGGGTCGGCGGGCTGATCACCCTCATCGCCGTCGGCATCCTCTTCTGGAAGGTCAAGGAGCCCAAGGAACTGGTCGAATCGGCGGCGCGGCAGGAGCCGGGGCTGGGTATCTTCCGGGGGCTGAAGGACATCCCGCGGGAGAACGCGCGTAGCCTGACGCTGCTCATCCTCGCCATTTTCTTCTGGTTCGTCGGCTACAACGCCATCGAGACCTTCTTCAGTTCGTACGGCGTGGCGACGCTGGGGGTGAGCGAGTCGACCGCCAGCATGATCCTCAGCGTGGCCTACATCACCTTCATCGCCTTCTCCATCCCCAGCGGCATCATCGCCAGCCGCATCGGGCGGAAGCGGACCATCATCATCGGCCTGGCTGCGTTCACGGTCCTCCTGGTGATCGCCTTCTTCGTCCCGGTCGTCCCCGCCGTCGTCACCCTTCTGGCCCTGGGCGGCGTCGCCTGGTCGCTGGTCAACATCAACAGCCTGCCGATGGTGGTCGACACCTCCCCCTCAGAGGAGGTGCTGGGTACCTATACCGGGCTCTACTACGTCGCCGGGACCCTTGCCGCCGTGGTCGGGCCGATCCTCAACGGCTGGGTGATCGACCTCACCGGTCGCAACTACAACACGATCTTCCTGGTCACCCCGGCCTTCTTCGTGCTGGCGATCCTCTGCATGCTGGGGGTGACAAAGGGGGAGGCCAAGACGTCACCACAGGCATAGGGCCTGTCCCGCCGCAGAGCCGCAGAGGGCGCCGGGGAAAGGTCAAACTCCGCGCCCCGTGCGACCCTGCAGCAATGGGCCGTTTCCAGTGGCGTAAAATCGGTTCTTCGGGTAGAATAGGGCGCGGTTGTCCGAGTATGATGGGAGACATCTCACACCATCGAACGGAGGGAAGCCATGCTAGTAGGAGAGCGAATGACACGACGCCCGATCACCGTGGGCGAAGACGCGTCGGTGAATGAGGCGCTGGAGCTAATGCACCGGGAGCACATCCGGCGGCTCCCTGTGGTGGACAAGGAAGGGAGGTTGGTCGGCATCGTCTCCGAACTGGATCTGCTGAAGGTCTCTCCCTCTCCGGCCACCACCTTGAGCATCTACGAGATCCCCTACCTCCTCGCCCGGATCAAGATGCGGGACATCATGACGCGGGACGTGATCACCGTCACCGAGGACACCCCGCTGGAGGAGGCCGCCCGCATCATGGCCGACAACAAGATCGGCGGCCTGCCGGTGATGCGGGGCGACAAACTGGTGGGGATCATCACCGAGACCGACATCTTCAAGATCTTCCTGGAGATGCTCGGCGGGCGGGAGACCGGGGTCCGGATCACCCTCACGGTCCCGGAGAAGAAGGGGATGCTGGCCAAGATCACAGGCAAGATCGCTGAGATCGGCGGCAATATCCTGGCCCTGGGGACGCTGATGGGCGAGGACCCCTCCACCCGCGAGGTCACCGTCCGCGTCTCCGACGTGACCAAGGAGGACTTGGTCGCAGCCATTGAAGGGCTGGGAGAGGAAATCCAGGTGCTGGACGCCCGTCTCTGCACCCTGACCGAGTGCGCGTAGCGCGGTTTCTCTCGCGTTAAACCACGGAGACACAGAGGACACAGAGTTCTATCAGTTTTCTCTGTGTCCTCTGTGTCTCTGTGGTGAGACTCACCGGTACACTTCTTTTTTCAGGACCCCGATAAACGGCAGGTTGCGGTAGATCTCCGCGTAGTCGAGCCCGTAACCGACCACGAACTCGTCCGGGATCTCGAAGCCCACGAAGTCGATCGACACGTCGATCTCCCGCCGGGCGGGTTTGCTGAGCAGGGTACAGACCCGCAGGCTGGCGGGGTTCCGGGTGCGCAGGTTGCGGGTGATGTAGTCCAGCGTCCGCCCCGTGTCGATGATGTCCTCGACGATGAGCACGTGCCGTCCCTCGATGTTCCGCTCCAGGTCCAGGAGGATCCGGACCACGCCGCTGCTCACCGTGCCGCTCCCGTAGGAGGAGGTCTCCATGAAGTCGATCTCGTGCCGCATCCGGAGGTGGCGGGTCAGGTCGGCCAGGAACATGAAAGCCCCCTTCAGCACACAGACCAGTAGGGGGCGATCCTCGTCGGTGTAGACAGCGTTGATCTTCTGGGCCAGTTCGGCGATCCGCGCCTGAAGCACGTCCTCCGGGATCAGAATCTTCGCTACATCGTCCCTCAGCCCCATCCGGCCTCTCTCCTTACATCAAGGAGCATAAACCTCCCGCTTCAACGCCGCAATGTAGGGAAGCGTACGGTATCGATCGGCGTAGTCCAGCCCGTACCCCACCACCCATACATCGGGGATCTCGAACCCCAGGTAGTCTATCTGCACGTCGACCTCCCGCCGCTCCGGCTTGCTGAGGAGGACGCAGGTGCGGAGCGAGGCAGGACGGCGGGCGCGGAAGGTGCGCACCAGGTAGTCCAGCGTGTAGCCGGTGTCGATGATGTCCTCCACGATGAGGACGTGCTGACCGGTGACCGGCGCCCGCGTGTCCATAATCAACCGGACCGCCCCGGTGCTCACCGCACCCCGGTTGTAACTGGAGAGGGCGATGAAGTCCACGTGGTGGGGGACCGTCAGGCGACGGGCCAGGTCGGCCAGGAAGATGAAAGCTCCCTTCAGCACGCCGACCAGCACGACCTCTCCCACGTCGACGTAGTCGGCGCTGATCCGATCGGCCAGTTCTCCCACCCGGCGCTGGATCGTCTCCTCGTCCAGCAACACCCGGTCGATCTCCTTCGGCAGAGTAGGCTGTCTCGTCATCTCCTTCTCCCTCTCACCTGATGGCATCCCCTGCACCGCGCCTCATACACCTCGTCCGCCCCGATCATAATCACCGGGTCGTCGTAGGCGGCCGGTTGCCCATTGATCAGCCGCTGGGTCCGGCTGGCCGGCCCGCCGCAGACGACGCAGATGGCCTGAAGTTTGTCCACCCGCTCGGCACGGGCCATCAGCTGGGGCATCGGGCCGAAGGGCTCGCCGCGGAAATCCATATCCAGCCCGGCGACGATGACCCGGACACCCCGATCGGCCAGGTCTTCGCACAGGTCCACCAGTTCCTCGTCGAAGAACTGCCCCTCGTCGATGGCGACCACGTTGGTGTCCGGCTCGATGAGGGAGCGCAGTTGCTCCGTGCTCTCCACCGGTACCGCCTCCCACTGCAGGCCGTTGTGGGAGGTGACCTCCCGCTGGGCGTACCGGGCGTCGAGGCTGTGTTTGAAGACCTGGACCTTCTGGCGGGCGATCTGGGCGCGGCGGATGCGGCGGATCAGTTCCTCGGTCTTGCCGGAGAACATGCTGCCGCAGATGACCTCGATCCACCCCCCGCTGGGCTTTCCGTACACCACCCTGCTCCTCCTTAATTTCCACCACAGAGACGCAGAGAGCACAGAGAGAAAAAACTCCGGGTCCTCCGTGCCTCTGTGGTTTTTGCAGAATGCTGCTCAACGAAATACGGGGGCAGATGTTGTTCGCACCTGCCCCCGATGGTCGTTCCGATGGAGAGGTTACCCTTCTTGCTCCTCGCCCGGCTGTTCCTCCGCGGGAACCTCGTCGCCGGGCAGGACAAACCCACGGGCCCGGAGCCGCTTCTTGAGCGTGGCCAGCGATTTCAGACCGAAACCACGCAGATTGGTCAGGGTCTCCTCGCCCTCGGCCAGTTTCGCCAGCGCATCGCCGATGGTCTCGATACCCGCCTCTCTCAGAACCGCTTCCGCCCGCGTGCCCAGTTCCAGCACGCTGATCGGCTGATCGGGCGAGCGGAGCGCCTCCTTGCGGGCCCGCTCGGCGGCCAGAATCTCGTCCCGACGCCGCAGCCGGCTCAGGAACCGGTCCACCTGCCCCTCGGTATCCACGATCCGCTGCTCGCCAGTGAAGAACGGGTGGCATTTGGAGCAGACATCGGTGCGGATCACCGGGACGGTGGCACCAACGGTCCAGGTATTGCCACAGGCGCAGATCACCTGGGCTTCCGGATAGTACTCGGGATGGATGCCTTTCTTCACGTCGGCCTACCTCCGCTCCGGATAGACGCTGACCCGCTTACGGCCGCCCCGGATGGTGGCGAAATGGACGTAACCGTCGGCCAGCGCGAAGAGGGTGTAATCTCGCCCCATCCCGACGTTGTCCCCGGGCTTGATGGTCATCCCCCGTTGACGGACGATGATGTTGCCGGCGCGGACCCGTTCGCCGCCGAACTTCTTCACACCCAGCCGCTTGCTGCGGCTGTCCCGTCCGTTCCTGCTTCGTCCACCGCCCTTCTTGTGTGCCATCCCCAACCTCCCTAAACCACGATCTCATCCACGCGCAGGCGGGTGTAGATCTGCCGATGGCCCATCCGTCGACGGTACCGCTGCTTGGGCCGGTATTTGAAGATGCGGATCTTGGGCCCCCTCTCCTGGGCCAGAACCGTCACCCGAACCTTCGCCCCTTCCACCAGCGGGGTACCGACTTTCACGTCGTCCCCGTTGGCCACCAGCAGGACCTCGTCCAACACGATCTGTTGGCCCGCCTCAACGGGCAATTTCTCTACCAGAAGTTGGTCGCCTTCTTGAACTCGGTACTGTCTTCCGCCAGTTCGAACCACCGCGTACACGATGTTGCCTCCCCAAAGCACGATACCGGCCGCGCCACAGCGGCCCGGCCGCTTGGGTATTATAGCCGGAACCGCCGATTTGTCAACCTCACTGCGCCGATGTCCAGACAACGCCGCAGATTCCGATTCGCGCATTCGTGTATTCGCGCCTCATTCGTGGACCCGCACCACCGGCAGATACAGCCTCCAGGGGACCACCCATACCCACCCTGGTCGCTCCCATCGCCCCCCCACCCCATCCTCCACAAAGGCCACACTATAGAACGGCACGCGAGAGAGCGCCGAAGGCAAGGACAGCCTCCAGGACACGGTCGCCTGCATACTCGCGCTCACCGAACCCTGCCAGCGGACAGCACCGGAGAGCGCCTCCGCCACACCGCCGCTCCACCCTAGGGAACCGGAGACGAGGGCGGTGTTCGCCGGGAGGGAGATGACCGCCGTGGCGGTGGTCGCGTCGGCCGGGCCAGCGTTGGTCAGGGTCAGGACGGCGGCGAGCTCCGTATTAGGCCGGGCAGGCGAGGGCGCCAGCCGAAGGACCGACGGAGAGAGGTCCGGCGCGCCCACCCGCACCACCGCGCGCCGGTAGAAATGGATGCCCTGGCCCTCCAGCCCCAAGCGGACCGGGTTGACGACGGTCGTGCCGGGGGGCACCCCCGTCGATACCACAGCCCGGTACGTCACCGTCACCCCCGCCCCCGGCGGGAGCGGTCCCTCCCAGGCCAGCCGCCGCGCCGCCGGATCGTACCCCGCCGGGCCGGTCAGCGTGCCGGAGACGAGGCTGAGGCTGACGGGGATGGTGTTGGAGAGAGAAGCAGTGACCGTGGAGAAGCCGCCGTTCCTCAGACAGAGGGTGTAGGTGAGGGCCTCACCAGGAGACACCGCCCCCCGGTCGGCCCGGAAGGTCGACCCGCCCAGCCAGGAGAGCCACCCCACGATCCGCTCCATCATCGCCGGCCGCACCGCCTCCGGCAGGGCCTCGAAGGGAAAGGGAAAGAAGACCGCCGACCAATCCCCGCCGCGGGAGGCCAGGCCGATGGCCCGCCGGTTCTGATCCCGGAGGACGACCCGCACGCCGGGCATCGGCTCCACGCTGTCCGACCAGTTGGGGAAAGGATAGTCCAGGTCCCAGGGCCCCATCCCGTCGCCGATGGGGTCCTCTGGCACGCCGACCGCCAGGAGGGGCGTCGTGGCCTCGGTGTAGGTCAGCACCCCCAGGAAGTCCCGCACGAACGGACCGCCAGCGTGGTGATACAGAAAGTCCTGCGACGACAGAAAGAGCCGCCCTCCCCCCTCCAGGTACTCCTTCAACGCCTCCTCCTGCTCGGAGGTGACCGGACGGTACCAGTCGTAGCCGGTCCACCAGAGGACCACGGGATACCAGGCCATCCTCTCCGCCAGGGGACCCGCCTCCTGACAGCCGCCGGTGGCAGGGCAGGTCTGCCAGAAGTCGTAGGGGATGCCAGCCGCTTCCAGCGCAGCCCGGTACTTAGCCGACTGCTCGTACCAGCGGTCGTCGTCCACCAACAGGACCGGCGCCGGGGCCTTGGCGGTCAACACGGCCGTGCTGACCACCTCAGGGGAGATCGAAGAGCGGGCCGTCAGCGTCATCACGTCCTGCGCGTCCCACCCCACGGTCGGAGGGACGGCGACGGTGATCACCACGGTGGCCGAAGCGCAGGGGCTCAGGGTCAGACGGGGGGCGCTGACCCAGGCGGGCCACGAGGCTCCCTCCAGCGTCAGCGCTACCGTGTCGGTGACCCCCGCCTGGCCCAGGTGGCGCAGCCGAAGCGCGTACGTGATCGAAGAGCCCGGCGGGCCGACGCTGGCCTGTGCAACCGGCTTCCACTCCAGACCCGCCGTCGGCGGCTCGGCCGTCAGCCACGCCAGCGACCTTTCCATCACCTCCCGGCGATCCCCGCGATCGTTGATCGCCTCGAAGCCGAAGGAGAGGTAGACGACCCGGTAGTTCAGGCAGGTCCCTACCCGAACCCCCGCACATCCATCCCCTCGGTAGGCCCACACAGGCGCCACGCTGTCCTCGTCGAAAATGCCGATCTCATCGGGATAGACCTGGTTGTCGGCCCCTCCGGTCCCGCTGATGGCGACCGTCAATCCGGAGAACAGGTCGCCGGGAACCCCCTCGACCGTCCACACCCTGCTGTTGTCCTGGACCAGGTAGACCTTCAGGAGGTCCTGGTAGTACGGCCTGAACCCCAGTCCACCTCCGTCCAGATACCCGATGTCCTGACCGGTCAGGAGGAGCCGCCCCCCACCGAGGAGGTACTCGCTCAGCGCCCCGTCCGCGCCGATGTAGCCGGGGGCGTCCCACGGCGCGCTCCAGATCACGATGTCGTACGGAGCCAGGTCCTCCGCCTCGGGCAGATCGTCCGGCAGGAGGTCGATCGGCCACTCGTCGTACGTATAGGCGAGGTCGTCCAACGCCTGGCGAAAGTAGCCGATCTGGCTCCCATAGTACCACCTTCCACTGTCCACCAACAGGATCGTCGGGGCAGGAGGAAGGGAGAAGGCCACCGTCGCAGCCCCACCGACGGTGATGGCGGCCGTGGCTGTGACCACGCGGTACCCCAGACGACGGGCCTGGACGACGTAGTTCCCCGCGGGCAAGGAGAACGTCACCGCGCTTCCGGTCGCCTCCAGGGGGGTGTCCAGCACGCCGACGGTCGCGGTGAGCGGACCGCCGGTCGCCCCGTCGGTGACGGAGACGCGCAGGGTGCCCGTCGGCAGCGGCGTTAGGGCGAGGTCCACCACCGTCGTCGCACCGGTCACCACCGAGACCCCCCAGACCGTCCCCGAAACGTACCCGAAGGCCGACCCCGTCAGATCGTAGGTCGACGGGGGGAGGACGAGCCGGTATCGACCGGCGTCGTCCGCCGTCGTCCGCCCCCCACCGCCGCCGCCGCGGTCCGTCGCGACCACCGTCGCCCCGCCGACGGGCGTGCCGGTGGTGCTGCGCACCGTCCCGCTGACGAACCCCGGGTGGGCCAGGGCGGCGACGGCGGCGAAGCCGTCCACCCGCCCCCAGCCCGTGTCGTTGTTCGGAATGGGATCGCCCAGCGGCACGGCGGTGGAGGTGATGACGAACGCCGCCCGGGTGATGCTCAGGGTGGGGCTCACGGAGCGAAGGAGGGCCGCCAGGCCGGAGACGTGAGGGGCGGCCATCGAGGTCCCGTTGGACAGGCCGTACCGTCCCCCGGGGAGGCTGGAGCGGACGTGGACGCCGGGGGCGACAACGTGGGGACGGACCTCCCCCCAGGGGGAGGGGCCGCGGCCGGAGAAGTAGGCCACCTGGTCCTGCTCGTCGGTCGCGCCGACGGCGAAGGCCTCCGGCAGGGAGGCCGGCGAACCGACGGTCCCCTCCCCGGGCCCGGCGTTCCCGCTGGCGAAGACGGCCAGGATCCCCGCCGCCCGCAGCGCCCGGAGATCGGCCTGAAAGGTGGTCAGATAACCGTTGTCGTTCCCCCAGGAGCAGTTGACCACATCGGGGGCCAACGCGGGGTCGCCAGCAGGAGCGAGGAGCCACTGGAATCCGGCGTGGATCCAGGAATCGTACCCATACCCGTTCCGGTCGAGAACCTTGACCCCGATCCACCGCGCGCCTGGCGCCACGCCGATCCCCCCGCGCCCGACGGCGGTGCCCAGCGTGTGGGTCCCGTGGCCGTGGTCGTCGGTCGGGTAGAGGGTGCCGTTGACCGCGTCGAACCAGTTGCCCGTGTGGTTGTGGGCGCCGTGGGGGTTGTATCCCCGGTAGTTGGCCTGCAACGCGGGGTGAAGCCAATCGACCCCCGTGTCCATCCCGGCCACCACCGTCCCCGTGCCGCTGATCTGGAAGGTGTTCCAGACCTCATCGGCGCGGATGCGGGCGACGTTCCACTCAACCTCCGTCGACTGGAGAACCCCAACCGGGGTCTCGACGGCCTCCTCGGGAGCCGTCACCCAGCGGCGGTACCGGTCGAGGCGGACGAGCGCGACGGCGGGGTGGGCCGCCAGGGTGCGGACGACCTGAGGGCGGGCGCGGACGGCGATCCCGTTGAAGATCCAGAAAGGCCGGTAGGAGGCCACCCGACCGGCAGCCCGCGCCCCCTCCAGGTAGGCCCGCAACGGAGCCTGCGTCCGTTCGGCCAGCGCCTGGAGCCCAGCGACCAGGCGAGCCTGCGCTGCGGCGGGCGAGGGGGCGGCTCGGACGATCTCCTCCGGATCCACCTGCGCCCGCAACTCGACGATCACGGGGATCGACCGGTCGGGCCGGGCCTGCGCCAGCAACCGCACCAGGGCGGGGTCCAGACGGGAAGGGGGCAGCGGCCCGGAGGGAGACTCAGAGGCCCATACCGGCAGGAGATCGGCGCTGAAGCCCGGTAAGAAGGAATCAACGTCTGAACCCACCCGCCCCCCTGCGACGCCGACCGAGGGGAGGAGGACAACCAAGAGCACCAGGAGAAAGAGAGAGAGCGACCGTTTCACAGTGAGAATTATAGTCGGCACGATGAGAGGGGCAACCTCCCAGGACACGCAATCCCGGAAACGCCGCGCCTTTTTGCGCCCCCGTGGTGGAACAAAAAACGCCCGGGAGATCCCGGGCTCTGGTGCCGAAGGTGGGAGTCGAACCCACACGGCCGTGAGGCCACTGCGCCCTGAACGCAGCGCGTCTGCCTATTCCGCCACTTCGGCAAGCGGGGATATTGTAATCGGAAATCGGAGGTTTGTCAAGTTCACGCTATCACTCACGTAAAATGTTACCGAGAGGTAGACTTCCACCAAATGATAAT
>CAZOLN010000070.1:0-1407 GCA_964580565.1 uncultured Anaerolineales bacterium
AGAATGACTGCTGCCAGCAAGGGAGCCCTCGTTTCCATCTCTCCGCTCTCCCGAAACTGTTTCCACCGCAGAGGCGCGGAGGACGCAGAGGATGTAAAGTTCTTTTCATGAAGGACACAGAGAACCCCTGCGCCCTCTGCGTCTCTGCGGTTTTCTGCGACTCAGTTCAGTTCCTGGATGGTAGGTTCCAGGCCCAGCCGATCCAGCCATTCCTCCAGTTCCTGCTCCGAGAGGGGACGGCCCTTCCCAGCCAGAGCGACCAGCGCGGCCTCCATCACGTTGGTCCCGAAGGACCGGCCCTCCAGGCGAGGGGTGGAGGTCACCAAGTAGCGAACCCCCCGCTCGCGGAAGAGTTCCACGTCCGTCTCCGTCGTCGTGTTGGTGACGATGACCTTCCCGTCCAGCCGCTCGGGCATGTGCCGCTTGATGTAGAGGCAGTCCCCGGCGATGACGGTGGCCCATTGGTACCAGGATTCGAACTTAGGGACCGTCTCCTCCTGCTTCTCGCCGGTCGGATACAGCCAGTCCAGGGGGAGGTGGGAGAGGATCGGCAAGAGGACGCGGACGAGGGCGTGAAAGGCACGCACGGTGCGAATCGGGATCGGCAGGCCCAGGGCAAAGCCCAGATCGCCGACGATCATCTCGTACCCCGCCTCGGCGAAGGAGAGGACCATCCCGTACCGGTCCACCCCGGAGGGGATGAGCACCCGCTTGGGCTGGATCTGATCGCCGATCCGCTCCTCGATGAACTGGGCGATCCGCCGCTCCAAAGTATGCTTCAGCCCGCCTCCGTCCACCACCGGCGTCCGGTGGACGCCCGCGACCAGTTTCTGGGCGCTGTGGAGAGGGTAGTACCGTCCGGCGACGTTGAACCCCAGGTCGATCCCGCCCACGCCGAAGGCGTCCACCTTCCCATCCAGTTCGTTGTACAGTTGGATGGCCCGCTGGACGTCCCCGTCGGTGCCGATCCGCTCCAGCGTGATCTCCTCGCCCAGCAGGGTCAGGGTGACCCTCTTATCCCGCGTCGAACTGCCCAGGCTGACGCTCACCGCTCGCTTCATCACACCTCACCTCTGGTGGTTTTTCATCACCACAGAGGCGCAGAGGGTACAGAGTTCCGTGCCACCTTCTCACCACTCTGCGTCCTCTGCGTCTCTGCGGTTTTTAACACGGACCTCCCTACTCCGTCAATGCCATTGGCAAGTAGATGCGACTGGCGGGATGGAGGATGACGGCGATGCTGTTCCAGTTGGCCGGGTCCTCGCCCCCCAGCCGCCAGATGGCGATCCCGCCCAGGCTGTATCGCTCGACCAACGGGAGGCGGGAGGCCACGCTGGTCGCATCGGCGTACCAGACCTCGTGCTGCACCCCGTCCACCGTGTACGTGAACCACGATTCCGCCACAGG
>CAZOLN010000070.1:1507-14008 GCA_964580565.1 uncultured Anaerolineales bacterium
CCAGAAGAGGGGGGCGATGGGGCCGGGACCGCCGGTGCTCCAGTGGTAGGCGTAGGTCATCACCCGGAGCCGGTCCGCCGCCGCGCCGATACGGCTCCAATCCTGGGCTTTTGGACCTGCCCAACTACCCGGCTCACTGGTCTTTGGATGGACGGCCACCGAGACCAGTTTCCCCTCCGCGTGCATCGCGGCAGCCAGTTCTTCGATAAACGTGCTGAACGCTTCCCGATCGTCGTCCCCGTTGAGCGACTCGTAATCGATGTCGATCCCGTCGTAGCCGCAGCCCACCGTCTCGCTCACCAGCGCACCGATGTGGGCCGCGCGGAGGGTGGGGCTGTGGATGACGGTGCTGACGGGCGTGGCGTCGAAACCGACGCCGGAGTAGTAGTTGTTGATCAGCGGGATGACGAGGGTGCCGCCAGCGTGGGCTTCCTGGACGAGGTCGGCGTCGCAGGCCCCGGCGTACCGATTGATGGAGCCGTCGCCGCTGCTGTCCAGTCGGTACCAGACCGGGCTCAGTTCCTGGATCTGGTCGCGGTGGGCCTCCCAGGAGGCGCGGGCCCGGTCGGCGTCCCACGAGGTGGGCATCCAGGCAACGACCCGATTGAGACCGGCCCTGGCGGGGGCAGCCTGGACCATGCAGAGGAACAACACCGCCGTGATCAGGCCCGCACCCAGCAGGATCGGCATGCAGCAACCACCGCGCGAGGACTTGGACATCGGCTCTCGTCCATCAGTCGTCCTGGAAAGCGAAGACCGCTTTGACCACCCGATGGCGGGATTTGCGGGTCGCCACCGCCAGGGCCTCCCTGTAGTCCTCCAACCGGAAACGGTGGGTGACCAGCGGGCTCAGATCCACCTTCCCTTCGGCCATCAGGTCCAGCGCCAGTCGGAAGGTGCGCACCCGGCGGCCCTGGTGGACATCGAAGCCGTAGACGTAACTGCCGTGGATGGCGATCTCTTTCATCCATACGGGGGTCCAGTCTATCCCTTTCGGCACCGCCGCCAGGCCCAGGAGGACCATCGTGCCGCCCTCGCGGGTGAAGCGGATGCCGGTGCGCAGGCTGGCGTCGTGCCCCACGCACTCGTACACCACCTCCGCGCCGCCGGAGACCAGCGGGTCGCCGAGGATGGGGCGGTGGAGGCGGGCGGAGAGGGTTTCGGCCAACGCTCCGTCGTCGCCGGGGGAGAGGGTGACGTCGGCCCCGAAGCGGCGGGCCAGGTCGGCCTGGAAGGGATGCTTGGCGACGACGACGATCCGGTTGTCGTACCCCAGCCCCCGCAGCGCGGCCACGACGCACAGGCCGATGGTCCCGGCCCCCAGCACCAGGGCGGTTCCCCCCTCCGGCGGCGGGTTGCGCAGCACGGCGTGGAGCGCGGTGGCGAAGGGCTCGACCATCACCCCGTTCTCGTCGGAGACGCTCTCGGGAACGCGCAGGAGCTGGCTCTGATGGGCGAGGAAGACCGGGCTCCAACTGCCGCCGGTCCGCGCGCAGAAGCCGGTGAACGTGCCGGGGCCGACCACTCCCTCCGTTCGCCGCTCGCAGACGGCGGGGGTGCCGCGGGCGCAGGCGGGGCAAAGGTCGCCGAAGCCCCGCACGACGCAGCCCAGGATCGGCTCCACCACCACCCGCTCCCCCTCGGAGAACCCCTCCACCGCCGGGCCGACCTCCAGGATCGTCCCCACGTTCTCATGCCCCAGGGTGAACGGGAAGGAGGCGTAGGCCGAGGCGGAGGGGCTGTCGTGCAGGGTGATGACGTTCAGGTCGCTGCCGCAGATGCCGCCGTAGCGGGTCTTGACCTTCACCCACTCGGGGCCGGGCAGCGCCGGCTCCTCCACCTCCCGGTACTTCAGCAGCCCCAGGCCGCTCCAGTACACCGAGGGGAAGAGCCACCCCAGCGCCTTCGCCAGGACGTAGCGTGGGATGCTGTCGTCAATCTGCAGCGCCTTCATTCCCTTGCTCCTCTGCTCCCTTGCTCCCCTGCTCCCCTGTCAGCCATTCCGCCGCCATCCTGGGCAGCTTCGTCACCGGACCGCGCACGACGGTCGGACCGGGGAGGGATTGGAGGAAGACCTGCCCGTAGGCTTTGCTGACCAGTCGGCTGTCGAACACGGCGACCACCCCTCGGTCGCTGCGGGTGCGGATGAGGCGGCCGAACCCCTGGAGGAACCGGAGCACCGCCTCGGGAACGGCGTACTCGTTGAAGGGGTCCTCGAACGTCTCGGCACGGGCGGCGAAGACCGGGTCGCTGGGGACGTTGAAGGGGAGTTTAGCAATGGCGAGGCAACTGAGCGCCTCACCCGGGACGTCCACCCCCTCCCAGAAACTGCGGGTCCCCAGGAGCACGGCCCGGTCCGTGGTGCGGAAACTCTCCAGGAGTTGGTTGCGGGAGAGCCCCTCCCCCTGGGCGTAGACGACGATGTCGGCCTGGCGGAGGGGGCCGGCGATGGCGCGGGTGGTGGCCCGCAGGTGGCTGTAGGAGGTGAAGAGGGCCAGGGCCCGGCCGCGGGTCGCCTTGAAGAGGGCGATCATCCCCTCCGCCACCGCCCGCTGGTAGCCGGGTTGACCGGGCGCGGGGATGTCGTCCACAAGGTAGACGAGGGTGGAGGACTTGTAGTCGAAGGGGGAGTCCACCGCCAGTTCGTCCGCCTCCCAGGCGTAGAGCCGTTCGCGGAGGAAGTCGAAACTGCCCGCCGTGCGCAGGGTGGCGGAGGTGAGGATGACCGACTCCTTTTTGTGGAAGAGGTGCTCCTGGATCAGTGGGCCCACGTGCAGGGGGGCGGCGTGGATGGAGAGGGGGACGGATCCCGGGCCGATCTCCACCCAGTAGATCATCTGGCGGTCGGGCTGGAAGACGAAGTTGTTGAGTTGGCCGCAGACCTCCGTGAGCCGCCGGGCGATGCCCACCAGTTGGGCCTGCAGGTCCTCGGCCTCCCGCAGCCCGAGGGTCGCCAGGTCGCCGATCCCGCCCGCCAGCCGCTCCAGCCCGTCGGCGACGGCCAGAAGCGGCGCGGCGGCGTCGTCCCAGGCGATCCCCACCAGGTCCCACGCGGGCTGGACCCGCAACCCCTGGGTGATGCGCAGTCGGTAGGCGTACCGGCCTCCCTTTCCCCCGCGCTCCTCCTCCACGAACTGCTCCAAGCGGTCGAAGAAGACCTCCAGGTGTTTGGCCGCCCTGTCCACCGACCGGGCCACCTCCTGGGCAAACCCCTCCACCTTCGCCGTCACCTGCGGGTCCAGCCGGGCCTTACGGCAGCGGGCTACGGTCTCGCCCAGGAGGCCGGTGAGGGACCGGGGGGCGCGCTGGTGGCCGATCTCCTCCAGCAACCGCCGCAGGGCTGCCCGGTCGATCTCGAAGGAGAGACCGCGGGTGGTGGCCGCCTCCAGGTGATGGGCCTCGTCGACGATGAGGTAGCGGTATTCGGGCAGGGCGCGGTTCTGCACGGCCACGTCGGCCAGGAGCAGGGCGTGGTTGACGATCACCAGGTGGGCCGCCTCCGCTGCCCGGCGGGCCTGGTAGAAGAAGCATCGCCGTCGCTGGAAGAACCGGCACCGCTCCGGATCGCACCCCTCGAACTCGGCGGAGAGATCCCGCCAGATCGCCCGCTCCTGGGCGGTGGGCAGGAAGAGGTTGTCGCCATCCCCGTCCGGCGTGTTCGGCAGCCAGACCAGCACCCGGGCCAGGACGTCCATCTCCTCCTGGGAGGACGGGCCGATACGGCGCAGCGCGGCCAGGCGGGCGGGGCAGAGGTAGTGGGAACGGCCCTTCAGGACCGCTGCCCGGAAGTCCAGATCGAGGACGCGTTCCAGGTCCGGCAGGTCCTTCCGATACAACTGCTCCTGGAGGTTGATGGTGTTGGTGGAGATGACGACCCGCTCGCCGTTCTGGACCGCCCAATAGACGGCGGGGAGGAGGTAGGCGAGGGATTTGCCGACGCCGGTGGGGGCCTCGACCATCAGATGACGGCCCTCGTTGAGGGCACGGGCCACCGCGCGCATCATCTCGATCTGCTGGGGGCGGTGTTCGTATCCAGGGAACCGCCGGGCGAAGGGCCCATCCTCCTCCAGCAGCGCGGCCAGGCGGTCCACGTCCAGCGGACGGCGGACCTCCTCCGGCTCCAGGGGGACGGCGTCGGTGGGGACGGCGAAGAGGGGGGTGTCTTTGGGCTGGCTGCGCTTGGCGGCCAGTTGGGCGCCGATGGCGCCGGTGAAGGCCCCGCGCGCGATCTCCCGCAGGGCCTGGCGGAAGAACTCGGTGGCGGGCCAATTCACCCGCTCGCCGTGGCGAACCAGTTCCTCCAGCAGGTCCTTGGGCAAGGCCAGCGCCCGCTCGAAGAGGGCCATGAAGAGCCGGTGGGCGGTGCGGGCGTCGTCCAGCGCGCGGTGGGAGACCGGAGGGGGGAAACCAAAGAAGTGGGCCAGGGAACGAAGGCTGTATCGGTGGGCGTCGGGGGCAAGGACCGTGGACAGTTTGAAGGTGTCCAAGAACTGATTGGGGCGCAGGACAGATCGGCGGTGGAGGAAATCCAGGTCGAAATCGATCCCGTGCCCCACCACCAGCCGATCGCCCGTGAAGCGGGCCAGCCGGGGCAACACCTCCCTCAGGCGGGGGGCGTCGAGCAGGTCGTCGTCGGTGATTCCGGTGAGGGCGACGATCTCGGGGGAAAGCGGGCGGCCGGGATTCACCAGGGTGTGAAATTCCTCCAGGACCTGATCGCCGCGGAACTTCACGGCCCCGATCTCGATGATCGCATCCCTTTCCGGATCGGTTCCGGTCGTCTCCAGGTCCAGTGCAACATAGACGGGCAACATAGCGTCCCTTTCTGGATGATCGATGCGAGGATTATACCCCAAGAGGGGGAAAGGGGGAAGAGAGTGAGCGTCACACAGACATAGAGGACACAGAGAGCCCTCAAAGACACCTATTGAACCCTACGCTCTCTGTGTCTCCGGGATGGGAACGTCGCTGTTTAGGGGATGGGGCCTGGCGTAGGAGCGGGGATGCTGAGGACGACCTCGCCGGGGCGGGCCCAGTGCAGGTTCTCCCGTCCCCACTTTTCAGGGAACTCGGGGGAGGTAACCTCCTCCAGTTCCGCCTGCAGCGCCTGGTTGTACTCCTGTTCCTGGTCGATGTAAGACTGCAGTTGGGCCTGTGCGGCCTGGATTCTCTCCAGCCGTTCTATCTGGTCGGAGATGCCACGGCCGAGGAGGAAGATCATCACCAGACAGACTCCCAGGATTACGGGAATGACCCAGGTGTTTTGGGAAGGTCGTGTACCCATATCGGTTCCCCCCGTTGGGCGTGACGGATAGACAGGCCGCTGCCCATACTATACCCTTCTTTTGGTCGGACGTCAAGCGCAGGACAGGCCTACCGCCCAGCCCATCGCTGCCGCAGCCTCGCCCACGGCAGCAGCGGGGACAGCATCTCCCGCTCCTCCGGCGTGAGCGCCCGCAGGACGATCAACATCGCCGGATAGACGACCAACCCAACCCCGAGCGCCAACGGCCGACTCACCGGGGCCACCGCCCAGACCGCCGCGCCCATCACCAGGCCGGCGAGGACCGGCCGGCCCAGCAGCCCCACCCAGCCGATCCCTCCCAGATGCCGGTGCAACGGGATGGCGAACAGCACCGCCAGCAGGAGCTCGCCTCCGATCATGATCCACGCCGAGGCGACGTAACTGAAGGTACGCACGAAGAGCAGGTTGGCGATCACCGTGAAGACCACCCGCACGCCGGAGGCCAGCAGCACATACCGCTGACGGTTGAGGGCGATCAAGACGTAGTTGGTCAGGCTGTTGATCCAGCCGAAGAGGATCGACCAGACCAGCAGTCGGAGCACGATGGCCCCGTGGGGGAGGAACCGCGCCCCGCTCAGCAGCCCCACCAAGGGGGTCGACAGCAGCGTCACGACCACCGCCGTCGGCAGCGCGACCATCGTCAGCATCTTCACCGAAAGGCGGTAGGAGCGCCGCAGGTCGGAGGGGTCCTGGACCGCCTGACGGGACATGATCGGGAAGACGGCGAAGGTAAAAAACGAAGGGATGATGTTGAGCGCATCCACCCACTTGCGGGCCGCGTCGTACCAGCCGACCACGGCGTCGCTCTGGAGACGCTGGAGCAGGAGCAGGTTGACGCCGGGGAAGAGGACCTGCAGGAGGAGCGAGGCCATCAACGGCCAACTCTCCACCAGCATCACCCGCTGGAGGGCCCGTTCCACCCGGCCCACACCGCGCGGCCGCTCCGCCCAGATCAGCCGGAACGCCAGCACGGTCAGGATGGTCAGCGTCGCCAGGTTGGTCAGGATCGAGGCCCCGGCCACCCCGACGACCCCCAACCCGCCGACCAGCACCAGCACCCCCAGCGTGACCCGGATGATGGTCGTCACCGTCTGGATGGCGGCGGGGATCTCATGCTTCTCGAAGCCCCGGAAGACCGCCGCCAGGCCGTAGGCGACGCTGCCCGGCAGGAGGCCGATGTAAAGCAAGACGACAGCCCAGATCGTCTCGGGGGCCAGCGGGGAACCCAGCGCCTGCCACCCGGCCAGGAACCCGACCAGGAGCGGGATCACCGCAGCGAAGAGCAGCAGCCGCAGCGCCGTCGTGTTGACGAAGAGTTGCCACGATCGCTCCCGCCGCCGCGCCACCTCCCGCATCAGGTACATGTCCAGGCCGAAGTTGACCACCACCTCGAACCAGAGGTAGATGTTGACCGCCGTGGCGTACCGCCCGTTCCCCACCGGTCCGAGGATGCGGGCCATCAGCGCGGCGAAGGCAAAGTCGATCAGCCGGTTGAACAGGTTGAGGACGATGGGGGCCAGCGAGTTCTTCGCCACCCGCCGGACCGTGCTGGCGTCGTCCTCCTCGCGGTAGAAGAACCGCCAGAGGTAGAGGCCCACCAGGAAGAGGACCGCCATCCCGGCGATGAAACTGACGAACGCGCCGACCTTCACCGCGTTGGGGCTGTACTTGAACCGGACGGTCCACTCCCCCGGCTCCAGGAAGACACCGCGGAAGTTCCCGTCCACCCGGACGACCTCCACTTCCTGCTCCGCCTCCTCATCCGCTCCTTGGGGCCGCACGAAGGCCCGCCAGCCGGGGAAGTAGGAATCGGTGAGGATCAGCCAACTCGGCTCGGCAACGCTCACATCGACGAAGACCTCGTTACGGGTATATTGCGCCACCCGCTGCGGCTCCGGTTCCCCCCCTGCTCCCTGCTCCCTGCTCCTTGCTCCTCGCTCCCCACCGCCTGCCTCCAGGATCACATACCGATGCGGATCGTACGTCCGCAATCCCTCCGCCACGTCGTCCACCACGACGGCGGCAGTGGCGGGGAGCGCGAAGGCGCGGGGCAACACCGCCAGGTTCTCGTACACCCGCACCGCCTCGTCCTGGTAGACCAGCCGGTATTTGGCCGGGTTGGGGATCTCCACCTCGGTGACGACGTATTTGACGTTGAGCAGGTCAAGCAGGGGGCTGTCCAGGCTGGACCACTCCCGCAGCGGAGCGATGCGGTTGTACAGGATCTGATCCTGCGGCTCGATGAGTTCCATATAAGCCACGTACTGCTGGGGGAAGATCGAATCGTAGCCGTCGATCGACTGGAGGTCGTAGAACATCCCCACGTTGGCGTTCATCGTCTTGGTGGTGCCCGGCGGTGCGAAGACGCCGTACCGCCAGAGCGAGGTATCCTGCCGCAGGAACTCCACCACCGGCGGGGTGTACTCCAGCAGCGCGGGATCCACCGCCGGATGGAACCCCGCCCCGAAGGAAAGCAGGTCCACCACCAGCACCCCCACCGCCAGGACCTCCCACACCGGTCGACGGCGGAGGTAGATGGGGCAGCGGCTCACCCGCAACACGATCCCCGTCGCCGTCAGGAGGAGGCCGAACAGCCCGATCCAACGGAACTCGTAGGAATAGAACGCCCGGTGGTCGGGGAACGCGTCGGGAGCACGGGCCAGGCTCCAGAAGGCCCGCTCCACCAGCGGCTCGATCCGGTCGAAGAGAATCCGGCTGGCCGCCATCCCCACCAGTGTGATCACCCCGCCCCAGAAGGCCGTCGCGGCCAGGAAACTCACCAGCGAGGGCTCCGCGTCTAGTAGGACGATCTTCCCAACCCATCCTCCCCTCGCTCCCCGCCCCCCGCCTTTCGTCTCCCGTTCCCTGTTCCGCCTCACCTCGTCCACCCCGAACCCCGCCAGTACCGCCACCGAAAGGGTCAGCGGGAAAACCCATCGGAAGGGGGAGTGCGACTGGCGGAGGTAGGGCAGCACATAGACCAGCGCGTAGAGCGGCGTGCCGAAGATGCAGCCGAGGGAGAAGAGGGCAAGGAGGGTGAAAAAACCGCGAGGACCGGCGACAAGACGCTTGACGTATGACGCTTGACGTATGACGCTTGACGTATGACGCTTGACGTATGACGCCGACCGTGAAACGTCAGGACCCCAGCGAAGGGAACGAACCCACCCGACCACAGCGATGAGCGCGAGGAAGAGGGGAAGCAACCCGAGGTACGCCCCGCCTTCCACGTAGTTCTTGATCCCCCAATCGTGGCTGGTGATGGGCTTGCCGTAGGCGTTGACGGTAGCCGGGACGTACCGCCACCGGAACAGGTCGAAATAGCCGTGGTGGGCCGGGTTGCCAAAGAAGTTGGGCACGGCGAAGGTGATCAGGCGACGCCACGGGTAGGCCCACCCGAGGACCTGCTGCAGGGTCGGTGCGGCCTGGGCGGCCCGGAAGCCGGTGGTGGCTACCTCGTACAGCGGCACGAACTGGACCGCGCCCAGGGCCAACCCCAGCGCGATCATCAACACCAACCACACCGCCGGCCTCAACCACACAGGACGCAGAGAGGTGTGCCCAGCACCCCCTGCGACCTCTGCGACCTTTGCGACATGTGCGCCCACCGCGACCTTCCCCAAAAGCCGCCAGCCCGCATATGCAGCAGATACCAGGAGCACGAAGTACGTGTTCTCCGCGTGCCCCGCCAGCATCTGGCACCCCAGGCCGACGGCTCCCAGCAGGACCCAGGGGAGGCTGGCCGGTCGATTTCCCAACGCCGGGCGCTGCTGAACGACCCGCTCCACCATCGCCAGGATGAAGGGAAGCCAGGAGGCCCCGGCGATGATCATCGGGTGGACCACGGAAACCAGCATGAATCCGCTCAACTGGAAGACGATGCCCGCGATCAGTGCACCCAACCGACTCGTCCCCAGCGTGCGGGCGAAGAGGTAGGCCCACCACCCAGCCAACCCCAACTGCAGCCAGGTGAAAACCCCGTAGGCCCGCCACAGTGGAAGGAGGTAAAAGACGAGGCTCAAGGGATAGAGGGCCGAGTGCTGTCCGTTGGCGAAGAAGGGGTGCCCAGCGAAGACGTAGGGATCCCACAGGGGCAGTTCCCGATCCCGAATCGCCTCCAGGACGAACCGTTTCCAGGCATAGTTCTCCAGGATCAGGTCGCTCAGGAGGGAATTGTGGGGGGTCCCCACTCCTAACGCTTCGGCTGCCGACCGGTAGGGCTCGAAGAGGAAAAGCGCGTCGACCGGCAGGAGCGTCCGGTGCCCCAGGGCGACCGGCGCGAACAGCGCGAGGGGGAGCAGGAGGAGAAACGACAATATGGACAGCGTGGGAAGGTATCGGCGGATCATACCTCTCCGCGCAGGGGCCGCAGGTGTCGGTGCCGCCAGCGCACCTCCCACACCCGCAGCGCTGCTTCGATCTGGACCGGAAGCGTCATCTTGGAACGACCCGCACGCCGGTCCCGGAAGTAGATAGGGACCTCCAGAACGCGGTACCCCAGACGCTCGCTGACGTAGGCCATCTCTACCTGGAAGATGTACCCCTGGGACCGAATGCTTCCCAGGTCGATCCCCTCCAGCGCTTCCCGCCCCCAGGCCTTGAAGCCGGCGGTGATGTCCCGCACCCGACAGCCGAGGATCATCCGGGCGTAAAAGTTCGCCCACCAGGAGAGGAGTTTCCGCCCTATCCCCCACCGCTCCTCGGTCCGCCCTCCGGGGGTATAGCGGGAGCCGACCACCACGTCGTACTCGGGGATGTGCTCGACCAGGCGGGGAACATCGTTGGGATCGTGGGAGAAATCGCAGTCCATCTGGACCACCACGTCGGCACCGTGGGCCAACGCCCAGCGGAACCCGTCGACGTAGGCCCGCCCCAGGCCGCGGGGGCCCGTCCGGTGGAGGACGAAGAGGCGCCCGGGGTTCTCCGCCGCCAACCGATCGGCCACCTCGCCGGTCCCGTCCGGCGAGGCGTCGTCCACGATCAAGACGTCCAGATCCGGCAGCCCCAGCCCCCACAACGCCTCGGCCATCGGCCCGACGTTCTCCACTTCGTTGTACGTGGGGATCACCACGGTAACCTTCATCTCATCCCATCCCACGTGAAATAAAAGGGCGCGGTCGTTCGGGGACCGCAGCCCTGCACCTCCACCGGCGACGGATTCGACTAGGCGGGGAAGAGCGAGTCCTTGATCGACCTGCGCAAGCCCTGGACGTCCTGCGTAGATGCGGACCCGGTAAGGAGGCCGAGACGGATGGACAGTCGGGGCAACGGACCGCCGTCCCCCCCTTTACCTGCCTCCCAGTCGGTTCGGGGGTAGAAGAAGGCCACGGCCTCCTGGAGCCGATCCTCCAGTTCCTCCCGCACCCGCTGGGCGTGCTCCGGGGCCACGGCGAGGACGAACGACGTGTCGTCCAGCTGACCGACGAACGGTTCTCCGCCTACCTCTTCCTGGACGGTCCGCCGGATGATCAAAGCCACCGCACGCAACACGTCGTCGCGGGCCACGAAGCCGTACAGGTCGGCAAACGGGTCCAGACCCTCCACCGCCACGGCCACGAGGGCCCAGCGCGGTTGCCCTATCAACTGCCGGAGTTGCTCATCCACCACGGAAGCGTACGGCAAGCCCGTCACCGGGTGGGCCATCGGCTCCGCATCCGCCCGGCGCAGGATGTTGCGCACCCGCAGGCGGAGTTCCTGGACGTCGAACGGCTTGGTGATATAGTCGACCGCGCCCAACTCCAACCCCGTGAGCCGGTCCCCCCGCTCTCGCTTCTCGGTGAGGAAAACGATGGGAATGTGAGCGGTCCGCCGATGCCCGCGCAACCGCCGACAGACCTCATACCCGTCGATGTCGGGCAGGCGGATGTCCAGCAGGATCACATCGGGCAGGACCTCCTGGACAAACGACAGCGCCTTCTCCCCCTCGTCCACGGTCGAGACCAGGTACCCCTGGGAGCGGAAATACGTCTCCAGCATCTCGGCCGTGTTGGGCTCGTCCTCGACGATCAGGATGTGATGCGACCCCATTGCCTCTCCTGCCCCACTCAACCGATCGGTTCCTTATAGATGGCGTAGGTGCAGATCTCACCACCCGCCGCCACGCATTCGATCTCGTCCACGCGGAACTTTCGGCCGCCGCTGACCCAGTGGAGGCCCTCTTCGATCACCCCCATCCCAGCGAAGCAGATCGGCCGATCCGCCTTCCGCCCCCAACAGACGGGACAAGGGTTCATCGTATAGGTGTAGTACTCTCCCTTGTCCTCGACCGTGCTGACCTGATCGCTGAACTGGGTGAATATCTTCGCCAGCGCGGGAAGGCCTGCCTTCAACTTCGCACTGAGGGGAAGCACCCGAAAGGCGAGGTCGCTGACGCCGGCCAGAGGGCCGAAGCCGGGCAACCCACGGGCGAACGCCGCCCGCCCGGCGCGCAACTGGAGGCCCCGACCACCGCGAGGGCCGTACATCTCCTCCAGCGCCCAGTTGAGGGCGGAGAAATCGGCGAAGTCGAACTCTTTGTTGAAATTATCGGGGGGATAGTTATCGATCAAGTGGGAGAGGCCGGCCAGGTTCAAAATGGCATTCAGCCCGTTCTTCCCCATCACCTCTTCCAGGGCCTCGATATAGATCCGGGCCAACTTATTTGGATAGTAGTACCCGCTGGGCTCGATTCGTCTCACGTTGCCCCTCCTGCGATCTCGAGTGTGTGGAGGAACTCCGGGCTAGACTAGAGGATGTCCGCCAGGTCCTCGGCTGCGCGGCGCATCTCCAGAAAGACCAACCCCAACTTCGCGCCCGCGCGGGCCAGGACGGTCAGCACCGCCTCCTCACCGACGGCCGTGAGGAGCACGTACCCTCCTGCCCCCTTGACGTACACCTCCTCCAACGCCCCTCGGCCCAACTCACTGGCGATCCGCTCGCCCAGGGAGAGCATGGCTGCGGACATCGCGGAGACACGGTCCTCCTCCACGCCAGCGGGGAGGGCAGAAGCGATCGTCAACCCGTCTACGCTAACGACGGCCGAGGCCTCGATATCCACCGTACTCATCTGGAGCTCTCTCAGCCGCTCCACCATCCGTTCGGTCCGAGATTTCGCGCCCATATCTCGCTCCTTGTGGACTAGCCGAAAATACCCCCAGGCAGGTTCAGAGATTACCACACTTACCAACCATTGTCAAGCACACAAGCGCGCCAAAAAA
>CAZOLN010000071.1:0-13986 GCA_964580565.1 uncultured Anaerolineales bacterium
GGCAACCAACAACACGGAGGGCGCGGGGTTTCCCTTTGGCCCCTCTGCGCCCTCCGTGTCTTTGTCGTTCGTTCTGTGGCGGGACCTAGCCGAGCCGTTCCGTCAGGATCTCCTCCAGCGTGGGCTGGCCGATGACCTGGAGTTCGTACCGCACCCGGTCCACCGGGTGGCGGATGTCGATCAGCCGCCGCAGGTCGATGGGTGTGGCGACCAGCACCAGGTCGCAGTCGGCCCGGTTGATGGTCTCCTGCAGGTCCTTGATCTGTTCCTCCCCGTAGCCCATCGCCGGGAGCAGCGGGCCAATGTGGGGGTATTTCTCGAAGGTGGCGGCGATGGAACGGACGGCGTAGGGGCGCGGGTCGACCAACTCGGCTGCGCCGAACCGCCGGGCGGCCACCACCCCAGCCCCGTAGGTCATCTCGCCGTGGGTCAGCGTGGGTCCGTCCTCCACTACCAGCACGCGCTTGCCTCGGATGGCCGCGGGATTCTCGACGAAGATGGGGGAGGCTGCCTCGATCACGGTCGCCTGCGGGTTGACCGCGTAGATGTCCTCCCGCACCTCGGCTATGCCCTCGGGGGAGGCGGTGTCCACCTTGTTGATCACCACCACGTCCGCCGCCCGCAGGTTGGCCTCGCCGGGATGGTACCGGAGTTCGTGGCCCGGCCGGTGCGGGTCGGCCACGACGATGTGCAGGTCGGGCTTGAAGAAGGGGAGGTCGTTGTTCCCCCCGTCCCACACGACCACGTCCGCCTCCGCCTCCGCCTGGCGGAGGATCCGCTCGTAGTCCACCCCGGCGTAGACGATCACTCCCCGGTCCAGGTGTGGCTCGTACTCCTCCCGCTCCTCGATTGTGCACTGGTGCCGGTCCAGGTCTTCGTAGGTGGCGAACCGCTGGACCGCCTGGGCCGCCAGATCGCCATAGGGCATCGGGTGGCGGACCACCACGACCTTCTTCCCCATTTTCTGCAGGAGGTCGCAGACGTGCCGGGTGGTCTGGCTCTTCCCGCAGCCGGTGCGCACAGCGCAGACGGCTACCACCGGCTTGTTGCTCTCCAGCATCGTCGATCCGACCCCCATCAGCCAGAAGTCCGCCCCCGTTGCCAGCACCTGGGAGGCCTTGTGCATTACGTACTCGTGAGAGACATCGGAATAGGCGAACACCACCCGGTCCACCCGGTACCGGCGGATCAAATCGACCAGTTCCTCTTCGGGGTAAATGGGGATCCCCTCGGGGTACAGCTCACCCGCCAGCGCTGGCGGATACCTGCGCCCCTCGATGTTAGGGATCTGCGTGGCGGTGAAGGCGACGACCTCGTAATCCGCGTTGTCGCGGAAGAAGACGTTGAAGTTGTGGAAGTCCCGACCAGCAGCGCCCATAATGATCACTTTTACAGCCATTGTGCTCTCCTTATGTCCTGGGATGACAAAATGACGGTCCCTTTTCGGGGCCGCTTTCTACTCTTGCTCTGGCTCGATTTTCCGCACCGCCCTGGCGATGGCGTCCTTACGGTTCACCAGGGCGCCGAGGACTCCGTTGACGAAACGGGAACTGCTATCCGATCCGAACATCTTGGCCAGTTCTACCGCTTCGTTGATCGCCACCTTGACCGGGGTGGAGCCGTCCACGGCGAACTCGAAGAGGGCGATCCGCAGGATGTTCCGGTCGATGCAGGCCATCTGCTCCACGGGCCACTCCGGTGCGTGCTCCTGGATGAATCGATCGAGCACGGACCGGTAACGGAGCACGCCGGACACCAGATGGCGGCTGAACTCGGCGGCAGCCTCCGGAAGCGGCGTCTCCGCCAGCCGCTCTTCCAGCACCGCGTCGGGCGGATGACCGACGCTGTCAATCTCGTAAAGGGCTTGAAGGGCAAGCGCGCGGGCACGACGACGGGCTTTCACGTCGCCTTCCGACCTCGCTAGCCTTGAGATGGGGAGACCACGTCCTCGATGTGGACGTTGACGGCCTCCACCGGCATCCCCACGATGTCGCTGATCGCCCGGGTGACCTCGGCCTGGATCTGCCGTCCCAGTGCGAGGAGGTTTCGGCCCGCCTCGACGACGACGTACAGTTCCACCCACACCATGCCGTCCCGCACCGTGACCTCCACCCCGTCCTCCATCCCCAGGATCCGCTGCAGCCCCAGGGGCGGGGTCATCCGCACGACGCCGGGGACGGCCAGCGCCGTCATCCGGGCGATGGTCCTCAACACGTCGGTATCGACGGTGATCCGACCGACCGTGGGGGTCTCTTCGTATTCTCCCAAACCACCACCTCCGTCCATCAACCCGTCAACCAGCCATCACCAAGCCACCGTCCACCGGGAGGACGACGCCGGTGATAAACGCCGCCTCGTCGGAGGCCAGGAAGGCCACGGCGTAGGCGATCTCCTCCGGGCGGCCCACTCTCCCCAGGGGGGTCTGCTCCACCGCCTTCTGCCGCAGCGCCTCCGGCAGGTCCGCCGTCAGGTCCGTCGGGATCAGCCCCGGGGCGACCGCGTTGACGGTGATGCCCCGCGGCCCCAGTTCCTTCGCCAGGCTCTTGGTGAACCCGATGACGCCGGCCTTGGCCGCAGCGTAGTTCGTCTGCCCGCCCTGCCCGGCGATGCCGACGACGGAGGAGATGTTGATGATGCGGCCGTACCGCTGCCGGATCATCGGCCTGGCAGCCGCCTTGCAGGTGTTGAACAGGCTCTTCAGATCCACCCGAATGACGGTATCCCAATCCTCCTCCGTCATCATCAGGATCAACCGATCGCGGGTCACCCCGGCGTTGTTGACCAGGATGTGCAAACCCCCGTAGGTGTCCAACGCCGTCTGGATCAACCGACGTGCCTGGTCGAACTGGGAGACGTCCGCCTGACAGGCGATCGCCTCGCCCCCTTCCGCCCGGATCGCGCTTACCACCTCGGCGGCCGCCTCATCGCTTCGGTTGTAGTTGACGACCACCTTCGCGCCTCGCCGGGCCAGTTCCAGCGCGATCGCCCGGCCGATCCCGCGCGACGCGCCGGTGACAACGGCAACCTTCCCTTCAAGCGGCTTCCCCATCGGCGGCCCCCTGCCGGATCCTGGCTACTCTTCGACCTCGATGACCTCACGCCCGCGGTACATGCCGCAGTTGGGGCAGACCCGGTGGGGGAGCATCGGTTTATGGCAATGTGGGCAAAGCACCAGGTGGGGCAACCTCAAGGCGTGGTGGCTCCGGCGTCGATTTCGGCGACCTTTAGAGATCTTTCTCTTTGGAACTGCTCCCATCTCGTCTCACGCTCCTGTCAACGAAATGCCCCCTCCCAGCGGGCGGGGTTGGTAATTATATGGGCAAGCCGTCAACCTGTCAAGGTTGCTCTTTTACCGATTTTCCAGGCGGAAGCCGTGGCCGCGGACGGTGACGATGTAGTTGTGGTCGGGGTCGAGGGAGGCCAGCCGCTCGCGCAGCCGCCGGACCAGGGCGTCGATGGCCTGCTCGGTGATCCCCGCCTTGGCCTCCTCCGGCCAGACGGCGGCCACGATCTCCTCGCGGGTGACCACCCTGCCCTCCGCATCCAGCAGCGTGGTCAAGAGCCGGTACTGGGCGGGGGAGAGGGGTGGGGTCAGTTCCTGCCCTCCGATAAACACCCGCCTGCTGGCTCGATCCACCCGCAGCCCCCGGGTCGGCCCCTCGACGACCAGGGGCAACGTGGCGTCCGCCCCCACAAACCCCAGTTTCACGCACAGGGCGATCTGGATCTCGTCGCCGTCCTGAAGCACGCGCGGGGCGTCGCGGACCTCCTCGCCGTTGACGTAGGTCCCGTTCTTGCTCCCCAGATCACGGATGATGTACCGACCGTCCGGCGTCCGTTCGATGCGGGCGTGGTGGCGGGAGACCGGGCGCTCCGGAAGGATGACGTCGCAATCCGGGCTGCGGCCGATGAGAAGGCTGTCTCCCTCAATGAGCCACCGTTGACCGGACAGTTTTCCCTCATACGCGACCAGCATCGGGATGTTGGGTTGTTCCGACATGTCCATCTACGGCCCCTCCACAATCGATTCGTGCATTCGTGACCCCATTCGTGGCCCTATTCGTGGTTCCACTTGACAGGTTTCCTTTCTGCTTTATCATATGGGCGGAGGAGGAGAAGAGTATGGCCCGCTTGCTCCGACCGGGAACGGTCCTTCGCGAGCGTTACAAGGTCCTTGCCTGCGTGGGGCAAGGAGGGATGGGCGCCGTCTACCGCGCTGCAGACCTCCGGCTGGAGGGGCGGATCTGCGCGTTGAAAGAGGTGTGCCCCGATCCGGACCTCCCTCCCGATGCCGCGAAGCAGATGCAGGCCCAGTTCCGCCGCGAGGCGAGCGTCCTCGCCCGTCTCGACCATCCCAACCTGCCTAAGGTGTCCGATTACTTCAGCGAGGGCGGGCGGGAATATCTGGTGATGGACTTCGTCGCCGGGCCCGATCTCCGCCAGGTCCTGGAACGGGAACTCCGGGCAGGTCGGCTCCTGGGCGAGCGCGAGGTGCTGCGGTGGGCCGATCAACTCTGCGACGCCCTTTCCTACCTTCACAGTCAGACTCCTCCCGTCCTCCACCGCGACATCAAACCGGCCAACGTCAAATTGACCCCCGGTGGGTTGATCAAACTGGTCGACTTCGGTCTGGTCAAGTTGATGATCACCGACGACGTCCGCACGGTGACGGTGCTCCAGGGAAGGGGGACGGTGGCCTACACCCCCCTGGAGCAGTACGGCGGCGACACCGGCCACACCGACGTCCGTTCCGACATCTACGCCCTCGGCGCGACGCTCTACCACCTACTCACCGGTCAGCCCCCGGCGGACGCCAAGCAGCGGTTCCTTCGGCCCGACAGCCTGATCCCGCCGCGGGAACTCAACCCCAGCATCTCCCCGGCGACGGAGCGGGCTATCCTGGCGGCTATCGCCATGCACCCCGACGATCGCCCACCCACGGTCGAGGCCTTCCGCCGGATGCTACACGACACCTCCCTTACCGATGCCTTCACCGCCATCATGCCGCCCCGCCGCGCCTGGCAGGAGGCGGTGCGGGCGAACCGGTGGCTGCTGACCTTCGTCGGCCTCCTCCTTCTCACCGCCTTCGCAGTTACTTTTCTGTGAATTTCACCGCAGAGACGCAGAGGTTTCTCTAAATCTTGGAATCCCTCTGTGTTCTCTGTGCCTCTGCGGTGTTTATCCCACTCCCCCCGAGAGAGACGACGATCAGGGAGAGCACCATCAGGGAGGTCGCCCCAAGCAGTGCGGCGATGGGGGCGGACCATTCCCCAGCGTGTTGGCGCACCCAGGCCGTGCCCGGTATTCCAACGGCCAGGCCGATGTAGCCCAGCAGCCCTCCGGCGACGCTCCATAAGCCGACCCGCAGGGAGCCGGTTGGGTCGCGCCGGAGGGCCCAGTAGGCCAGATACCCCACGAAGGCGACCAGCAAAGCGCTCCCCAACCCCAACGCCAGATCACGACTGTTGACCTCTATCTCCGCCGCAGTCGGCGTCTCGCCGGGCTGGAGGGTGGGGAGGGCGGGGGTGGAGGTCGCCTCGGCGGATGGGGGGACGGTGGGGGTGGGCGTTGGGGGAACTGGCGTCGGAGTGGGGGTGACGGTGACGATGACGGCCGGCTCTCCCTCTCGGATCTCCACCTCCAGCCCCACGGTGCGCGGATGGGGTTCGGCCCGCACCGAGACCTGCAGTTGCCCCACCCGGTCCAGTGTGATCATCGTCTCCGCTACGCCGTCCCGGGTGGTGACCTGGACCGTGTGCTCCAGCCCTTCCTGGGGATAGGTGAAGATGAACTCCACCGGCGTGCCGTCGGGCACGGGATGGCCGTTCCGGTCCAGAATGACGCTGGTGCGGAGCCGAAGGGTATCCCCCTGGAAGATCTCCGGTGGCTGGGGAGTCCCTTCCGTGGATTCGATCGGCTCCTCGCCGACCTGGTAGAAGACCCGGATCTCCTGGTCGGGGTCGGGCTGGGTCTGTACGATCAGGTCGTAGTTGAGGCTGGCGATGGAGACGGGGGAGGCCCCGGTGAACGGGAACTCGTCGAACAGGGCGCGGGCGGCGGCCTCTACGAAGGGAGCGGTGTGGCCGTAGAGGCCGAAGTAGGCGGAGAGTTTGGCGGTTTCGGTGGTGTCCAGGTAGTAGGGAGCGCCGAAGGCGAAGACGACCACCCGCTTGTCCTTCAACAGGTCGGCCTGCTCAGCCAGGAAGCGGCGGATCGCGGTGGAGGTCGGGACCTGGTCGGTCACGTCTAGCATTGCGAAGAGGACCCAATCGGCCCGCTCCAGGGCGATCTGAACAGGGTGGGGAGGGGACGGGGTGCCGGTTTCCTCGGTGGTTGGCGGGGGGGCAGCGAGGTAGTCCAGCAGGTCGTTAAAGGTGAAACTGACGACCTGTCCCGGCGAGACCTGATCGGTCGCCTGTGGGCCGTAGAGGCGAACCAACGTCTCTTCCAGCAGGGTGGGGGGGATGACGTAGGTGGCCGGGCATCCGGCGCATGGCTCGATCTGTCGACCGTCGGTGAAAATGACGATCCGCTCGTCGGCGGCGGGCGGCGGTGGGCGCAGGTCGGGGGAGGGGGGGGAGAGCAGGGTGACCGCGGCCTGGGCGATGGGGGCGACCTGTTCGGTGAGCCGCCTCACCTCCTCGGGGATCGCGTCGTAGTCGACCTGGACGTCGGCCAGGGTGAAGGGCTCTCCGTAGAGGCGGAGTTTGAGCCGCAGGATGCGCAGGACCGCCTGGTCCACCCAGGCCTGGAAGGTCGGGTCGGTGGCGTACTTCTCCCGGAAGAAGGCGATGGTCGTGCGGATGTTGTCGAAGTGGGCATCCCATTCGTCGGTCGAGGCGAAGTGGGAGAGGATGAGGAGGTCGTTCCCGGCCACGAAGGCGTCGCGGGCGACGCGCAGCCCGTTGAACGCCTGCTCGGTGGGGTCGTAGAACCTCCGGACGGCGCGCACGCCCAGTTCGTCGGCCACCGTCAGTCCGCCGTCCTCTCGCCATGGGGCCAGTTCGGGCAGAGCCATCAGTTGCTGCAGGGCCTGGGGGTCGAAACTGACCGGCTTGGTGGAGGCGTAGATGTTGCCCTGGAAGCCCCGGTAGCGGATGTGGGAGACCAGCAGGCCGTCGGGGCGGGCCAGCGGCTCCTCCGCGCCCGTGGCGGCGAAGAAGGGGGCCAGTTCGATCTGCTTCAGTTGCTCCAGCGACTTCTGGACGGTGGAGACCTCCTCCGTGAGAGGGCGGTCGGCGGCGCCCAGGCCGGGGAAGTGGCCGGGGACCACGGCCACGCGGCCCCCGCTCCCCTCGTGGACGCCCTGGATGTAGGCCTTGCCCATCCGGCTCACCCAGTAGGGGTCGCCCCCGAAGGAACGGACCCCCAGGTCGGCCGGGGTGCCGGGGCGGGGGGTGTTCAGCACGTCCAGCGAGGGCCCCAGGAGCAGGTTGATCCCTATCCGGTCCAGTTCCTGGCCCAGGATCGCCCCCGCCGTCTGCGCGTTGGCGGGGTCCCAGGTGGCGCCCAGGGCCATCGGCGGGGGGAGGGGGGTGGTGCCGCTGATGGGGGCGGTATAGAGGTTCTCGATGCCGCCCCCCTTGACGGCGATGAAGAGGGGGACGAAGGGGGCCAGGGTCGTAGTGCCCTCCTCACCGGGGCCGGGACGGATGGGCTTCTGGGAGGCCTCCCAGGCCAGATGTTGCAGCCCGTTCGTGAGGGTGGCGACCTGAAGGGGGGTGTCCCCCTGATTGAGGATGTTGCCGTTCTCCGGGGTGAGGAGCACCCCGCCGATTCGCTCCTCGACGATCAGTTGGTAGATGTCCGTCCCTTCCTCGATCTCGGTGCCGGGGAAGGTGACGACGAACAACTGGCCCACCCGGGCGGCCGGGGGCATCCGGGCCAGCAGGCGGGCCGCCGCGTCCTCCTGGTCCGGCCCTCGGGCCTGCAGCGGGAGGCTCGGGGAGGCCAGGAGGACCGCCAAGAGAATTGCCAGAAGGAGGCAAAATCTGCGTCCTCTTCGCACGGTTCCTATTGTACTTGAGTTTGGGGAAACGAACAAGGTGTCCGCGGTCTCTTCGCCCACCAACTTGTTGCGGACACCTGGGCGGTAGGTGCGTTTCAATTTCGGGGCGAGTTCTTTCTCTGGGCCCTCACCCCCCACCCGGCCCGCCTGGCGGCGGGCCACCCTCCCCCCTCTCCCGCTTGCGGGAGAGGGGGGAGGGCCGAGGCGGGCTGAAGTCCGCCCCCAATCTGAAATGCTCCCTGGGCGGTAATTTGCTTGCACCCCCCCTGTTTATGTGCTATAATGCGGGTGTCCGTGGGGATGAACGGCTTCGACGGGGAAGGCAGGCCACGGATGGCGAGCCGGGGGGCTTCGGCCCCGTTAACAACCGAGCGCTAACCCAAAAGTGCCAACAATTGGGCTGCGATTCCCGTCGCCGCCTAGTGCGGTAAGGGAAAAAGGACCCCCCTAAACGGGGTCCCGTCCGCCCCGGCCTCGCGCCGGCGGGTCGGGGGCCGGGCGTCACAGAGCCGGCGTGCGGCGACCGGACGCCGATAAGGTCGCCTAAGGCAAATCGGCTGGGCCCGGGTGTAGCGCGGTCGGCGGCGACTCCCCGGGCGAGAATGAAACGGCCGACTACGCTCGTAGAAGTCCGTGGCCGAATTCTCCGGACGCGGGTTCGATTCCCGCCATCTCCACCAGATGGGCCGGTGCCCCAGGTGCCGGCCCGCTTTTACGCAGGAGGGGGACAAGGGTGAGTGGTCGGATCTTGCTCCTTACAGGGGAGCGAGGGGTCGGCAAGACCACCGTCTGCCGGGAAGTGGTGGCGCGTGCTAGGGACGCGGGTTACACCTGTGGCGGTCTGCTCACCCTGCAGGCCGACGAGCAGGGTGGGCGGACGGTGATGGATGTGAGCACCGGAGATACGCGGCCGCTCACCGTCCCCGGGGGAGGCGTGGAGGTAGGAAGGTACTGGTTCGACCCCGCGGTCCTGGCCTGGGGGGCCGAGGCCATCGCCCGAGCCGTCCCGTGCGATCTCCTCGTCGTCGATGAGGTCGGTCCGCTGGAGGTGGAGCAGGGGCGGGGATGGGCCATCGCGTTGGACATCCTCCGCGCCGCCCAGTTCCGCCTCGCCTTGGTGGTGGTCCGGCCCGAACTGATCGGCGCGGTCCAGTTGCGCCTCCCCACCTCCGCCCCCGCTGTCCTGCGCGTTACGGAGCACAATCGGGATCAGTTGCCCGATCTTCTGATGTCGCTCCTGGAGCGGGAGGTGTAGGCCTGGCCTCACTCCCGCGACCGAGGAGCCTCTAGGGCCGAGCGGAGAGCCTCCAGGGGCAGCAGGGCACAGTGGAGCCGTGCTGGCCCCAGTTCGATCCCCAGCATCGCCAGGATGTCCTCCCGGGTCAGCCGTTGCAACTCGTCTACCGGGCGGCCGTGGACGGACTCGGTGAGCATCGATGCAGCGGCCATACTGATGATGCATCCGTCCCCGCTGAAGGCCGCCTCGACCACCCGGCCCTCCTCGTCCACCCGCAGTTCGATCCGCACCCGGTCGCCGCAGACCGGGTTGTCCTTCTCCCCGACCAGGTCCGGTGCCCTCAGGGTCCCGCGGTGTCGGGGATTGTGGTAGTGGTCGAGGATGCGTTCTCGGTAGGGAGACCGTGCCATCGGTTGCCGCCCCTTGGCCCGGGGAATCAGCCTTCCTCGGGCTTCCCCTTTTGTCTCTTGAGCGCCTTCAGCCCCGCCCGCAACGCCCTCAGGGGGGTCAGGGCGCACCGGCGTCGACCGGAGCCGATGGGGGCGTCTAGGATCCTGAGGACCTCCTCCTCGTCGATGGCCTCCAGTTCGGCGATCGTCTTCCCCTTGATATACTCGGTGAAGAGGGAGGCGGAGGCCATGCTGATGATGCAGCCTTCACCTTCGAAGGCGACCTGAGCGACGCGCCCTTCGGCGTCCAGGTCGATCTCCAGGTGGACCTGGTCGCCGCAGGAGGGGTCGTCGGCGTCGGCGGCGATGTCCGGAGATTCCAGTCTGCCCCAGTTGCGGGGATTGGCGTAGTGGTCCAGGATGTGTTCTCGGTAAAGGTCGCTCATTTCCCAACGATCCTCGCTACTTTCTCCAGGGCCTCGGCCAGGCGGTCGGCCTCTTCCTTCGTATTGTATAGGTAGAAACTGGCGCGGGTCGTCGCCACGAGCCCCAGCCGTTTGTGGAGGGGCTGGGCGCAGTGGTGACCGGCCCGCACGGCGACCCCTTCCAGGTCCAGCAGGTGGGCCAGATCGTGGGGGTGGATGTTGCGGAAGGTGAAGGCGACGACCCCGCCCCGGTGCTGGGCGGGTGGCCCGACGATCTCCAGGCCGGGGAGGGCGGAGAGCCGTTCCATCGCGTAGGCGATCACCTCGTGCTCGTGGGCGGCGATGGCTTCCATCCCGATCCCCGTCAGGTAGTCCACCGCCGCGCCCAGGCCGATCCCCTCGACGATGGCGGGGGTGCCGGCTTCGAACTTCCACGGCAGGTCGTTCCACGTCGAGTGATCCCACTCCACCCGGCGGATCATATCCCCACCGCCGAGGAAGGGGGGCATCTCCTCCAGCAACTCCTCCCGCCCGTAGAGGACGCCGATGCCGGTGGGGCCGCACATCTTATGTCCGGAGAAGGCCAGGAAGTCGCACCCCAGGTCCTGTACGTCCACCGGCATATGGGGGACCCCCTGGGCGCCGTCCACCAGCGTCACCGCGCCAACCCGATGGGCTCTTTCGACGATCTCCTTGACCGGGATGATGGTACCCAGAACGTTGGACATCATCGTGAAAGCGACCAGTTTGACCCGCTCGTCCAGCAGGTCGTCCAGCCTATCCAGATCGAGGAACCCTTCGTCGGTGATGGGGAGGTAAACGAGCTCTGCCCCCTTCTCTTGGGCCAGGAGTTGCCAGGGGACGATGTTGCTGTGGTGCTCCATCTCGGTCAGGAGGATACGGTCGCCAGGGCCGATGTGGGTGCGCCCCCAGGTGTAGGCGACCAGGTTGATGCTCTCGGTGGTGTTGCGGGTGAAGATGATCTCCTCCCGAGCCCGGGCGTTAATAAAAGAGGCCACCTTGTCCCGCGCTTCTTCGTAGGAGCAGGTGGCCTCCTCGCTGAGGGTGTAGACCCCTCGATGGACGTTAGCATAACACGTACGATAGGCCCTCTCCATCGCCTCCAGGACCGGCAGGGGCTTCTGGGAACTGGCGGCACTGTCTAGGAAGACCAGAGGCTTGCCGTGGACCTGGCGGGAGAGGATTGGGAAGTCTGTGCGGATTCGTTCTACGTCCAGCATGCTTGTGCTCCTTGGTTAGTAGAGAGTGGATCTGTGCAGAAGGGAGTATACCACGATCGTGCGGGGAGGCAACTGGAAAAGAACCGACCTTCGGACAGGAGTTCGGACACCCTTTCCCGGCGGCTGAAAGTCGCGGCTACGGGGAGGCGAAGCCGCCCTTCGGCGGCTCCCGCCTCCTCTCTTCGACAAGGGAAGCCCGGCGAAGGCCGGGCTTTGCCATTGGGTAGCCGGCGACTTCCAGTCGCCGGGCGGTGGGGTTCCCCGCCTTGTCCGAACTCCCGTCCAAACCCCAGGAAAAGAAAACCGGCGGGACGGAGCAGGGTACCCCGTCCCGCCGGTCGGCACATCGACTTCGGGTTGGGCAGCGTTAGTCCCAGAGCGTGACTCCAAACAGTTGCGGAGTGGCCCCCGTCGAGCACCACGTGGTGGTGCCGAGTCCGGAGCTGGGTGAGACCTCGCCGTAGCCAATAATGGCCTCCTTAAAAGAGCCCGTCAGAGTGTGGCCCTGGATCTCATCGACCTCAAGAGCCACAAAGCCGACGATATGGTACAGGAAAGCCTGTCCGCCGCCGCCGGCCCGTGGCCAGCCGATGCCCTCGGGCTGAGGGAGGTCGGGGTCATCCGCCATGTAGTCGCTGGTATAGATGTGGTCGAAGACCGGAGCGTAGGCGATCTGTCCGACCTGGACGGAGATCTCCATCAGGGACGACTGGCGTGCGCCGGGATCGCCGTGGATGAAGTCGCCGTCCAACTCGCCAACTGTTCCAGCCCAGACCGGGAACGGGTATGGGCACTCCCCGCTGGCCCATCCCTTCAGCCCGTCGTCGATGGAGGTCTCCGGGTTCGGGCCACACCCCCGGTTGGGGACGTTGCGCTCGAAGGTTCGGTAGTAGGGATCGGACTGGCTGAGATGCTCGGTGTTATAGATGTAGTTGAGGTTCAGCCATCCCCGGTGAGAGGCCTCGTTGTCCGGGTCGCCGAAACAGAGGTTGTCGTACTTGCGGCAGAACTGTCCGCCGCCCTGGGTCTCGATGACGTAGAATTCCTCGTCCGGCTCCAGGTTCTGGACTGCCGCCAGCGGGACACCGATGGGCAGGATGCCGCCGGTCATCTGGGTGATCTCGCCGGTCATCGCCGTCGCCTCGCCGGGCACCCGGAAGTGGTTGATCCCGCCCAACCGCATGAAGGTCGTCGGCCGGGTGATGATCAGAGTGACCTCGACCCCGGTGGCCCCGTGGGGGATGGTCCCCGCCCCTACCTCCCCTAGCCGGTTCTCGTCAGCGTCCACGTACCAGGCCAGGACCTTTCCCCGCTGTCCGTCGTTGGGGATCCCGTTCTGGGCGGCGAGGTCCAACACGGCCTGCTGGACGGCTGCGTCGTCGGCTTGGTCGCCGGGGCGGCAGGTGAGGATCGCCTCGGCCAGCACGCGGGTCCCGGCAAGCGCGGCGGCGTCGGCACCGTTCTGGGCCTGGCGACGGGAGGCGTGCAGGTACCCTCCGTCGAGAGCCAGACCGACGGCCAATAGCAGGGCCACCATGGCAAACGCAACGATCACCACAGCCTGTCCGCGTTCCTTTTCGGTTTTCATCATCTTCCTCCTCAATCCCCCGTCGGGGTTGAGATCACTGCCTCCACGGCGACGCCTTGGAGGACGATCTGACCGTTAGGCGCTACGGCCCCGAAGAGTGGGTTGACAAAGGTCATCGTGTATGGCACGGTCACCGTCACCAGAGCACCGGGCTCGATGTCCTGGGGGAGTTCCACCGTCACCGCCCCGGGGTCGACCTGCACCAGTCCGGAGGAGGCGGCGGCGGCCCGAGCCCGGACCCCGTCCAAATCGTCGGGGCGTATGGCCGCATAAAGCGCGCCCTCTCCTGCGCAGTCGTTCACCGTCACCACGGCGTGCCAGACCCGGCCTAGGTCCAACAGCCCCAGCAAAATGATCAACAGAACCGGCAGGAGCAGGGAGAACTCGACGATGCTTTGACCTTTTTGGGCCCGTCGCTTGTATTTCATCCCTTCTTCCTCCTCCGCCATCTCGTTTACGGCGAGATCGCGAGCACTTGCAGGTTGGCGGCATCGATCTGGATCGAGATCGTTTCCCTGGAGGCGATGTCCAGGGCAGCGACGTTCCAGACCGTCTTTCCGTCCTCGGTGGCTGCTAGATGAAGACTGACTATGGCTTCTGGGTGAGCTTCTAGGAAGTCGTAGCCCCCGTAGGCCAGGAAGATCGAGAGGGCGTCGCGGGGGCCTTCTTGCCATCTCCCAAAGTCCAAGGTTTGAGGCGTGGTCCAGACTTGAGTGCGGTTCGCCACCTGGACCCGGCTGGCGTCCGCCGTGAGGTCGAAGACGACTTTCTGGCTGGGCGAGTAGAAGACGAAGGTCCAGTGGGAAGATGCATCCAACAGGCGTTCGGGATCGATTGCCTGCCATTGGGTCGAAGCGGACACCAGTTCGGCGTCGGAGGCCTCGGCACGGACGGTGGCGTCGGCCCGCCGATAGGCGTCCCACAGCGACACCGGTGCAGAAGCCGGGGTAGGTGTTGGCTCCTGCGGACCCGGAAAGGTGCAGCCAGCGATGAGCAGGAGGATCGCTATTTCGTTCGCTGTCGCCAACCGTCGCACCGTTTTCATGGCCAGGCCCTCAGCACCAGCGGAAGAAAGACGAAATGGTTGAATCCGCGGGT
>CAZOLN010000072.1:0-11503 GCA_964580565.1 uncultured Anaerolineales bacterium
GCCCCAGGGGGCCCTCTCCGGCAAGACCATCTACGTCAGCGCGGGGCACGGTTGGGAATGGGAGTACGACGGCCGCTGCGATTGCTACCGCTGGAAGACCCAGCGGCCTGTGTACCAGGACTTCATCGAGGACCACAACAACGCCGAAGCGGTGGATCAATACCTGCTCCAATACCTCTGGAACGCCGGGGCGACGGTCATCCCGGTGCGGGAGCGGGACATGAACCCCGTTGAGAGGGTGGTGGACAACGACGGAGGGGAAGGGTACGCCGAGGAGGGTGTCTGGGCGACCAGTACCCTGACCGGCTACCTGGGCCTGACCTACCGGTACACCACGACGGTCGCCGTCACCCCCACCGCCACCGCCGTCTGGACGGCGACCATACCGTCGGACGGGCGGTACGCCGTCTACGCCTGGTACCGCCAGGGGTCCAACCGCGCGCCCGACGCCCGCTACACCATCCACCACGCCGGTGGGCAGACCGAGGTGATGGTGGACCAGCGGGTCCACGGCAACACCTGGCGCTACCTGGGCACCTACGGCTTCCGGGGGGGCGAGGTGGCCACGGTCACCCTCTCCAACCTCTCCGCCTACTCCGGCACCGTCGTCGTCGCCGACGCGGTCCGCTTCGGCGGCGGCACCTTCGACAGCCTGACCTCCATCCGCACCTCCGCCTCCTATCCGCCGGACAAGCCGTGGTGGGAGGTGGCCGCCTTCTACTACGTGCAGCGGATGGGGATGGACCCCGAGGCGCTGAACCTGGATCCCACCGATCCGGCCGACAACTGGGGGGACTTCAACGACGTCGTCGCCCGTCCCATCTACGCCCGCTGGGAGCACGCGGGCACCGGTGAGGACGCCATCTACATCTCCTGGCACACCAACGGGTACGACGGCACCGCCCGCGGCACCGAGACCTATGTTCACAGTGGAGAGTGGCTCCCGCGGACACCGGGAAGCTATGCCCTCGCCGGCAACGTCCACGGCGAATTGGTCCACGACATCCGGGCGGGCTGGGACCCCTACTGGACCGACCGTGGTGTGAAGGAGAAGAACCTCGGCGAACTTCGCTTGCTGTGGGACGAAGACCCGTCGGTCCGGATGCCCGGCGCCCTGGTCGAGATCGCCTTCCACGACAACCCCTATGACGCCGAGGCCCTGAGGGAACCGACCTTCCAGATGCTCGCCGCGCGGGCCATCTATCAGGGCATCGTCAAGTACTTCGCGCAACGAGACAACATGAGCCTGCCGCTTCTGCCGGAGCCGCCCACCCACCTGGCGGTGCGCAACGTCGGCGGCGGGCAGGTCCGCATCTCCTGGCGCCCCTCCCCCACCGACACGGTGGGCCTGCGGGGGGACGCGGCCGACTACTACCGGGTCTACACCTCCACCGACGGCATCGGCTGGTCGAACGGGATCTCCGTGGGCAACACCACCGCCTACACCCTCACCGGCCTCTCGCCGGGCCAACTCCTCTTCGTCCGCGTCACCGCGGTCAACAGAGGCGGCGAGTCCTTCCCCACCGAGACCCTCGCCGTCCGCGTCGGCAACGGGGCCGGGGTCCTCCTGGTCAACGGCTTCGACCGGCTCAACCAGACGATGCTGGTCCCCGACTACGACCCCGTGGAAGGGTACAACCTGCGGATGCTCCTCGACCGGATGAACACCTATGCCTACACGGTCCAGCACGGCGAGGTCATTTCCGCTCCCTTCGACAGCGCGTCCAACGAGGCGGTGCGGGACGGGGACGTGGCCCTGGACGGCTACGCGGTGGTGGATTGGATCCTGGGAGAGGAATCCGCCCCCGATCAGACGTTAGATTCGACGGAGCGAGCCCTCTTGGCCGACTTTCTGGACAACGGCGGCGCGCTGTTCATCAGCGGCACGGAGATCGGCTGGCACCTGGTCGATCAAGGGGGCGACCCGGCCTTCTACAATACCTATCTGCGGGCCGACTACGTAGGGGACGACGCCGGGACCTACGAGGTCGAGCCGGTGGCGGGCTCCATTTTCGACGGCCTCCCTCGATTCCGGTTCGACGCGCCGGGGATGTACGATGCCGACTACCCGGACGTGATCACGCCGACCAGCGGCTCCACCGCCGCGCTGACCTACAGCGGCGGGACCGGCGGGGTGGCGGCGGTGCAGTATGCCGACGGTAGTCGTCGGCTGGTCTACTTCGGCTTCCCCTTTGAGGTCATCCACCCCGCCGACCGGGGCGAGGTGATGAGGCGAGTATTAGATTCCTTCGAGTGTGCCGAGATCACGACGATTCAAGAGGGAGACCTATTCCCCCATACCCGTGTACCGCTGCTGGAGGGGAAATCATGGGCCTATCCCGCCGTAGGACATGTCGAGGTCTCCCTGCGCCGCGATGCCGACGGGAAGTACTGGGACGGGCAGACGTGGGGTACAACCCAGTGGGTCCGGGCCGCCGGGACCACCTCTTGGTCCTTCACGATGCCGCTGACTCTGGAGGTCGGAACCTACACGGTGATGGCCCGCGTTTGGGATAGCGAGGGGAACGTCGATCTGACCCCGGACGTCGTCTCGTTCCGCGTCGTGCCCGGCACGTTCCTTCCCCTTATCTTCCACAACTACCAGAGCCAACCCCCCGGCTGTTCGGACCTGATCGTAAACGGGGGGTTCGAATCCGATGGAGGGTGGACGCTGAACCAGGCCGTGTACGACACAACGATCGTCCACGACGGCCTCCGGAGCGCGCGGGTGGGGATCCCGCCGGGGGAGCCCGGCAGCGCTTTGTTCTCGTCGGTGGCCCAGGCCATCACCCTTCCAACAGGAAGCAGTGCCACCCTGTACGTGTGGGTCTATCCCATCGGCGAGGGGGGCGATCCCGGCGATTACCACTACATCGGCCTGCGGGACGGCTCCAGCGTGTACCACGGGCTCGACCACTGGTCGTCGGATGCCCGGGCGTGGGAGTTGCGGACCTACGATCTGAGCGCGTACCTGGGACAGACGGTCACCCTCTACATCGGCACCCGCAACGACGGCGACGATGACACGGCGGCGATGTACGTGGACGACGTGACGCTGGTGGTGTGCCCATAGGTGCGACGCACCTTGAAGGTGCGTCGCACCTGCCCCGTGAAGTTGTACATTTCGGATTGCGTTGTAAAATGAGGCCCAGGGAGGGCCGCCCCGACGACCCTCCCGTTCGCCCACGCGAAACGTCCTTTTGGGGAAGGTAACTGGATGGAGAAGAAACTGCTGAACAATCGATACCGCCTGGTGGAGATGATCGGATCGGGCGGGATGGCCGTCGTCTACAAGGCCATCGACACCCTCCTCCACCGCCCCGTCGCCATCAAGATCCTCCGCGAGGCCTACGCCGACGACCCGGCCTTCCTGGCCCGTTTCCAGCACGAGGCCCGGTCCGCCGCCCGGCTGGACCACCCCAACGTGGTCACCATCTACGACGTGGGACAGGACGGCGACCTCCACTACATCGTAATGGAATACGTGGAGGGGGAGGACCTGAAGACGATCATCCGACGGGAGGGGCGGCTGAGCGTGGACCGAGCGGTGGACATCGCGGCGCAGATCGCCGCGGGCGTGGGGCACGCCCACAAGGCGGGGATCATCCACTGCGACGTCAAGCCCCAGAACGTCCTGGTGACCAACGAGGGTGTGGCAAAGGTCACCGACTTCGGCATCGCCCGCGCCCTCTCCGAATCCGGCCTCACCGACTCGGACGTGATCTGGGGCAGCCCCCTCTACTTCTCGCCGGAGCAGGCGGCGGGGGAACGCCCCACCCCTGCCTCCGACGTCTACTCCATCGGCGTAGTGCTCTACGAGATGCTGGCCGGGGTCCCCCCGTTCCAGGCCGAGAAGCCCGCCGCGCTGGCCCTGATGCACATCCGGGAGGAACCTCCGCCCCTCTCCAGCCTGAACCCCCAGGTCCCACCACGGCTGGAATGGATCATCCGCAAACTCCTGGCCAAAGAGCCCTCCGCCCGCTACCGGACGGCGGAGCAGGTAGCGGTAGTGCTACGCCAGTACCAGTCCGCTGGCCTACAGGCGACGGGGCTCTACCCCAGCCCCGTGAGCGGCGGAGCGGGCGTCACTCCCCTCCCGCCGGAGGGGCTGCCGGAACTCCTGCCAGCGGGCGAGGAACCCCCGGCCGCCGCAGCGGTCGAGGAGGAGCGGGAGACCGACTGGGTGACCTGGATCCTGGGCGTGGTGGCCGCCATCGCCGTCATCGGGCTGATCCCCCTCTGGGCCCTGGTCTACCGGGCCTGGGTCCGCGCCGAGGAGTACCCCGGCGGCGTCCCCATCCCCACGCCCACGGAAGCGGTCGTGATGGTCACCGTGCCGGACGTGGAGGGACGGCTGTGGGAGGAGGCCCGGATCGACCTCGAATCGATCGGCCTGCGGTTCGCCCTGGAGGAGCAAGAGGGTGCCGCCGTGCCGGAGGGAACCATCGTCCGACAGGAACCGCCCGCCGGCGAGCGAGTCCCCATCGGGACGGAGGTCCGTCTCTACATCGCCGGGCCGCCGGAGACGGTCGAGGTGCCGGGGGTGGTGGACCTGTCGCTCGAAGCGGCGCGCACCCAACTCCGCGAGATCGGCCTGCAGACGGTGGAGATCACCATCTGGAGCAGCGAGCCTATCAGCACCGTCCTCTCCCAGGAGCCGGAGGAGGGAACCGAGGTCAAGGCAGGCAGCCTCGTCACCCTCACCGTCAGCGGGGGCACCGAGGTGCCCATCGAGATCGGCGCCAACCTGGGGAACATCATCGTCCTGGAGCAGGCGGAACTCCTGAAGGCCCGCTTCCACCCCGGCGAGATCCTCCCCGTCTCCCTCCGCTGGCACGCGCCGGTCGATATCCCGGCCCGGTACGTCGTCTTCGTCCACGTCATCGGCCCGACCGGGGACCTGGTCGCGCAGGAGGACATCGAGCCGCTCCAGGGCACCCGGCCCACCGACACGTGGACGGCCGGGACCCTCCTATGGGACCCCCATCAGGTCCATCTCCCGGGGAACCTCCCGGCAGGGATCTACCAGGTGCGCACCGGCATGTATCCGGTGGGCGAGCCCGCCAACCGGCTGCCGGTGGTCGACCCAGGGGAAGCGTCTGTGGAAGCGAACAGCATCCTCATCGCCGAGGTGGAGATCGCTCCCTGAACTTGAGGAAAGGCGTGGCGTACCTGTCCACCCCGGCGGATTTGTGGTATAATTGTCGTTGAAATAGGGTGGTTTGGGGAGGATAATGTGAATTCGAGATTTCGAGGCAGTACGTTTATCACGCTGCTGCTGATCACAGCGGTGATCTTCCTTGGCTACAGCCTGCTGACCCAGTCGAGCGGGATGGACACCGTGCCCCTCAGCGAGGTGGCCGAGGCGGTCAACGAAGGCAAGGTAGAATCCATCACCGTCACCGACGATCAACTACTGGTCACCTTCACCGGCGGCAGGAAGGTCCGCTCCTCCAAGGAGCCGGTCTCCACCCTGCCGGAGCAGCTGAAAGCCCTCGGCGTCACCGACGAGAACCTCTCCCAGGTTGAGATCGAGGTCGTGCAGACGCCGGACTGGGGGACGTTGCTGAGCACCGGGGGGATGGTCCTCACGCTGGTCGTCTTCCTCCTCGGCGGCTACTTCTTCCTCCGCCAGTTCCAGGGGGCCAACAACCAGGCCCTCTCCTTCGGCAAGAGCCGCGCCCGGCTCTACACCGGCGACCAGCCCGCCGTCACCTTCGACGACGTGGCGGGGGTGGATGAGGCCAAGGAGGAACTCAAGGAGGTCGTCGAGTTCCTGAAGGAGCCCCAGAAGTTCATCAAGCTGGGGGCACGCATCCCCAAGGGGGTGCTCCTGATGGGCGCGCCGGGCACCGGCAAGACCCTGCTGGCGAAGGCGGTTGCGGGTGAGGCGGGGGTCCCGTTCTTCAGCATCTCCGGCTCCGAGTTCGTGGAGATGTTCGTCGGCGTGGGGGCCAGCCGGGTGCGGGACCTGTTCGACCAGGCGAAGCGGCACAGCCCCTGCATCGTCTTCCTGGACGAGATCGACGCGGTGGGCCGGCACCGTGGCGCCGGGCTGGGCGGCTCCCACGACGAGCGGGAGCAGACCCTCAACCAGATCCTGGTGGAGATGGACGGCTTCGACACCGACACCAACGTCATCGTCATCGCCGCCACCAACCGGCCGGACATCCTCGACCCGGCCCTCCTGCGGCCCGGTCGGTTCGACCGGCGGATCGTGATCGACCGGCCCGACATCCGCGGACGGGAGGCCATCCTCAAGGTCCACGTGCGCGGCAAGCCGCTGGCGGACGATGTGGACCTAAGGACGCTGGCGAAGGCCACCCCCGGCTTCGTGGGAGCGGACATCGCCAACCTGGTCAACGAGGCGGCGATCCTGGCCGCCCGGCGCGGCAAGAAGCAGATCGGGATGACGGAGTTCGAGGAGGCGATCGAGCGGGTCATCGCCGGGCCGGAACGGAAGAGCCGCATCCTTTCCGAGGAAGAACGGCAGATCATCGCCTACCACGAGGCAGGCCACGCGCTGGTGGCCCACTACCTGCCCGGGTGCGATCCCGTCCACAAGGTCTCCATCGTGGCACGGGGGATCGCTGCCGGGTACACCCTCTCTCTGCCGGAGGAGGACCGGACGGTGATCACCCGCTCCAAGTTCAAGGCGCAACTGGCCTTCGCGCTGGGTGGCCGGGCGGCGGAGGAGTTGGTGCTGGGCGAGGTGACCACCGGCGCAGCCAACGACCTGGAGCAGGTCACCGAGATGGCCCGGGCGATGGTCACCCGGTACGGGATGAGCGAGAAACTGGGGCCGATGACCTTCGGTCAGAAGGAGGAGTTGGTCTTCCTGGGCAAGGAGATCGGCGAACAGCGGGACTACAGCGAGGCGGTTGCCCAGGAGATCGACGCCGAGGTACGGCGGATCGTCCACGAGGCCTACGAGCAGGCCAAGCAGGTGCTGCGGGAGCACCGGGAGCAGTTGGACGCGGTGGCGGCGCGGCTCCTGGAGGTGGAGACGCTGGACGCGGAGGAGTTCGTGGCCGTGGTGGAGGGCCGCTCCGCCCCGGAGGAGCCGTCCTCCGGCGGCACCCCCGCGCCGGAGCCCGCCCCCCGACGGGGGGCGGAGCCGGGGAAGGCGGGGCCTGCGTTGGAGATGCCCCCACGCCCCGCACCGGCGTGATCTTTCCCACACAAAAAACCTCCCGCAGGCTTTAAGCCTGCGGGAGGTTTTCTTATTCACCAGCCTACATCCCCTCCTCCTTCGACGGAGCCTCGGCCATCCGGGCCCGCTCCTCCGCCACCAGCATCCGCCGGAGGGTCTTGCCCACGAAGGTCTTGGGCAGTTCATCCCGGAACTCAACGTAGCGCGGATACTTGTACTTCGCCAGCCGCTGCTTCGACCACTCGATGATCTCCTCCTCGGTGGCCGTCTCACCCGGCTTGAGGACGATCCACGCCTTCACCGTCTCCCCCCGGTAGGGGTCGGGAATGCCCGCCACGGCGACCTCCATGACCTTCGGGTGCTGCTTCAGGACCTCCTCGACCTCGCGGGGGTAGACGTTGTAGCCGCCGCAGATGATCATGTCCTTCTTGCGGTCGACGATGTAGAAGTAGCCGTCCTCGTCCATCTTGGCGATGTCGCCGGTGAAGAGCCAGACCTTGCCGTCGGGCATCTTGCGCAGGACGTTCTCGGTCTCGGTGGGCATCTGCCAGTACCCCTTGAAGACCTGGGGGCCGCGGAGGATCAGTTCGCCCTCCTCGCCGATGTCGAGGAACTTGGTGCCGGTGTCTAAGTCGACGATGGCCGCATCCACATCCGGCAACGGCAGGCCGATGCTCCCCTCCCGGTTCTCGCCGAACATCGGGTTGCAGTGGGTGGCGGTGGGGGCCTCGCTGAGGCCGTACCCCTCCCGGAGGCTGGCACCGGTCAGTTCCTCGAACCGGGTCTGGGTCTCCCGCAGCAGCGGGGCCGAGCCGCTGATGCAGGCGCGGATGGAGCGGATGTTCACTTTCCCTTCGATGACCTTGGGGTGGTAGTTGATGGCGTTGTACATCGTGGGCACGCCGGGGAAGATGCTCGGCTTGTACTTGTTGATGGTGTCCAGCAGATCGTCGAGGTCGCGGGGGTTGGGAATGAGGATGAGCGTGGCGGCGGCGGCCAGGCCGTAGCACATCGCGGCGACCATCCCGTAGACGTGGAAGAGGGGCAGGGCGACGAGGACGATCTCCCCCGCCTCCTTCGTATCCGGCAGCCAGGCTTTGATCTGCAGGGAGTTGGCGACCAGGTTCTTGTGGGTCGCCATCGCCCCCTTGGGCACGCCGGTGGTGCCGCCGGTGTACTGGAAGATCGCCACGTCCTCGTCGGCGTTGATCTCCACCTGGGGCCGTTCGGACGGGGAGTGGCGGGCCAACACGTCCTGGAACCAGATGTCGCCCGGGGCCAACTCGACCCGGTCGCCCTCCTTCTTCTCCTTCAGAAGGGTGTAGAGGAACTTCAGCAGGGATGGGAGATACTCCTTGATATTGGTGACGATGACGTTCTTGACCTTTGTGTTCGGTTGCACCTGCTTGACGACGGGATAATATCGGCTCAACGTGATGATGGTCTCCGCCCCGCAGTCGTTCAACTGATGCTCCATTTCGGGCGGAGCGTACAGGGGGTTGCAGGCGACGACGATGGCACCCGCCTTCATCGCACCGAAGTAGGAGATGAGGAACTGGGGGCAGTTGACCAGGAGGAGGGCCACCCGGTCCCCCTTCTTCACCCCCATCTTGGCCAACGCCGCCGCCATCCGATCGGTCAGATCGTTCAGTTCTCGATAGGTGAGTTTCCCACCTTTGAAGATGACTGCGGTGTGGTCGGGGTGTTTGCGGGCCGCTTCTTCGACGAAGTGAAAGAGAGGCACATCGGGGTACTCCAGGTGGTGGGGGACACCTGGATCGTATCGCTCAAGCCACGGACGCTTGATCTCCTCCATCGTTATTTACCTCCTAGCCGGGGACATGAAAGGGGCCTGAGTCGCTTTAAGGCAGATTGAGCAGACCGAGCGGATTGGGTTGACCTTTTCCCGTTCTCACCTCCTTTCTAACGCGCAGGCCGTGCGAGAATTGAGTCCGCCCTTCGGGGACGCAAAGCCTTGGGAGGCCCTCCCTGTGCCTACGTGACCCTCACCTAAGAGTATAGTGAGACGGATAGGAAAGTCAAGCCAATTCGTGTGTCTCCAACGAGTTGGTAGGTAAAGAGACAGTGTAGCGACAGCCGGATCCCACCACAGAGGCGCAGAGGACGCGGAGAATGGAAGGGAAGAGTGTTGAACGTTGCGCCCTCTGCGCCTCTGCAGTTACGGAAAATGCGGTTGCCCTACCGCCGGGCGTAGATCTGGGCGAAGTACCACTTGGACCGGTTGTAGGTCCGCTCCGCCTCCGGCGGGAAGAGGCAGCCGGGGAGTTCGTCCATATCCCGGTGATAAGCGATGCACTCGCAGCACTTCCCTTTGCGGGGGCAGGGCTCGTAGGTGCAGGTGCACCGGGCCAGGTTCTGCTCGATGTTGCACTCCATCCTCTCACCTCCTCGAACAGTAGGTCTCTACAACTTCGTACAGGACCCGCACGCCGAAGGCCAGGGCGTCGATGGGAATGCGCTCGTTGTGGCCGTGGATCATCGACATGAAGTCCATCCCCGGCGGCAACCGCATCGGGGAGAAGCCGTAGCAGGGAATCCCGGCGCGGGCCAGGTGTTTGGCGTCGGTTCCTCCGGTCATCATCATCGGCACCACCGCCGCGCCGGGGTCGTGCCGCTGGAGGACCTCCGTCATCGTCTCAAAGAGGGAGGTGCGGCTGGTGGTCTGCACCGGCGGGGCGACCTCGATGGGCTCGAATTCGAACCCCTCGCCCACCACAGCCCGCAACTCGGCCAGGAAGGAGTCCAGATCCTGCCCGGGCAGGATCCGCCCGTCCAACTCCGCCACCGCCTCGGAGGGGATCACGTTGGTCTTGGACCCCGCCCGCAGGACGGTGGGGGAGACGGTGTTGTGCAGGAGGGCGCGGAAGTAGTTGGTGAGGCGGGGTTCGGGGAGGAACTGGAGGACCAGCGGGCTGAGGGTCGGGCTGAGGAGGAGCCGCAGGATCAGCCCCCGTATCCCACCGACGGCGCGGGCCATCCCCTCAAACATCTCCACCGCGGCGTCGGTCCGATGGAAAGGAAGGTCGGTGCGGCCCAGTTTCGCCACCGCCTCGGCCAGTTTGACCACCGCGTTGTCCCGATGGGGCGTAGAACCGTGGCCGGGTTTGCCCCGCGCCCGCATCCGCACCCAACAGATCCCCTTTTCGGCCACCTGGCAGAGGTAGACCCGTCGCCCGCCCATCTCCACCGGGAAGCCGCCGAACTCGGTCAGCCCGTGCTCGGCCCGGATGAGGTCGGGGTGGTGGTCGACCAGGAACCCCGCCCCGTACCTCCCGCCCATCTCCTCGTCGGCGGTGGCGGCGAAGATGACGTCACGGGCCAGAGGCACTTTCCGGCGGACCAGGAGCAACATCGTCATCAACTGCATCACGACGATGGACTTCATGTCCAGCGCGCCCCGGCCCCAGACCATCCCATCGGCCACCTCGCCGCCGAAGGGATCGTGCTCCCAGTGCTCCGGCTCCGCCGGGACCACGTCCAGGTGGGAGATGAGCAGGATCGGCGGGGCCTCCCCGCTGCCGCGGTAGCGGGCGACGACGTTTCCCCGGCCCGGGGCCGACTCCAGCACCACCGGCTCGTACCCCTCGGCGGAGAGGACCTCCGCCAGGTAGTCGGCCGCCTGCTTTTCGTTGCCGGGGGGATTGGTCGTATCGATGCGGATAAGGGCCTGAAGATGGCGGACCGCCTCATCGGTGATGGTTTCCCAGTCGATTTCCATTGCTACTTCCTCCTTTGCCGGGCGAGTGAGAAGGCCAGCGCGACGGCCTCTTCGGGGGTCTCTGCGCGGTGGATAGGGGCGGGGGGATGGCCCTCCCGCTCCACGTGCCAGGTCCCAAGCCCCACCACCGGTTTGCCCAGGCCGAGGGCGTGGCCCAGTTCGCTGAGGGTGCCGTAACTGCCGCCGATGGCGATGACGGCGTGGGCGGTGCGGACGATGATGACGTTGCGGGCCTCCCCCATCCCGGTGACGATGGGCAGGTCGACGTAGGGGTTGGCCTCCGCCGGGTCGGTGCCGGGGAGGATGCCGACGGTGAGGCCACCGGCCCGTTTGGCCCCGCGGCAGGCGGCCTCCATGATACCGGTGCGCCCGCCGCAGACCAGGACAGCCCCGGCGCGGGCCAGGCCGTACCCCACCGCTTCCGCCGCGTCCGCCTCCTCCGGAGTAGCGGAAGAGCCCCCGATGATGCCGATGATCACCATATTCCCCTGCTTCCTCGCTTCCTTGCTTCCTACTTCCTGCTTCTTGCCTCTTGCCTCTTGCTTCCTGCTTCCTGCTCTTGCTTCCCGCCTCTTGCCCCCCTCACACCAACCCAAACACCCTCACCCCCG
>CAZOLN010000072.1:11603-13778 GCA_964580565.1 uncultured Anaerolineales bacterium
CTCTTGCTTCCCGCCTCTTGCCCCCCTCACACCAACCCAAACACCCTCACCCCCGTCCACACCGCCGCCGGGTGGAGGTCGTAGGCGAGGGACATCTCCACGTGGGCGGCGAAGCCGCAGCGGGCGCAGGCGATTTCCGCCCGGTTGAGGAGATAGCAGCCCTGGGTGACCGTGCCGTCGGGATCGGCGCTGGCGATGAGCCAGGGGTGGCAACGCCAGGTGTTGTCCTTCAAGTGCTCCAGCGCGGCCACCGAGTCCAGGAGCGGATACCCCGCCCGCTTGAGCCGGATCAACTCCTCCAGCACCGCCCGCCGCCGGTCGCGCGGGAGCCACAGGTCCTCCGACTCCGGATAGGGATAGTAGAACTGGATGGTGATCCCCCGCACCCGGTCGGCGAGGAAGCGGACCAGGTCGGGCACCTCGTCCGCGTTGGCCCGGCTGATAGTGATGTTGGCGTAGATCCGGGGGTGGGAGGAAGCCTCGATATGGGCGATCGCCCGCTCGAAGGTTCCCTCCCCCCGCAGCCGGTCGTGGGTCTCCTGCAAGCCGTCGATGCTCACCCAGAGGATGTCCGCGCTGCTCTTCAGGGGGAGGGAGCCGTTGGTGGTGACGCCCACCCGCAGGAAGCGGTGCTTCGCCTCGACCACCAGGTCCTCCAGCCGACGGTCGCCATCCTGCCACAGGAACGGCTCCCCGCCCTCGAAGATGAGCAGTTTCACTCCGAGGGCGCGCAGCCGGTCCAGGACCGCCACCGCTTGGTCGAAGGGAATGTCCGGCGTGGGGCGACGCCAGAAGGGGCAGGCGGCGCAGCGGCAGTTGCACCGGTGGGTGACCTTGAAGCCGGCCAGGAGAGGGCGCTTTCGGCCCAGGAGCCGGGCGGCGAGCAGATGAGAAGCGAGCGTTGGAATTGCGAGCATAGCCAGCGAGCCGACGAGTCAGCGAGTCAGCAGTCTAGCGGCGGAGGTGGGCGATGATGCGAGGAAGCACCTCCAGCACGGTGTCCACGTCCTCCTCGGTGTTGGCCCGGCCCAGGGTGAGGCGCAGCGCGCCGATGGCCCATTCGGGCGGGAGGCCCATCGCGGTGAGCACCGCCGACGGCTCCGGCTCCCCCTCGGCACAGGCGGCCCCAGAACTGGCCGCGATCCCCTCCAGGTCCAGGCTCACCACCACCGACGCACCCTCCACGCCCCGGAGGGCGAAACTGGCGTGGTGGGCCAGCCGCTCGGTGGGGTGGCCGGTGAGGCGGGCGTCGGGGACGTTCTCCAGGACCCCCTCGATCAGCCGGTCCCGCAGCGATTGCAGCCGGACGTTCTCCTCCTCCCGCATCTCCTCCGCCAGCCGGAGCGCCTCGGCCAACCCCACCGCCCCGGCGACGTTCACCGTCCCCGGCCGGCGCCCCCGCTCGTGACCGCCGCCGGTCAGCGCGGGTACCAGGTCCACCCCCCGCCGCACGTACAGCACGCCGACCCCCTTGGGGCCGTAGAACTTGTGGGCGGAGATGGACAGAAGGTCCACCCCCAGCCGGTCCACGTTCAGGTCCAGCCGACCGGCGGCCTGGACCGCGTCGGTGTGGAGGGGGATGCCCCGTTCCCGACAGATCGCGCCGATCTCGGGGATGGGCTGGACCGTGCCCACCTCGTTGTTGGCGGCCATCACGGTCACCAGGACCGTATCCGAGCGGATGGCGCGGCGGACGTCGTCGGGGTCCACCCGGCCGTGTTCGTCCACCGGCACCACGGTGACCTCAAAGCCGAACAGGTCGCGCAGTTGCTCCACGGTGTGGCCCACGGCGTGGTGCTCGATGGGGATGGTGACGACGTGGTTGCCCCGCTCGGCCTTGCGGGCGGCCCAGGCCACGCCCCGGATGGCGAGGTTGTCCGCCTCGGTGCCGGAGCCGGTGAAGACCACCTCGGAGGGGCGGCAGCCCAGGACCCCGGCCACCGTCTCCCGGGCTTTCTCCAGCGCCGCCGCCGCCTCCTGCCCCCAGGCGTGAGCCGAGGAGGTGTTGCCGAAGACCTCGCTCCAGTACGGCCTCATCGCTTCCACCACCCGTGGGTCCACGGGGGTGGTGGCAGAGTGGTCCAAATAGATTCGATGCTTACTCTCTCCCATGGTACTCCCCTACTTCCTCGCTTCCCCGCTTCCTGCTAAATCTCCACCTCCTCCCCTCTCAAC
>CAZOLN010000073.1:0-13741 GCA_964580565.1 uncultured Anaerolineales bacterium
TCTCCCACACCCGTGGGAGAGGGGGGAGGGCCGGGGAGGGGGGTGAGGGCGCCCAGCCCCTTCTTAACCTGCTCCCATCCCGAAGCACACCCCACACCCAACGCGCTTGGGTGGGAGGAAGAGGCAAATCGTGGTAAAATGGGGGCGATCCGCAATACCGTGCTGGAAGACCGGAGGAACGGATGGACAAGCGACGAACGCCGGAACATCTCAGCGAGGGAGCCTCCCACCTCATCCCGAAGGAGAGCGATGGGATGGCTGAATGGCTCCGGGAACTCCTGCGCCAGTTCCGATTGGCCTGGCGCCTTTTCTGGGACCGCCGGGTGCCCTGGCTGACCAAGGTGATCCCCCCGCTGGCTCTCCTCTACATCCTCTCCCCCATCGACATCCTGCCGGATATCAGCCTCGGCCTGGGGCAACTGGACGACGTGGCAGTGCTGCTCCTGGCGACCAAGTTGTTCATCGAACTCTGCCCACTGGACGTGGTCCAAGAGCATCTCCGGGCCCTGGGCGCAAAACTCGAAGAGTGGCAGGCCGGCGAGGTCATCGAAGGGGAGTTCGAGATCAAAGAGAGCAAGCAAGAGAGGGAATAAGACCGTCCCGGGGGCAATACACAGGGCACGGACGTCGGCCAGATCCCGTTCGTGCCCTTTCTCTATATCCCGACCGTTCCCTATTCGGCAGGCAACCGTTGCTTCGGCCTCGGATTGATGTTATAATCCCGGCATCATTGGCGGGGAAGGGGGACCCGTGATGACGATGGAACAGAGCCAGATCGATCAGATGCTGAAATGGCTGGACGAGGAGCGCCGGAAGGACAAAGCGCTCATCGCCGCCCTCCAAGAGCGGGTGGAACTCCAGGCCCAACAGTTGGCCCAACAGGAAGAACAACTAACCACCCTACAGGAGACAACGGCCCGCCTGGAGGCACTGCTCTCCCGCGTCGCCGGGTTCACCGAGACGGTGGAGCAGGTCAAACAGGACGTGGCCCAAATGCTCGACCGGCGGGACGAACGGTGGCGGAAGGAACAGCGAGAGTCGGAACGGAGCCACCAACTGGAGATCGGTGCGCTGCGGGACGAGATGGCCCGCCTCCAAGAGCAGATCCGGCCCATCCAGCGGCTGGAAGAAGGGCTCGCCAGCACACAGGCGGAGAACCAGCGGCTGAACGAAAGCGTCAAGAAACTGGAGATCGCCATCAGCGACCTGGGCAAGCGATCGGAGGAACGGGTCCAGGCCGTCGTCTACCTGGAGGAACAGCGACGGGCGGACAACCGGCGGATCGCCAGCCTGGAGGCAGACAGCACGGACCTGCGGAAGCGGATCGAGGCGCTCTCCAGCAAGATCCCCATCCTTGAAGAGGCGGTCCAGAAGCAGCGCGGCCGCATCGAGGAGGGCCTCAAGCCGATCAAGGAGTTTGAGAAAGTCGTCGAAGAACTGCGGGTCGCCGATTTCCGCCGCAACCAGGCGGTGAAGAAGTGGGAAGGTCAGGTCGAGGCCATACGGGAGGAGTTCGAGCGACTGCTGGCGGAGCGGCAACAGTTCATCCAGGAACATCAGGAGGTGAAACGGGCGCTGGAGCGGCTGGAGACGTTCCAATCCCGGCTGGAGACCCGCCAGAACGAAGTCGCCGAGATGCAGCGGATGGCCGAGGAACGGCTGAAGCGGCAGTGGGAGGAGTGGCAGGCGGCCCGTGAGAAGGAGCGCCGACACTGGGAACTCTCGCACGAGGAGCGCTGGAAGCAGCAGGAGCGAACGAACGAAGCGCTTAACCAGCAGGTGGAGACCGCCCTCAAGGTCCTCCGACTCCACCACACCCAGTTCAGCGCCCTCTGGGAAGGGCGACGGGCCGACGCCTCCCGCCTGCTGAAGGCGGCCCAGGAAGCGTACGAAGCGCTGACCAGCGAGGCGGAGGAATACCTCTCGACCCTGCGCGACCATCCCGTCCAGGAGGGCTAAGCGTGTACGTCGTCGGCACCGCCGGGCACGTGGACCACGGCAAATCCACCCTGGTCAAAGCCCTCACCGGCATCGACCCCGACCGTCTCCGAGAGGAGAAAGAACGGGAGATGACCATCGACCTGGGCTTCGCCTGGCTCACGCTGCCCAACGGCGAATCGGTCGGGATCGTGGACGTGCCGGGCCACCGGGACTTCATTGAGAACATGCTGGCCGGCGTGGGCGGGATCGACGCTGCCCTCTTCGTCGTCGCCGCCGACGAGGGGGTGATGCCCCAGACCCGCGAACACCTGGCGATCCTCGACCTGCTCCAGGTCCGCGCCGGCGTCGTCGCGCTGACCAAGGTGGACCTGGTGGACGACCCCGAGTGGCTGGACCTGGTGACGACCGACGTGATGGAAACGCTGGAGGGGACGGCCCTGGCAGGCGCTCCCATCGTCCCCGTCTCCGCCCGCACCGGTCAGGGGCTGGAGGACCTGCTGTCCGCGCTCCAAGGGGTGTTGGAGCACACCGAGCCCCGCTCCGACCGCGGCCGACCTCGCCTCTGGATCGACCGGGTCTTCACCATCAGCGGCTTCGGGACGGTCGTCACCGGCACGCTGGTGGACGGCACCCTCACCGTGGGCCAGGAGGTCGAGATCCTGCCTAAGGAACTGCGGGCCCGCATCCGGGGGCTACAGACCCACAAACGGAAGATCGAACAGGCGGTCCCAGGGAGCCGGGTAGCCATCAACCTCTCCGGCGTCTCCAAAAGCGACCTGTCCCGAGGGGACCTGGTGACCGTCCCCGGGTGGCTCCGGCCCACCGTCCTCGTGGACGTCCGGCTGGACTACCTGGCCGACACCCCCCGCCCCCTCAAGCACAACACCCACCTGAAGTTCTTCTCCGGATCGGCGGAGGTGATGGCCCGGGTACGCCTCCTGGGGAAGGACCTCCTCCAGCCCGGCGAGTCCGGCTGGGCGCAACTCGAACTCAACGGGCCGCTCCCGCTGGTCCGGGGAGACCGGTTCATCGTGCGGACCCCCTCCCCGCCAGCCACCGTCGGCGGAGGGGTGGTGGTGGACCCCAACCCCGGCCGCAAGCACCGCCGCTTCCGCCCCCAGGTCATCGCCCGGCTGGAGACGCTGGCGCAGGGAACCCCCGCCGAGGTGCTGCTGCAGACGCTGGAGCGCCGAGGTCCCCTCGTGGTGCAGGATCTCCTGGAGCGATCCGGATTGGGGGAGGAGGCGGAGGGCGCGTTGGAGGAACTTCTGCGCGAAGGCGAGGCCGTCGTGTTGGCCGCCGGGGGGGAGGCGAAGAAACAACGGCTGGTGGCCTCCCGGGGATGGTGGACCGCCACCACGGCGCGGATGCGGGACCTGCTGGCGGAGCATCACCGCAAACACCCTCTCCGCCCGGGGATGGGGAGGGAGGAACTGCGCAGCGCGCTTCGGCTCGACCCGCGTACGTTCAACGGGCTGATGGCCCGCGCCGCCGCCGAGGGGGTCCTGGTCGACGAGGGAGCGACGGTTCGCCTGCCGGGCCACGAGATCCGCTTCACGCCCGATCAGCAACGGGCAGTGGACGCGCTCCTGGCCCGCTTCCGCCGATCCCCCTACACCACCCCATCGGTCAAGGAAAGCATCGCCGCCGTCGGCGAGGAGGTCCTCTCGGTCCTGATCGCCCGCGGAGACCTGATCCAGGTCTCCCCCGACGTCCTCTTCCTCCCAACCACCTATGAGGAGATGGTCCGCCGCATCCGGGCCTACATCCGCGAACACGGGAGCATCACCCTCGCCCAGACCCGCGACCTGTTCCAGACCAGCCGCAAGTACGCCCAGGCGCTGTTGGAGCACCTGGACGCGATCGGAGTGACGCGCCGGGTGGAGGACGAGCGCGTGCTCGTCGACCGCGAGGGGTAGAGAGCACCACAGAGGCACAGAGGACGCGGAGATTTCTTTTGTAATTCACCGGATCTGCGCCCTCTGCACCTCCGTGGTTAAAATAGAGAAGGGGAGGTTCATATGGAAGAACTCAGACGCAAGGTCCTGGAGGAGGGTCAGGACCTGGGGAACGGCATCCTGAAAGTGGATGGCTTCATCAACCATCAGATCGATCCGCTGCTGATGCGGCGCGCCGGGGAGGAACTGGCGCGCCGCTTCGCTTATACGCAGGTGGACAAGATCCTCACCGCCGAGATCTCCGGCATCGCCCCGGCCCTCGCCGCAGGGTTCGCCCTGGGCGTGCCCGTCCTCTTCGCCCGCAAGACCAAACCGATCACGATGATGGAGCCGGTCTACGTCGAGAGCGCCCCCTCCCACACCAAGGGGCTGGAGGTGCTGCTGATGGTCTCGCCGGAGTACCTGAAACCAGGGAACCGGGTGCTCATTGTGGACGACTTCCTCGCCACCGGCCACACCATCGCCGCGCTGGCCCGGCTGGTCCAGAAAGCGAGGGCGGAACTGGTGGGGATCGGCGTCCTCATCGAGAAGGAATTCGAGGGCGGACGGAAGGCCCTGGCCGACCTCGGCGTCCCCATCGAGGCCCTGGTCACCATCACCGATATGCGCGACGGGCAGATCATCCTCGCCGAGTGAAGTTTTCTGCCACAGAGACGCAGAGGACACAGAGTTCTAACGACAACGTTCCCCTCTGTGCCCTCCACGCCTCTGTGGTGAACGCTTGAGGAGGCACGGATGGGTTCTTCGCCAAGACCGGGGCAGCACGACGCGATCGCCATCCTCGACTACGGCTCGCAGACCACCCAGTTGATCGCCCGGCGGATTCGGGAGGCCCACGTCTATTGTGAACTCTTCCCCTGGGACGCCCCCGCCGAACGGGTGCTGGCCCTCCACCCACGCGGCTTTGTCCTCTCCGGCGGCCCAGATAGCGTCTACGAGCCAAGCGCCCCCACCCTCCCCCTTTACGTCCTCGAAAGCGGCCTGCCGGTCCTGGGCATCTGCTACGGCATGCAACTCCTGGCCCACACGTTGGGCGGGCGGGTGGTCCACGCTCCCGAACGGGAGTACGGGCCGACCACGGTGGAACTGCTGGAGGAGGTCGATTGGCTCGCCCCGCTCCGCGACCGGCCTCGGGTCTGGATGAGCCACGGCGACCGGGTGGAGCGGGTGCCGCCGGGCTTCCGCGTCCTCGCCCGAAGCCCCAACTCCCCCATCGCAGCGATGGGCGATCCCCAACGGCGCCTCTACGGGGTCCAGTTCCACCCCGAGGTGGTCCACACCCCCGCCGGCGGCGAGGTCCTGGCCCGCTTCGCCGTCGACATCTGTGGCTGTCGCCCCACCTGGACCCCGGCCGCTTTCATCGAAGAGGCTGTGGAGCGGATCCGCGAGCAGGTCGGTGAGGGGCGGGTGCTGTGCGGACTCAGCGGCGGGGTGGATTCCGCCGTCACCGCCACGCTGGTCCATAGGGCCATTGGGGACCGGCTGACCTGCCTCTTCGTCAACACGGGGCTGCTGCGGCGGGGGGAGCCGGAGCAGGTGGTGGAGACCTTTCGGGACCGGCTAGGGATGCCGTTGGTGGCGGTGGACGCCACGGAGGAGTTCCTCTCCGCCCTCCAGGGGACCACCGACCCTGAGCAGAAACGGCGGATCGTCGGGGAGCGGTTCGTGCGGGTCTTCGAGCGGGAGGCGGAGCGACTGGGGAGGGTGGACTTCCTGGCCCAGGGCACGCTGTATCCGGACGTGATCGAGTCGGCGGCGCCGGACCGGCCGGGGGCGCGGCGGATCAAGACCCACCACAACGTCGGCGGGCTGCCGGAGCGGATGCGGCTCCGGCTGATCGAGCCGCTGCGGTACCTCTTCAAAGACGAGGCGCGGGCGGTCGGAGAAGCGCTGGGGCTCCCCGACGAGATCGTCTGGCGGCAGCCCTTCCCCGGGCCAGGGCTGGCGGTCCGCGTGGTCGGCGAGGTGACGTGGGAGCGGCTGGAGCGGCTGCGGGCCGCCGACGCGATCTTCGTCGAGGAACTGAGCAAGGCGGGCCTCCTGCGGGAGGCGACCCAACAGGCGTTCGCCGTGCTCCTCCCCGTGCGCAGCGTCGGCGTGATGGGGGACGGGCGGACCTACGAGGAGGTGGTCGCCCTGCGCGCCGTCACCACGGAGGACTTCATGACCGCAGACTGGGCCCGGTTGGATCCCGACTTCCTGGCCCGCGTCAGCAACCGGATCGTCAACGAGGTCAAGGGAGTCAACCGGGTCCTCTACGACATCACCTCCAAGCCCCCGGCGACGATCGAGTGGGAGTGAGCGGGCACCCCCCGATACGGACATCGACCGGCGTCGTGATTGACAGTTCCTGGATTCTCATTTAGAATTACGAGGCTTGGCACAACGAGCGATTTATCGGTTGAGAGGAGGCGGAGGTTGAAGGAATATACCACGGACCAAATCCGTAACATCGTTCTGCTGGGTCATGGCAGCAGCGGCAAGACCTCGCTGGCGGAGGCGATGCTCTACACCAGCGGGGCGATCAATCGTATGGGGAAGGTAGAAGACGGCACCACGGTGACGGACTTCGACGAAGAGGAGACCCGTCGCCACATCTCCCTCAGCCTTGCCCTCGCCCCGGTCGAGTGGGGCGGATGCAAGTTGAACATCATAGACACCCCTGGCTACACCGACTTCATCGGCGAGGTCATCAGCGGCGTCCTGGTGGCCGACCTGGCCATGGTCCTGGTGGACCCGGTGAGCGGCGTGGAGGTCGGCACGGAGGTGGTCTGGGCGGAGGCCGACAAACAAGACCTCCCCCGCTTCGTGGTCATCAACAAGATGAACCGCGAGAACGCCAACTTCGACCAGACGATGGAGAAACTCCGGGAGGTGTTCGACGGCAACTTCGTCCCGCTCCACCTGCCCATCGGGAGCGCGGAAGGGTTCACCGGCGTGGTGGACCTGGTACGGATGAAGGCGCTGGTCGGCCCGGAGGGGAAAGAGGAAGAGATCCCAGCCGACCTCGTCGATCGGGCCGAGGAGGCCCGAATCGCCCTGGTGGAGGCGGCCGCTGAGGGGGACGACGAACTGATCTTGAAGTACCTGGAGGGGGAGGAACTGACGGAGGAGGAGATCCAGCGCGGCCTCCGGGATGCCGTCCTCAAGCGGACCGTCATCCCCGTGCTGGTCACCGCGGCGACGGGTAACATTGGGACCCGCGCGCTCCTGGACGCGCTGGTCGCTTTCGCTCCCTCCCCCGCCGACCGCGGCCCGGTCAAGGCGGAGGGGCCCGCTGGCGAGGAGGAGATCGAGCCGATCGAGACGGCCCCGCTCGCCGCGCTGGTCTTCAAGACCGCGGCCGACCCCTACGTGGGGAAGTTGACCTACTTCCGCGTCTACGGCGGGATGATGGAGTCGGACACGCGGGTCTGGAACAGCCGCGCCGAGGCGGAGGAACGGCTGGGCACGCTGTACGTGATGCGCGGCAAGGAGCAGATCCCGGTGCAGCGGCTGCGCCCTGGCGACATCGGCGCCGTGGCCAAACTGACCCACACCGTCACCGGAGACACCCTCTGCCACCGCGACCACCCGGTCCGCCTGCCGGGGCCGACCTTCCCGCCGCCCCTGTTCGCCGTGGCGGTTCGCCCCAAGAGCAAGGCGGACCAGGCCAAGATGGGGCCCACGCTGACCCGGATCTGCGAGGAAGACCCCACCCTCCGCTGGCGGCAGGAGCCTAGCACCAAGGAGACCATCCTGGAGGGGATGGGCGAGGCCCACGTGGAGATCGCGGTGAAGCGGATGGAGAACCGGTTCGGCGTGGGGGTGGAGACCTCCATCCCGAAGGTCCCGTACCGGGAGACCATCACCAAGGTCAACGCCGACCAGTACCGGCACAAGAAGCAGACGGGCGGCGCGGGCCAGTTCGCCGAGGTCCATCTCCGCCTCGAGCCCCTGCCCCGCGGCGCGGGCTTCGAGTACGAATGGGAGGTCTTCGGTGGCGCCATCTCGTCCTCCTTCCAGCCCTCGATCGAGAAGGGCATCCGCCAGGTGATGGAGCAGGGCGTCATCGCCGGGTACCCGGTGGTGGACGTCAAGGCGGTGGTCTACGACGGGAAGGAACACCCGGTCGACTCCAAGGACATCGCCTTCCAGATCGCCGGGCGGGAGGCCTTCAAGAAGGTGATGCTGGGGGCCGGGCCCGTGCTTCTGGAGCCGATCTACAAGGTCACGATCACGGTGCCGGAGGAATACACCGGCGACGTGATGGGGGATCTGAACACCAAGCGAGCGCGGGTGCTTGGGATGGAACAGCGGGGCGGCAAGAGCGTCATCACCGCCCTGGCCCCGTTGGCCGAAATGCAGCGATACGTCTCCGACCTCCGAAGCATCACCCAGGGCCGTGGGCTCTTCTCGATGGAGTTCGACCACTACGAGGAGGTCCCGCCCCACCTGGCGGAGAAGATCATCGCCGAGGCGAAGAAGGAGCGCGAGGAGAAGTAGGTCCCTCTCGCACCTCAGCAGGGTTGGACAGGACGGTCGCCTTTTCGAAGGCGACCGTCTTCTATATTAGCGCGGGGACACGGCCTGCGATCACGACCGACGGGGCTTGGCGTGCGGCGGGACCGGTGATATACTCCGTGCCGGAGGGAGGGGATGGAGCGAGGGATCGGACTGGCACCAGCCCTACCACGCCAGCCAGAGGGACCGTTGGCCCGGTATCGGCCGCCGGAACTGGAGGACGCGGCCGCAGCGTTCATTTCCCATCTCACCTCCTCAGGCGACCTGGTGCTCGACCTCTTCTGTCGGGGAGCGTCGTTCCTGCGTCCGGCGGTCCGCCAGGGCCGCCGCGCGGTGGGGGTCGGTGTGAACCCCATCGGGTTGCTCCTCGCCGGGATAGAACTCCAGCCGCCCGCCCATCCCCATCACCTCTCCGCCGCCTTCACCCGCCTCGGCGACCAGCCGAAGGGAAACCGCCCCCTTCGTCGCCACCTGACCGACCTCTACCGCACCCGCTGCCCGACCTGCGGGGCGGAGGGAACCGCCGAGTGGTTCGCCTGGGACCGCGAGGCCAACTACCCCTACGCCAAGGCGGTCCGCTGCCCACGCTGCGACGAGGTGCAGGAGGGACCGACCGACGAGGAGGACATCGCCGCGGCCCGCCGCTTCGATCCCAAGGGGCTGCCATACCACTACGCCCTCGGCCGCGTCGTGCCGCTGGAACACCCAGCCCGGGAGCGGGCCGCCGAACTGGTGGACCTGTACACGCCCCGCAACCTGGCAGCGCTGATGGACGTCACCCTCCGCCTGGAGGGGCTGGAGGTCGAGCGGCCGGTGCGGACCGCGCTCCAGGGGATCCTCGTGGAGACGTTCGACCGGGGAAGCAGCCTGGACCCCTATGGCGAGGCGCGGCCCCGACCGCGCACCCTCCGCCTGCCCGCTCGGTTCCTGGAGCGCAACGTCTGGTTTCTCCTGGAGGAGGGGCTGAAGCAGGCGCTGGCCCGTCTGCCCGACCGCCCCACCCCGCTTCCCCGCGCACCGGACCTGCCCCACCTCCTCGCCGATCCCCAACCGGCTTACGTGCTCCATCCCTCCCCCGCGCAGCGCGTGGACCGCGCCCTCCCGCCCGAGAGCGTCGCCCTCATCCTGGCCGACCCGCCCCGCCCCGACGGGGTGTTCTGGGCCCTCTGCGCCCTCTGGGCCGGCTGGCTGTGGGACGACGCCGCCGTCGCCCGGGCGATGCGCCCCTTCCTCCGCCGCCGTCGCTTCGACTGGGAGTGGCACCGAAGGGCGCTGCAGTCCGCCCTGACCGCCGCCTCCGCCGTCCTCCGGCCGGACGGCCACCTCGTCACCCTCTTCGTCGAGCCGGACCGGTCGCTGGTGGCATCGGTCTGTATGGCCGCCGCCGGGGCCGGATACGACCTGGTCGGCTGGGGGGCCGACCCGCGGGCGGGGTGCCACCTGATCTGGCGGTGGGCTGGGCGGGAGGCCGAGCCGGTCGCTGCGGAGCCCCTGGCCTCGGACCTGGCCCAGGCGGTGGAGCGGCTGGCCCGGGCGTGCTTGGAGGCGCGGGCAGAGCCGACCGATCCCCTCCTCCTCCACACCGCTGTCTACACCGGCCTGGCCGAGGGCAGCCACCTGGCCCACGCCGCCGCCGCCGAGCAGACACCCGCCGAGCCGTCCCCCCCGCCCCCGCTCGCCCTCGTCGCCCAGGCGGTCGAGACAGGGATCGCCCAGGTGCCCCTTCGGAGGGACGATGACACCGGGGGGGTCTGGCTCCCCCCAACAGAGAAACAGGCCGCCGAGCCACTGGCAGACCGGCTGGAGAGCCGGGTGTTGGAGGTCTTCCTGAGCAGATCGGAGTGGGCGACGCCGGACCTCCTGCGGGCGATCTACGCCCCGTTCACCGGCCCGCTCACACCGGACCTGGCGCTGGCGATGGCCTGTGTGGAATCCTACGGCCGCTTCGAGGGCGGCGTGTGGCGGCTGCGGGAGGAGGACAGGCCCGACCGGCGGGCTGAGGAGTTGAGGACCCTTCGGGAGGAACTGAAGACCCTGGGGCAGCGCCTGGGGTTCCGGGTCGGCGAGGGAAAGGGATGGGACATCCGATGGCGGGAGGGTCGCCGAGACGCCTATCTCTTCGTCCTTTCCTCGACCGCCGCCCTCGGGCGATACCTCCTGCGCGGCCCCCAGATTCCAGAGGGAGCCCACCCTTGCCTCGTCTTCCCCGGCGGGCGGGCCGAACTGCTGGCCCGCAAGTTGCGGCGCGACCCGCGCCTGGCCCACGCGGCCGCGGAGAAGGGCTGGCACTTCATCAAGTTCCGCCACCTGCGCCGCCTCATCGCCGAGGGGCTGGACCGGCGGCTCTTCGAGACGATGCTGGGACTGGACCCCATCGTCGAGCGGGAGGGGGTGCAGATTCCGCTGGTGATGTGAAGGGATGCAGGATGCAGGATGCAGGATGCAAGATGCAGGACGCAGGATGCAGGATGCAAGGGGGTGAGGAATGAAACGGATCCTGGCGACCGTCGCTATCGTGCTGGCGATCATCTTCTCCACCATCTCTCTGCTCGTCAACGGCGCGCTGCTGTACGGCCTCCTGCAGGCCCGCCAGGCGGGTCTGGAGGCGGTCGCAGCGGCCCGCGTCGCCCTCTCCGGCCTGAACGACCGCACCATCGAGGCCTCGGTCCCGCTGCACCACGCCCTCCCCATCGAAGCCACCGTCCCCGTCCGGCAGGATCTGATCGTCCCCATCCACACCACGCTCCCCCTCTCCACCACCGTCTCCGTCCCGGTGAACCTCCCCATCGTGGGGGAATACCGGCTCACCGTCCCGGTGCAGGCGGAGGTGCCGGTGGACCTGGAGGTGGTGGTCCCGCTCAGCCAGACGGTGCAGGTGGAGACGGTGGTCCAGGTGGACACGGAGGTGCCGGTGCGGGTGGAGATGCGCCGGTTGGGCATCGACGACCTGATCGCTCAGATCGACGAGGCGCTGGCAACGATGGAGCAGAAACTCCAGAACCCCCTATCCCCTTGAACCGGTGACGCAGCGATGAACGCGGGCATCTCGATCCGTCCCATTCAGACCCACGAGGAATACCGGGCGGTGGAGCGGCTCCAGCGGGAGATCTGGGGCCTGCAGGAGGTGGAGGTCGTCCCAGACCACCTCCTGATCACCGTCCAGAAGAACGGCGGGCTGGTCCTGGGCGCGTTCGAGGCCACGCCGGAGGGAGAGGAGCGACTGGTCGGCTTCGTCTTTGGCTTCCTGGGCCGGACCCCCGAAGGAAGGCTGAAGCACTGCTCCCATATGGCCGGGGTGGTCCCTGGACTTCGGGATCGGAACATCGGCTACCGGCTCAAATGCACCCAACGGGAGCACGTGCTGGCCCAGGGGATCGATCTGATCACCTGGACCTTCGACCCGTTGGAGAGCCGGAACGCGCACCTCAACTTCCACAAACTGGGGGTCGTCTGCCGGACCTACCTGCGGGACCTCTACGGGTCGATGCGGGACGCCCTCAACGTGGGGCTGCCCAGCGACCGCTTCCAGGTGGAATGGCCCATCGATAGCCCCCGTGTGGTCGAACGGCTGCGCTGTGGCGGCTCCGGCCTTTCCCTATCCGACCTGCTAGCCCAGGGCGTGCCGATCCTGAACCCGGCCCAGCCAGGCGATCCGGTCCGGCCCGCGGAGCGGAGCCTGCCCCTGGAGGGGGATCGGGTGCTCGTCGAGATCCCGGCCCGCTTCCAGGCCATCAAGGCGGCCGACCTCTCCCTGGCCCGCACCTGGCGGCTGCACACCCGATCGCTGCTCGAGGCCGCCTTCGCCGAGGGGTACACGGTCGTGGACCACCTGTTCGAGGCCGGGCGGAGTTGTTATCTCTTGGAAAGGGAGTGATCCGATGCGCATCGAACGGGTCGAACTGCACCACATCGCGCTGGAGTTGGTCCATCCCTTCGAGACCAGTTTCGGCCGGGAGACGGTCCGCCCGTGCATCCTGGTCAGCGTGCACGCCGACGGGCTGGTCGGTTGGGGGGAGTGTGTGGCAGGAGCCGGGCCGTGGTTCTCCTACGAGACCGTGGAGACGGCCTGGCACGTCCTGCGGGACCTCCTCATCCCGGCCGTGCTGGGGCAGGAGGTGACCTCCCCGGCCGACGCGGTCGCCCTGTTCCCGCCGATCCGGGGCCATCCGATGGCCCGCGCCGCGCTGGAGAACGCGGTATGGGACCTGCTGGCGCAGTCGAGAGGGGTCCCCCTGGCTCGGATGCTGGGCGGCGTGCGGGACCGGGTCCCGGTGGGGGTCAGCGTGGGCATCGAGCCGAGCCTGGAAGAACTGCTGAACCGGGTGGAGGCATACGTCGCCGAGGGGTACGGTCGGGTCAAGTTGAAGATCAAGCCCGGGTGGGACGTGAAGGTGGTCCGTGCCGTCCGCGAGCGCTGGCCCGACCTGCCGCTCCAGGTGGACGCCAACGCCGCCTACACCCTGGGGGACGTGCCGGTCTTCCGGGAGCTGGACTCGCTTGGCCTGTTGCTCATCGAACAGCCGCTCCATCACGAGGACCTGGTGGAGCACGCGAAACTGCAGGCCCAACTGCGCACGCCGATCTGCCTGGATGAGAGCATCCGTTCTCCTGAGCATGCTCGCTGGGCCCTGGAGATCGGGGCCTGCCGGGTGATCAACATCAAGGTAGGACGGGTTGGCGGGCTGACGGCGGCCCGTCGGATCCACGACCTGTGCGCCGAGCGAGGCGTGCCGGTCTGGTGTGGGGGGATGCTGGAGACCAACGTGGGGCGGGCGGCCAACGTGGCCCTGGCCACGCTGCCCAACTTCACCCTGCCGGGCGACATCTCCGCCTCGGCTCGGTACTACCGGCAGGACATCGCCGAGCCGGGCTTTGTACTCAATGAGGACTCGACGATCTCGGTGCCGACGGGGCCGGGGTTAGGGGTCCGGGTCATTCCGGAGCGACTGTCCGCCGCCCGGCTGCGCCACCTGGTTCGGAGCACCCGCCGCGACTTCCCCGTTTGACCTGCCCCGAGGGCTAGATCGGCAAACGGCTTGAGGACTCCGACCGAGGTTCCCGCGTCCGGGAGTTCGGACATGGCCTCCCGACAGAAGAACCACAGAGGCACGGAGGGCACAGAGGAGCGTCTAAATTTAGGGAGAAAACTCCGTGTCCTCTGAGCCTCTGTGGTGAAAAACGATGGATGTCCGAACTCATGTCCGAAGCCTATTCCCGCGTCTGCTTGACGAAATGGGGAGGTTGTGGTATGATGCGGTCCGTTCGGGGCCGTGGTGTAGTTGGTCAACATACCGGCCTGTCAAGCCGGAGATCGCGGGTTCAAGTCCCGTCGGCCCCGC
>CAZOLN010000074.1:0-6477 GCA_964580565.1 uncultured Anaerolineales bacterium
TTTACCTTTTTCGACTGGAGGACACGATGAGAGCGGTGGACGTCATCATCAAAAAGCGGGACGGGGGGGAGTTGACCCCCGAGGAGATCCGGTTCTTCGTTCAGGGCTACACCCAGGGAACGATCCCCGACTATCAGGCGGCGGCCTGGCTGATGGCGGTCTTCCTGCGCGGGATGACCGACCGGGAGACCGAGGACCTCACGATGGCGATGGCCTACTCGGGGGACATTCTGGACCTGAAGGACGTCGCCCCCTTCGTGGTGGACAAACACTCCACCGGCGGCGTCGGCGACAAGGTGAGTCTGGTCGTTGTCCCGACGGTGGCGGCCTGCGGGTTGCCGGTGGGGAAGATGACCGGCCGCGGGTTGGGCTTCAGCGGCGGGACGCTGGATAAACTGGAGTCCATCCCTGGCTTTCGGACCGACCTCTCCCACGAGGAGTTCAAGGCCCAGTTGGCCCGCATCGGCATCGTGCTGACCGGGCAGAGCCTGGATCTGGCCCCGGCCGATCGGAAATTGTACGCCCTGCGGGACGTGACCGGTACGGTCCCCTCCCTTCCCCTCATCGTCAGTTCGATCATGAGCAAGAAGATCGCCGCCGGGGCCGACGCCATCGTGCTGGACGTGAAGGTGGGCAGCGGGGCCTTCATGAAGACGCTGGAGGATGCCGAAGCGCTGGCCCGGTCGATGGTCCGTATAGGACAGCGGGTGGGGCGCCAGGTGGTAGCCCTCCTTTCCGACATGAACCAGCCGCTGGGGTGGGCTGTAGGGAACGCGGTGGAGGTGCGCGAGGCGATCGAGACCCTCCACGGCGGTGGGCCTGAGGACTTCCGCGAGCACTGCCTGGTGGTGGCCGCGGAGATGCTCGCCCTGGGCGGCAAGGCTGCCGACCCTGAGGAAGGAAAGCGGCTCGCTGCCGAGGCCATCGCCTCCGGCGCCGCCTGGGAGAAGTTCCGGGCGATGGTCGAGGCCCAGGGCGGCGATCTCTCCGTGGTCGACGATCCCGGCCGCCTTCCCCGCGCCCGGCTCATCGAACCGGTCCCCGCGCCGGCCAGCGGGTATCTCCAGAAGGTGAACGCGGCCGAGGTCGGGCTGGCGGTGGTCGACCTGGGGGGTGGACGGGAGAAGAAAGAGGACACCATCGACCATGCCGTCGGCGTGGTTACCCATCACAAGGTGGGCGACCGGGTCGAGAAGGGGGAGCCGCTGTTCACCATCCACGCCAACGACGAGCACCGGTTGGCGATGGCCCGGGAACGGCTGCTGGCGGCCCACACCATCGGCCCGGAGCCGGTGGAGCCCTTGCCCCTTTTCTACGGGAGGATCGACGCGGCGTGAAGAGGGTCCTCGGCTACCTGACGCTCCTCGGCGGCCTCGTCGCGCTCGCTGGCGCGGTGGGGCCGTGGATCCCCCATCCGGCGGTGGGGCTCCGCGTCAGCGGGTTCGACCTGTTCGAGATGACGGGGATCTTCCCGGCGGTCCGCGCCGGGATCGTCCCCGTCGTCCGCGAGGCCTTCGTCCTCCCGCTCCTCCTCTCCGCCCTGGCCCTCGCCCTGGCGCCGGTCGTCGACCGACGGTTGCCCCCCTTCCTCCGCTGGGCCTGTCCGCTCCTTGGCGCAGCGCTCGCCCTCACCGCGCTTCCCCCTTACCCGGCCATCCTCACCGCCTACCGGGATCCGATGTACCGGCTCCGGTTCTACCTGACGGTGGGGACCGTCCTGCTGGCGGTGCTCACCCCGCTGCTCCGTCGCCTTTCCCCCCGGCTGGTCGGCGGCGGGCTGGCGGCCCTGGCGGCGGTCGGTTTCGGCCTGCCGCTCACCCAGTACATCCGGGTCCGCCCCCTCTTCAACGACCTGTACGGCCATCCCGTCGGAGTGGGCTGGGGGGTGATCGTGTACCTGGCAGGGATGGGACTCCTTTTCCTCGTCGGCCTCGTTACCCTCTTGGCTTTTTCCACCACAGAGACACAGAGGGCGCAGAGGTTTTCCTCTTGATAAAGAGTCCTCTGTGCTCTCTGTGCCTCTGTGGTGAAACATAACCGCACTTGCCGCCCCGCCCTACTTCGATTACAATGGGCGGGGTCTTTCAGACCCAAGGAGCGAGAACGGTGACCGGAGAGACGGTGCTGATCGTGGACGACGAGGAGAACATCATCGAACTGGCGCGGATGTACCTGGAGCAGGAGGGGTTCCGGGTCGACGCGGCGACCGACGGGGCGACCGCCCTGGAGAAGATCGCCCAGAATCCCCCGGCCGTGTTGATCCTGGACCTGATGCTGCCGGAGGTGGACGGGTGGGAGGTCTGCCGCCGGATCCGCTCCGGCACGGCCGCGCCCGACCTGCCCATCATTATGCTCACGGCGCGGGACGACGACGTGGACAAGGTCGTAGGGCTGGAACTGGGGGCGGACGACTACGTGACCAAGCCGTTCAACCCCCGGGAACTGGTGGCGCGGGTCAAGGCGATCCTCCGCCGCGTCTCCCGGCTGGAGCGGCCCGAGGCCCCCATCCACGTGGGCGACCTGACCATCGACCCGGCCCGCCACGAGGTCACCGTCGCCGGGAAGCCGATCTCGCTGCGGCCCAAGGAGTTCGACCTGCTGCGGACGCTGGCCGAACACCGGGGGATGGTCCTCAGCCGCCAGCAACTGCTGGATCGGGTCTGGGGGTACGACTTTTATGGGGAGAGCCGCACGGTCGACGTGCACATCGCCCACCTGCGCAAGAAACTGGCCGACTCCAACGTCCGCATCGAAACGGTGGTGGGCGTAGGATATAAACTGGTCGCTTGAGCGATGCTCAATACCCTCAACTCCCGCCTTCTGCTTTCCTACGTGGCCCTCATCCTCGTCTGCCTCGCCCTGGTCGGGATGGGGCTGCTCCTCTTCGTGTCGGCCAGCCCAGTGGGGGTCAGCGCCTCCCTCCTGCGCCTCGAGGCGGTGGCTCGGACGGCGTTGCTCCGGACGGTCCCCTCGGAGGGGGTTCCACCCCAACGGCTGGTGGATCTGCTGGCCCAGGCCGCTGAGGATCACAACGTCCGCACCCTGCTGGTGGACGAGGGGGGCACCATCCGGTTCGACAGCGAGGGGGCGTGGGAAGGGGAGCGGCTGGAAGAAACCCTTCGCACGCCGGTTATCCGAGGCCGAATTCGGGGAACCTTCCGGGCCCCGACCGGGGAGCGCTGGACGTTCGTGGGTCAGGTCGTCCCTACGCCGGAGGGGCATCTCCAGTTCGCCGTCCTTGCCTCCCCGCAGAACCGGTTGGCGGTGGTGGCCTGGTTCGCGGAGAACCTCCTGCCGCCGCTCCTGGAGGCCGGGGCCGTCGCCCTGGTCCTCTCCGTCCTCCTGGCCTGGCTGATGGCCCGCTCCGTCGCCCGTCCCCTCCGCCGGGTCGCGGCCGCGGCCGGGGCCATCGCCCAGGGCGACCTCTCCCAGCGGGCCCCCGTCTCCGGCCCCCGGGAGGTCCAGGACCTGGCCCGGGCCTTCAACTTCATGGCCGACCGGGTGGCGGCGACCCAGCAGGTCCAGCGGGACTTCATCGCCAACGTCTCCCACGAACTGAAGACGCCCTTGACCTCGATCCAGGGGTTCTCCCAGGCGATCATGGACGGCACGGCGTCGGAGCCGGAGGCGGTGCAGCGGGCCGCCCGCATCATCCACGAGGAAGCGGAACGGATGCGCCGGATGGTGGAGGAACTGCTCTACCTGGCCCGCTTCGACGCCGATCAGGTGGAGATGGCCCGTGTGCCGGTGGACGTGGGCGAACTGTTGGCCCGATGCGTCGAACGGCTGACGCCCCAGGCGGAGGCCGCGGGCGACCGGTTGATCCTCTCCGCCCCAGAGGGATTGGTGGTCACGGGAGATGCCGACTGGCTGACCCAGGTCTTCATCAACCTGCTGGACAACGCCATCCGCCACACCCGCGACGGTCGGGTCGAGGTGACCGGTCGGCGGGTGGACGGATGGGTCGAGGTCTCTGTGACCGACACGGGGGAGGGGATTCCCCCGGAGGACCTGGAGCGGATCTTCGAGCGGTTCTACCGGGCGGACAAGTCCCGTCGCAAGGGGGGCGTAGGCCTGGGGTTGCCCATCGCCCGCGAGGTGGTCCGACGCCACGGGGGGGAGATCACCGTCGAGAGCGTCGTCGGCCTGGGGAGCCGGTTCACCGTCCGGTTGCCCGCACGGTCTGAGGGGAGGTGAAGGTGGCCGAGAAAGCGCGCATCCTTGGGAACTACGCGATCCAGGAGCACACCGCCCGTCGGCTGGTGGCGGAGGCCCGCAGCGCGCCGCTGGTGATCATCGGCGGGATGTGGGGGGCCTTCGTCGTCGTCGCCGCCCTCATCGGCCCCTGGCGCGGCGGCACCCGGCTCTTCATCGCCCTCACCGCCGCCGTCCTGCTGATCGGCGTGACCGCGTTACTCGTCCGTTTCCTCCCGACCCGACGGCGGGTCCTGGTGGACTGCGAGGCGGGGGAGTATCGGATCGAACGGGATTACCTCTTCCCCCAGCGGACCCGCACCGTCCGCGTGCCGCTGGACCAGGTCCGCTCGATCCGTCGCCGCCGCCAGGTCTGGCAGGACAGCCCCTCATCCTCCCACACCGAGTGGGTCGTGGAACTGGTTGGGGAGAACGGGGAGGTGTGGACCGCCGCCGTGGGCGAGGAGGAGCCGATGGCCGAACTGGCCCGGCTGCTCGCCGAGGTCGGGACCTGTCCGCTGGAGGAAGCATAAGGCTGTGGCGACCCCTCACATCTTTGCTAAGCGACAGGAGTTGCGCAGTTCCGTGGATGGATCACCACGGAGACACCGAGGACACGGAGTTTCTCCAAGTTTTTCATTTTCGGAGTTCCTCTGTGCTCTCTGTGCCTCTGTGGTGAGACTGCGTAAGTCCTATAGGCGGGTTCTCATCGGCTTGCTCCTGCTGCTGGTGGCCTGCACTCCGCTCGGCCCCATCACCGTCACCCTGATCGCCGACGGCGAGACCCGCACCCTGACCACCGACGCCGAGACGGTGCGGGATCTGCTGATCGAGGCCGGGGTGCGCCTCGACGAGGACGACCGGGTATCCCCGCCGGAGAACACCTTCCTCACCGACGGCCTCACCGTCCGCGTGATCCGGGTCGAGGTGCGTACCGAGACGGAGCAGCGGATCATCCCCTACGGCCGGGAGACGGTCCGCGACGCGACGGTACCGGTCGGCGAGACGCGGTTGCTGCGCGCCGGGGTCAACGGGATCGAGGAGATCACCTACGCCATCACCCTGGAGGACGGCGTCGAGGTGGAGCGGCGGGTGGTGCAACGGGTCACCGTCCAGGAGCCCCAGAACGAGGTGATCCTCATCGGGGCCCGGGAGGAGGTGGTCGCCGTGCCCATCACCGGGACCGTTGCCTACCTCTCCGGCCACAACGCCTGGGTGATGCGGGCCGACACGGGCAACCGTCGCCGGTTGACCGCCAGCAGCGACCTCGACGGCCGGGTGTTCGACCTCTCCCCCGACGGGCGCTGGCTCCTGTTCACCCGCGCCGCGACGGAGACGGACACGCTGAACACGCTGTGGATGGTGGACACCGTCACCGCCGACGCCGAGCCGATCCGCCTGAGCGCGGAGAACGTCCTCTGGGCCGGCTGGGCGCCGGACGGGGAGCACATCGGCTTCTCCACCGGCGAGGTCCGGGAGGCCGCACCCGGCTGGGAGGCGGCCAACGACCTCTACATCGCCATCCCCCGGCCCACCGACGGCCTGCTGCTGGGCCGCCGTCGTGTGCTCTTCCCCTCCGCGGGGGGCACCTACGGGTGGTGGGGGACGACCTTCGCCTGGGGGCCGGGGGAGGACCTGATGGCCTACGCCCGGGCCGAGGAGGTCGGGGTGGTCGATCTCTTCGCGGGCGAGACCACTCCCCTGATCCAGTTTCCGCCCTACCGTACCCGCGGCCCGTGGGCCTGGGTCCCCTCCCTCGCCTGGTCGCCGGAGGGCGATCTCATCCTCACCGTCGTCCACGGCCCCTCCCTGGCGGGGGAGAGTCCCGAAGACAGCCCTGTGTTCGACCTCTACGCCCTGGGGGTGCCGGCTACGTATGAAGGCGGGTCGGTGGAATCCACCCCGCCCCTGACGGCCGAACTGGCCTCCGAGGTCGGGATGTGGGCCGCACCGACCTTCTCGCCCGACGGGAACTGGATCCTCTTCGGCCGGGCCCGCATCCCGTACACCTCCCAGACCAGCACCTACGACCTCTACGTGATGGACCGGGACGGGTCGGACCGGCGGCTGTTGTTCCCGACCGATCCCCGCGAGCCGGGGCTGGAGTACCCGGCCGTGGCGTGGGACCCCGCCGGGGGGCGGCTGATGGCGGTCTACCGCGGCGACCTCTACCTGATCACGCTGGACGGCCAGGTCCGGCGCGTCACCGACGACGGCTCGATCACCACCGTCCGCTGGACCGGAGGCGGCGAATGAGAGGACAAAGGGATAAGGGGACAGGGG
>CAZOLN010000074.1:6577-13368 GCA_964580565.1 uncultured Anaerolineales bacterium
CCTGCTTCCTGCTTCCTTGCCTCTTGCCTCCTGCTTCTTGTCTCCCTCCTGGCAGGGGTCGCTCTTGCCGCCAACCACCGCGCTGCGCTGCGGGGCATTCCCCCAGGGCTGCCGGAGCCGATCCCCGGGGCGGACGTCTCCCCCTTCTGCATCAACGTGTCGCTGGAGCAGTATTCGGGAGAGCAGCGGGATTGGGCGCTGGACCTGGTTGCCGAGGGAGGCTTCACCTGGGTTCGGCAGTCCTTCCCCTGGGCGCAGATCGAACCGACGCCGGGCGAGTACGAGTGGGGGCCGTGGGATGGTATCGTAGAAGCGGCTGCTGAGAAGGGCCTGCGGATCATCGGGGTGCTGGAGACCGCGCCGGATTGGGCCGGTACCCCGCCGCCCGCGGACGACTTCGCCCGCTTCGCCCGCGCCTTCGCCGCCCGCTACGGCGATCGGATCGACGACTACCAGATCTGGCACAACCCCAACCTCGCCGACGGCTGGGGCGACCTCCCCAACCCGGCCGCCTACGCCGAACTCCTGCAGAAGACCGCTGAAGCGATCCGCGCGGTCGATCCCGACGCCCGTATCCTCCTGGGAAGCCTGGCCCCCACCGTCGAGACGGGGCCGGAGAACCTCTCCGAGGTCCGCTTCCTCCGCGGCCTCTACGCCGCCGGGGCCGCTCCTTACTTCGACATCCTCTCCGTCCAGCCCTACGGCTTCGACATGGGCCCCGACGACCGGAGGGTGGACGAGGCCGTGCTGAACTTCTCCCGCGCCGTCCTCCTGCGGGAGGAGATGGTCGCTCAGGGGGACGGTGCCAAGCCGATCTGGGCCTCCCACTTCGGCTGGAACAGCCTCCCGCCCGATTGGGACGACGTCCCCTCCATCTGGGGGCAGGTGGACGAGGCGACCCAGGCCGCCTACGCCGCCGGGGCGGTGGAGCGGGCGCGGCGGGAGTGGCCGTGGATGGGCGCGATGTGCTGGGCCCACCTGCAGCCGGACCCCACCCGGGCGGCCCATCCCTCCGGGGTGCCGGACGCCCGCGGCCACTGGGGCTTCGCCGCCGTGGGGCCCGACGGCACGCCGCGGCCCGTCTTCCACGCCCTCTCCACCCTGGCCCACGCCGAGCCGACCAACTACCCGGGTGCCTACACCCCCTCCTCCGGCGTCGCCCGCTGGGAGGGGGATTGGGAGTTCTCCGACCTGGGGGCCGACCCCAGCCAGGAGGGCGGGGAGCGGGTCGTGATCCCCTTCTGGGGGACCGACTTCGGCCTGCGGGTGCGGCGGGGCCACTACCGGGCCTACTTCTACGTCACCATCGACGGCCAACCGGCCAACGCGCTCCCCCAGGACGAGGCCGGCCGGGCCTATCTCGTCCTCACCTCCCCCGACTACCAGCCCCAGGTGGTCACCCTCCCCGTCGCCGAGGGACTCGACCCCGGCCCCCACGTCGCCGAGGTGGTCGCCGAGCGGGGGTGGGACCAGTGGCCGCTGGTAGGCTGGTCCGTCGCCTACCACCCCGACGAGACCGTCTACCGCCGGTCGCTGGCGGGCCTGGTTGTCCTGGGGCTGGCTGGCCTGGCGGGGATGGTGTGGGCCGGCCGACGGGTGCGGTGGGGTGCGCTGGGCCGGGCCGCCGCCGCTGCGTGGGGCCGCCTCTCCGAGGGCTGGCAGGTCCTGACGACCCTGCTCACCGCCGGGCTCCTCTGGGCCTCCACCTGGATGACCTGGGGACTGGAGGGGAGCAACGCCTTTCGTCGGCTGGGGGACGGGGTCGGGATCGCTGCCACCCTCGCCGCCGCTGGTCTCTTCTACTACTCCCCCTGGTTCCTGCTGACCGTCCTCTCCGGCCTGGCCCTGTTCGTCCTAATCCTGTTACGGCTCGACCTGGGGCTGGCCCTCATCGCCGGCCTGGCCCCCTTCTACGCCTTCCCCTGGCGGGTCTTCTCCAAGGCCTTCTCGATGGCGGAGATCGTCACGCTGATGAGCCTCGCTTCCTGGGGGATCCGGCGGATTGCGAGTTACGAACCGCGAGAACACACCCCTCGCAACCCGCGACCCGCAACGCGCAGCGCCCTGGACCTCGCTGTCCTTTCTCTAGTCCTTCTCTCCTTCCTCTCCCCCTTCTTCGCCGACTTCAAGCGGGTGGCGTGGCGGGAGTTGCGGTTGGTGATCCTGGAGCCGGCCGCCTTTTACCTGATGCTGCGCACCGCCCGGTTGGGGCGCAAGGACCTCTGGCGGGTGATCGATTTCTTCGTCGCCGGTGGGTTGGCGGTGGCCCTGATCGGCCTGGTGCAGTACGCCTTGGGGGTCAACCTGATCACCGCCGAGGGGGGACTGCCCCGGCTCCGGTCCGTCTTCGGCTCCCCGAACAACGTGGGGCTGTACCTGGGGCGGGTGCTGCCGGTGCTGGTGGCGGTCGCCCTCTTCGCCCGTCACCGCCGTCGCCGGTGGGCCTACGGGCTGGCCGGTCTGCCGGTGGGCGCGGCGATCCTGCTCAGTTTCTCCAAAGGCGCGCTGCTCCTGGGGGTCCCGGCCTCCCTGATCACCATCGGCCTCCTGGCCGGGGGGCGGTGGCTGTGGGCGACGCTGGCGGCGGTGGCGGCGGCGGGGCTGGCGATGGTGCCGCTCCTGCGGCTGCCCCGCTTCGCCTCCCTGTTCGACCTCCAACGGGGCACCGCCTTCTTCCGGTTGAAACTCTGGCAGGCCACGGTGTCGATGATCCGCGACCACTTCTGGCTGGGGGTGGGGCTGGACAACTTCCTGTACCAGTACCGGGGCCGGTACATCCTCCCCGACGCCTGGCAGGAGCCGGATCTCTCCCATCCGCACAACTGGCTCCTCGACCATTGGGTGCGGTTGGGCGTGTTCGGCGCGGCGGTGGGGATCTGGCTGCAGGTCGCCTTCTGGCGGGCTGCCCTCCCCCTGCGGCGGCTGCGCGATCCCGACGACCGGGCCCTGGCGCTGGGGCTGATGGGCGGGATGGCGGACCTCCTGGCCCACGGCCTGGTGGACCATTCCTTCTTCTTGATCGACCTGGCCTTCGTCTTCTTCCTGGCCCTGGCCGCCGTGCAACATTTGAAACCTGCAACCTGGAACCTGGAACGTATTGCGTGAGCCGTCAAATGTCGAACCCTGAACCTCAAAATTCGAACTCTGAACCCCGACCCCAGAACACCTCCTGGCGTCGCACCCTCTGGATCGTCTGGTTCGCCGAGCTGACCTCCATCGTCGGCTTCACGGTGGTCATCCCGATCCTGCCCCTCTACGTACGGGAACTGGGGGTGGTCGACCCCGATGCCGCCGCCTTTTGGTCGGGGGTGGTCTTCTCCGCCCACGCGGTGGCGATGGCGGTGATGGCTCCCATCTGGGGGACCCTCGCCGATCGGTATGGGCGGAAACTGATGGTGGAGCGGGCGATGTTCGCCGGGGCGGTCCTTATCGGCATGATGGGGTTCGCCCGCTCCGTGCAGCAACTGGCCCTCCTGCGCGCCCTCCAGGGGATGCTCACCGGCACCGTGACCGCGGCGACGACCCTGGTGGCCAGCACCGCCCCCAGGGAGCGAAGCGGGTACGCCCTGGGCATCCTCCAGATGGGGATCTATACCGGCGCGGCCGTCGGGCCGGTGGTGGGGGGTGTGATCACCGACACGGTGGGGTTCCGCGCCGCCTTCCTGACCACCGCCGGGCTGCTCTTCACCGGCGGCACGCTGGTGGCGCTCTTCGTGCGGGAGGATTTCCGGCCGGTGGAAGGGCCCTCCCGACGCGGCTGGGCGGCCCTGCGGGAGAGCCTGGGGCCGGTCCTCGCGCAACGCCCGCTTTTGAGCGCGTTTGGCATCCGGTTGATGATGCGGATGGCCGGTCGGCTCCTGGGCCCGATCCTGCCCTACTTCGTCGAGCAACTGGCCCCGACCGCCCTCACGGCCACGCTCACCGGCGTGGTACGGATGGCGAACGCCGCGGGCGGGGCGGTGGGCGCGCTGACCCTGGGGCGGCTGGCCGACCGTATCGGCCGAAGGCGGGTCCTCCTGACCTGCGCTCTGGCCCTGTGTGGCCTCTACACCCTCCAGTTCCTGGTCCGCGACGTCGAGCAACTGACCGCCCTCCAGGCGGTCACGGGGCTGGCGATGGGCGGGGTGCTTGCGGCCATCAGCGCTACCCTCGCCGCGCTGGCCCCGGAGGGCCACCAGGGGGCCGTCTACGGGCTCGACGCGACCGTCGTATCCGGCGCCAACGCCGTCGCCCCGATGATCGGCACGGCCATCTCCGTGGCCTTCGGCTACCGGGCTACCTTCCTCGGATCGGCTGTCCTCTTCCTCCTCGCCACGGTCGTTGCCAGCGCTCTCCTGCCCCGCGAGTGAGGGCGATCGGCCTCCTTGACATCCCCCCTCAGCCGTTTTACAATTGAGGCGCGCGCCCCCGTAGCGCAACAGGACAGCGCATCGGACTTCTAATCCGGCGGTTGTGGGTTCGAGTCCCACCGGGGGCGCCTTATATCGACCGTTGGATCTCACCACAGAGGCACAGAGTACACAGAGTTTTTTGAAAAAAGCCCCCCTCTGTGTCCTCTGTGCCTCTGTGGTATTTCATCCAAATGCCGATGTCTATGACGACCGAGCGAGAACCGTCGATCTGCCTCCCCGACATCCAGGTTCCGCCGGCGTGGGAGCGGCTCACGCTGGAGGGCCTCTCCGGTCCCCTGATGGTCATCGGCGCGACCGACACCGGCAAGTCCACCTTCGCCCGCTACCTCTACTGCCGGCTGTGCCGGTTCCACGAGCGGGTGGCCTTCGTCGACGGCGACGTGGGGCAGTCCTCTCTAGGCCCCCCGACGACGATGACCCTGGTGGTGCACCGGCCGGGGGAGGAGGGTTTCCCCCCCGCTGGTCCCCGCCACCGGGTCTTCATCGGCGATTGTTCCCCCAGGGGCCACCTCCTCTCCACGGTCATCGGCCTCTACAAACTGGTCCGCCGCGCCCGCGACCTCGGCGCGACGGCGATCGTGGTGGACACCACCGGGCTGGTGGACCGGGCGCAGGCGGGCGGGGTGCTGAAGCAGGCCAAGGTGGAACTGATCCGGCCGACGGTGGTCTACGCCCTTCAGCGGGGGGCCGAACTGGAGTACATGCTGCTTCCCCTGCGCCGCTCTCGGAGGACGCGGGTGGTGGACCTGCCGATCTCGTCCGCGGTTCGGCGCCGCGACGTCGCCACGCGGCGCGCCCACCGGGCGGAGATGTTCCGCCGCTACTTCGAGGGAGCCGGTCTGCTGGAGGTCCCCTGGGGCCGGATGGCCGTCTTCCCCGCGCCGACCTTCCGGCCCGGCCAGTTGGTGGCGCTGGAGGACGTCGAGGGGTTCGCCCTGGCCCTCGGCGTGGTTGAGGAGATCGACCCCCGCGCCCGCACGGTCCGCCTGCGGACCCCAGCCGCCACCCTCGACGGTGTGGACGCGATCCGGCTGGGGAGCCTCTCGCTGGACCCCGAGACCGGCCAGGAAGTTGCTCGATAGGTCTTTTCACCACAGAGACACAGAGGGCACAGAGCTCTCTCGAAAATAGATTTCCTCTGTGCCCTCTGCGTCTCTGTGGTTTTGCTCTCAATCCCGCAGGATGTGGCGGGCGATGACGAGACGCTGGATCTCGTTGGTCCCCTCGCCGATGGCGCACAGCCGCTGGTCCCGGTACATCCGCTCCACCTCGTACTCCCGGATGTACCCGTAGCCGCCGTGGATCTGGATGGCCCGTCGGCAGACCCGCTCCGACATCTCGGTGGTGAACAGTTTGGCCATCGCGGCCTCTTTGGTGAAGCGGACCCCCTTCTCGCGGAGCCAGGCGGCCCGGTAGACCATCAGCCGGGCGGCCTCGATCTCCGTGGCGGAGTCGGCCAGCATCCACTGGATGGCCTGGAAGTTGGCGATGGGCTGGCCGAACTGGGCTCGCTCCTTGGCGTAGGCCAGTGCTCGCTCGTAGGCCCCCTGGGCCAGCCCCAGGGCCATCGCCGAGATCGCCACCCGCCCGGCGTCCAGCGTCTGCAGGAACTGCTTGAACCCCTCGTTCTCCCTGCCCAGCAGGTTCTCCGCCGGGATCCGGCAGTCCTCAAAGAATAACTCCGAGGTAATCGAACCCTTCAGGCCCATCTTCTTCTCGTCCCGCCCCGGCCGGAAACCGGGGGTCCCCTTCTCGACGATGAAGGCGGAGATCCCCCGGGTCCCTTTCTCCGGGTCGGTCTTGGCGGTGATGACGACCACGTCGGCGATGGAGCCGTTGGTGATGAAGCACTTCTGGCCGTTGATGACCCAGTGGTCGCCGTCGCGGACGGCGCGGGTGCGGGTGGCCCCGGCGTCGGAGCCGGCCTGTGGCTCGGTGAGGCCGAAGGCGCCGATCTTCTCCCCGCGGGCAAGCGGCACCAGGTACTTCCGCTTCTGCTCCTCGGTGCCGAAGAGATAGATCGGCTCGCAGCAGAGGGAGGTGTGGGCGTCCAACGTGATGGCCATCGAGCCGGAGACGCGGGCGATCTCCTCCAGGGCGATGACCAGGCTGAGATAGTCGCAGCCGGAGCCCCCGTACTCCTCCGGGAAGGGGAGGCCGAGGATCCCCAGTTCCCCCATCCGGCGGAACAGGTCCTCGGGGAAGGTGTCGGTGGCGTCGATCTCCTCGGCCCGGGGGGCGATTTCCTTTTCGGCGAACTCGCGCACCATCCGGCGGATCATTCGGTGTTCCTCGCTCAATTCGAAGTCCATCGCTCCTTCCTCCTTACTTACCCCTTGCGCGCCTTGTACCTTGCACCCTGCGCCCTGCCTCTTGCCT
>CAZOLN010000075.1:0-13266 GCA_964580565.1 uncultured Anaerolineales bacterium
TTGCTACAGCGATCAGCGCAGGATGCCCCCTTGTCCCCACCTCCTGCGGATGGTACAATGGAGCGGGAGGCCCAATGACAGAGTTGACCCTCGAACTGACGGGAATGGCCCACGGCGGGAGCGCGCTGGGACGATACGAAGGGAAAGTGATCTTCGTCCCCTACGCGCTGCCCGGCGAGACGGTGCGGGTGGAACTGGTGGACGACCGAGGGCGATACGCCCACGCCCGGCTCCTGGAGGTGTTGGAGCCCTCCCCCGACCGGGTTTCCCCTCCCTGCCCCTACTTCGGCTCCGAGGGGTGCGGCGGATGCCAGTGGCAGCACATCGCCTACGAAGCCCAACTCCGCCTCAAGGCCGAGATCGTCGCCGACCAACTGATCCGCATCGGCCACCTGACCGACCCGCCGGTCCGTCCGACCCTTCCCGACCCCACCGGCTGGGCCTACCGCAACCAGGCCCGCTTCCACCCCTCCCCCGAGGGAGGGTTGGGGTTCCGCGTCGCCGCCAGCCACCGGGTCGTCCCGGTGGACACCTGCCTCATCCTCCACCCCCTCCTCGCCGATCTCTACGATGCCCTCGATTTGGACTTCCCCGGGCTGGAGAGCATGACCCTCCGGGCGGGAACCGCCACGGGCGACCGGATGGTGATCTTCGAGATGGAGGACGACGAACCCCCTTCTCTAACGACCGATATGACCGTCTCATGCGTCCTGCTCCTCTCCGACGGTCGGTACGCCAACCTGGTCGGCCGGAACTACCTGACCGAGGTGGTGGCCGATCATACCTACCGCATCTCCGCCCCCTCTTTCTTCCAGGTCAACACGGGCCAGGCGGAACAACTGGTCCGCCTGGTGATGGGGTATCTGGACCCGCAGGGCGATGAGGTGGTATTGGACGGCTACTGCGGGGTGGGGCTGTTCACCCTTCCGCTGGCGGAACGGGCCGGGCTGGTGATCGGTGTGGAGTGGGATCCGGCGGCGGTGGAGGATCTGCTGGAGAACACGGCGGGGATGGAGAACGTCGAGGTGGCGGAGGGGCCCGTGGCGGCGGTGCTCCCCGACCTGGAGGAGCCGCTGGACGCGGCGGTGGTGGATCCACCCCGCACCGGCCTGGAGCGGGAGACGGTGGACGCGCTGATCGCCGCCGCGCCCGGTCGCATCGTCTACGTCTCCTGCGACCCCGCCACCCTGGCCCGCGACGGCCGCTACCTCACCGAGGCAGGCTACCGGCTGGTGGAGGTGCAGCCCGTCGATATGTTCCCGCAGACCTACCACATTGAGACGGTGAGTCTGTGGACGACGGCAACGTAGGTGTGCAATTAATTGCACACCTACGTTGCCGTCCACACCATAAAATCCGATGCACGAGATCGGTCTGTTCCTCCTCTCCGCTGCGACGCTGGCCTTCGAGGTCAACCTGACCCGGATCTTCGCTGTCTCCCAGTTCTACCACTTCGCCTTTATGACGGTCAGCCTGGCGCTGCTGGGTTTCGGGGCCAGCGGGGTTCTTCTCAGCCTGGTCCCCGGCCTGGCCCGCCGTCCGACCCGGCCGCTGCCCGCCCTCTCCTGGGGGTTCGCGCTGACGGCGGTGGGCTCCTACGCGCTGACCCAGCAGGTCCCGTTCGACTCCTACCGCGTCTTCCTCGACCCCGCCCAATGGGCCATCCTGGCCCTTCACTACCTGGCGCTGTCGGTCCCCTTCCTCTGCGCTGGGACGGCGGTGGGGCTCCTGCTGATGGCGCAGCCGGAGGGGATCGGTCGGACCTACGCTGCCAACCTGGTCGGCTCCGCCGCCGGGTGTCTCCTGGCGGTGACCGCTCCGGCGGCGGTGGGGGCCGAGGGTGTGGTCCTCCTCGCTGGGGCGTTGGCCGCCCTCGCCGGTCTGGCCTTCGCCCGCAGGGCCGCGGGGCGAATCATCGCCCTCGGTGCCACCCTGTTCTTCCTCCTGGGCGCGTTCAACCCCCCTGCCTTTCTGGAGATCCACCTGTCCCCCTACAAAGGCCTCTCCTACGCCCTTCGCTACCCCGACGCCCGGCTGGTCTTCCGGGGGTGGAACGGCTTCTCGCGGGTGGACGTGGTGGAGGCGACCCCCATCCGCAGCCTGCCGGGGCAAGGGTTCACCTGCATCGGCGCACCGCCACCCCAGCGGGGGCTGTTCGTGGACGGGGACGACCTCAGCCCCATCACCCGCCTGCGCGATCCCGCCGACCTCGCCCCGCTCACCGACTGCCTCCTGACCGCGCTCCCCTACCGGCTCCGGCCCGGCGCGCAAGCGCTGGTGATCGACCCACGGGGCGGGTTCGACCTGTGGGTGGCGCTGGCGGAGGGGGCGGAGCGGGTGGTGGCGGTGGAGCCCAACCCGCTGGTCGTCCACGCCGTCCGCCTTCAGGCCGAATGGACGGCGGTCCCGTACGACCACCCCCGGGTGGACCTCGCCATCGAGGAGGGCCGCTCCTACCTGGCGCGGTCCGGCCCCCGCTACGACGTGATCCTGTTCTCCCTTCCCGCCACGTACCATCCGGTCACCTCCGGGGCCTACAGCCTGGCGGAGAACTACCGGGAGACGGTGGAGGGATTTGCGGCGGCGCTGGAGCGGCTGGAAAGGGGTGGGCTGCTGGTGATCGTCCGCTGGCTACAGACGCCCCCCTCCGAATCGCTGCGGGCCTTCGGGTTGGCGACCGCGGCGCTGGAGCGGGTCGGGGAGGACCCGGCGCGGAGCCTGGTCGCGGTGCGCAGTTACAACCAGGTGCTGATCCTGGCCCGGCGGGGGCCGTTCACCCCCCAGGAACTGGAACAGATCCGCCGGTTCGCCGCCGACCGCTCCTTCGACCTGGCCTACGCACCCGACATCCGGCCCGACGAGGTCAACCGGTTCAACGTGCTCCCCTCCCCCGACTACTATCGGGCCTTCGTCGGCCTCTTGGAGGCGGAGGACCGGGGAGCCTGGCTCGCCGCCTACCCCTACGACGTCTCTCCCCCCACCGACGACCGGCCGTTCTTCGGCCACTTCTTCCGATGGGGGCAGGTAGGGGAGGTGCTGGCGATGGCCGGGCACGTCTGGCAGCCGTTCGGGGGAGCGGGATACCTGGTGATCGTGGGGCTGCTGATCGTGGCGACGGCGGCCGCCGTCCTGCTGGTCCTCCTGCCACTGGTCGGAGTGCGATCGGGCCGACTGGCCCTGCGGCGGAGGAGTGGGCTTTCCCGGCTGCTCCCCTTCGGGTTCCTGGGGGTGGCCTACCTGTTCGTAGAGATCCCCCTCCTGCAGCGGTTCATCCTCCTCCTGGGCCAGCCCGCCTACGCGATGGCGACGGTGCTGGGCACGCTGCTGCTCTTCTCCGGCCTGGGGAGCCTGCTGTCGGCGAGAGTGCGCCCGGCCCGCGCGACGGCGGTCCTGGTGGCTTTGGTGCTGGCCTACCGACTGGTGGGATGGGAGGGCCTCAGGCCGCTGCTGGGCCTGCCGCTGTGGGGTCGGCTGGCAGCGACGGTGATCGGGCTGGCTCCGCTGGGCCTCCTGATGGGGATCCCCTTCCCGGCCCTGCTGACCCGCCTGCAGGAGGAGGACCCCGGCCTGGTGCCGTGGGCGTGGGGCGTCAACGGGGCCATCTCGGTGGTGGCCTCGGTGCTGGCCGCGCTGACGGCCCTGTCGTGGGGCTTGGGGGCGGTCCTGGTGATCGGGGCGGCCTGTTACCTGGGGGCCCGGCTCACGGGGTGGGCCATTCCATCCCGCCCTCGTGCCGGTGCTCCTCCATCCCCGGCCCGGTGAGGGGCACGAAGGCCACGCCGCCCATATTGTACGCCTTCAGTTCGCCCCCCTCCTCTTTGACGAACTTCCACAGCGTCTGGTACCCGCCGGGGGGGCCGACCGGGATGACCATCCGGCCGCCCTCGGCCAGTTGGTCGATCAGCGGCGGCGGCACGTGGTCGGGGGCCGCGGTGACGATGATGGCGTCGAAGGGGGCGTGCTCCGGCCAGCCGTAGTAGCCGTCCCCCTGCTTGCAGTGGACCCGGTAGCCGAGCCGTTCCAGCCGCTCCTTGGCGCTCTGGGCCAGTTCGGGGATGATCTCGATGGAGTACACCTCCACGCCCGGGATCGAGGCCAGGACGGCGGCCTGGTAGCCGGACCCCGTGCCCACCTCCAGCACCTTGTCCCCCGGCTTGAGTTCCAGGAGTTCGGTCATCAGGGCGACGATGTAGGGCTGGGAGATGGTCTGACCGAAGCCGATGGGGAGAGGGTAGTCCCCGTAGGCGTACTCCCGCTCCTCCTCGGGCACGAAGAGGTGGCGGGGGACGGTGCGCATCGCCTCCAGGACGCGCTCGTCGGTGATCCCTCGGGCCTGGATTGTCTCGATCACCATCCGCTCCCTTAGCCGGGCGTATTTCGCCTCCTCCTCCTCGCCAGGCCAGGTCGGGGATGGGAGTGGAGAGGGCTGCGGGGAGGAAAAGGTAGGCGTCGCAGGAGTGGAAGACGTCCGGCATCCGGCGAAAACCAGCACGGCGAGCAGGATCAGGCTGAATGCTGCTCCCCTGTGCCTCATGTCGCCTCACATTGTAGCATTTTCTCCGTGGCTGCGCAACAGCGGCATCTTGCCAATCTCACCTTTCCGTGTTAGACTGGGGAGCGCCGGAACGGGACAACGTCCGGCGATCATAAGGAAAGGAAGGAGTGGAAGAAAAATGAAGAAGCGGTATATATGGGCAATCGGTGCGCTCTTGCTGTTGGCCTCGCTGGCCTGCTCCCTGGGCGGCATCGGAGGCACGACAGAGCCACCGGCGGAAGGCACCACTGAAGAAACCGCCGAAGCGACCGAAGCCCCCACAGAACCACCGACCACCGAGGAGGAAGAGCCAGAGGTTTCCGCAGACGCTCTCACCAACCTCGATAGTTACCGCGCCCGGATCACCTGGCAGTGGACCCCCGAGGGTGGGGAGCCCCAGGTCTTCGTCGTCGAGCAGGAGGAGACGCGGGATCCGCCCGCCCGGCGGTACGTGATCTCCCAGGATGAAGAGGCGGTAGAGTGGGTCCAGATCGGCGACACGGCCTGGACGTGCTTCGACGGGACGTGCATCCAGACGCAGGAGGATCCGGAGCAACTCGCCGACGAGTTCGGGATGGGCCTGGACGTCGACCCGGCCTCGTATTTTGAAGAGAACAAGGAATACGTAGGCAAAGAGACGATCAACGGCATATCCACCCGCCACTACGTTCTCCACCTGTCCCCCCTGGAGGCAATGGCCTTTTCCGAAGGCGAGGTCTCCGACGTGAAATCGGAGGTCTGGGTCTCCGACGAGGCCGGCCTGCCCAACTTCGTCGTTCGCTTCGTCCTCGAGTGGACGGGCACGCAGGACGGGGAACAGGGCGAAGGGCAATACATCTACGAGGTGTACGACGTCAACCAACCGATCACCATCGAGCCGCCCGAGGGCGCGCCCTCCGGGCTACCGGAGGACATCCCGGCTTACCCCGACGCTCAGGACATGGCCTTCATGGCCGGGATGATCACTTTCTCCACCCCCGACGAGATGTCGGTCGTGGTCGAGTTCTACAAGGACCAGATGCCGGCGGAGGGATGGACGCTGACGGAGGAGAACGACCTCGGCACAATGGTGATGCAGAGCTGGAGCAAGGACAGCCGCACGGTGAGCCTGATGATCAGCAGTGGGGATGAAGGCACCAGCGTGATGATCACCCTGGAGGAATAGTCCCCAGCGCCGATGCCCTGGAACGAAAGAACCCCGGCGGAAACCGCCGGGGTTCTTTCTGTGATCCCTGCTCCTTACTTATCTCGTCCCTGCCCTTGGCCTGGATGGTCCGTCCGTCCCCATCCGTGCCCCTGGCCCGGATGATCCGTCCGTCCCCATCCGTGGCCCTGCCCGGGGTGGTCTTCCCCCTCCGGTCGACCGGCGTGCTCCGGCGGGCCGGGGCGGTCGTCATCCCGGTGGCCCCTCCCCAAGGCGTGTCCGACGCCCATCGCGGAGGGGCGACCGTATTCGTGGAACATCTCCCCCAGCCCCATTCCGGATTGGAACGCCGCGACCAAGTCGTCGACGGTGACGTCGGGCAGGGCAGCGGCCATCGCATACAGCTTGACCAGCACGCCGAAGCCGATCCCCTCCTCGTGGTAGGCCGCGATCTCCTCGCCGACCTGGACCACGTTACCCTCTCCGTCCAACCGCAGATCGACGATGAGGGTCTCCAGGGCATCGGCCAGCGCTTCGGCAGCATCGGGCTCTTCCACCATCAAGGTGATCTCCATCCCATCCTCCGTCTCAGCGACGAACGCCCCATCCTCCTCGCCGGTCACCCGCACCGATACCGCCCCTTCCACGTCGCACGGGCTCCACAGCCAGACCCCCTCCTGCTCGACAGCGCACCCCTGCACCGTCTCCAGGGCCTCGACCAGGTCGTCGATGCTCACATCGCCGAAGAAGGCTCCCAGGAGGTTGGCGATCGGATGATCGACCGCTCCCTCCGCAAGCGTGACTGTACAGAGCCCTTCCCCTGTCTGGAGCGTCACCAGCCCCGTCGCCTCGTCCACATCCACGACCGTGCCGGAGACGTTCTCCCCCGCACACGGGGGCAACGGCTCCTCTCCCTGCGCAAAGGCCGTCCCCACCGAGATCAAAAGGACCGCGACGATCAAAACGACGCTCACACCTCTTCTGACCATTTTCGCACCTCCTTGCCAAAGGCTCTCGAAGAGAGGCTTTCCCTATGATAGTTATATCGTACAAAGGACGGATAACGACACGCTCGGCGGTCGGGCAATTTGCGCTTTCTCAGGAAGGACGTATAATTATATCGAAATTCGATAACAAGGCAGACCGATGCTACGATCGCTTTTCCTGGGGTTCATCCGCTTCCACATCCTTTACCACGCCACCCAGAGGCCGGTTTACGGGCTGTGGCTGATGGAGGAACTGGCCCGACACGGCTACTCCGTCAGTCCGGGCACGCTCTACCCCATCCTCCATCAGATGGAGAGGGCGGGGTACCTCGTCAGCGAGCGGCGCGTGGAGGGGGGACGGGTTCGAAAGTACTACACCGCCACCCCTGCCGGGCGGGCTCTGCTGGAAGAGGCGCGCATCCGCATCGCCGAACTGGCCTCCGAGGTGCTGGAGAAAGAGATATGAACCGCCGCCCCCGCCTCTCCCCATTTCTATGGCTCTGCCTGATGGGCGGGCTGGCCATCTTCTCCTCCACGATGAGCAAGAACCCGGCCCTCCCGCTCTTCATCCGCAGCCTGGGGGTGGAGGAGCGGACGCTGGGCTTCATCGCCGCCGCCAGCACCGTCACCGGCGTCGTGGTGAGCCTCCCTGCCGGCCTCCTCTCCGACCGGTGGGGGCGCTGGCGGGTGATCCGGCTCAGCCTCCTCATCTTCGCCTCCGCCCCGTTCCTCTACCTGCTGGTGCGCGCTCCCTGGCACCTGGTGCTGGTTCGGATCTACCACGGGCTGGCGACGGCGATCCTGGGGCCGGTGGCGCTGGCCGCCGTGGCCGACACGTTCCAAGAGGGGCGGGGCGAGCGGATGGGGTGGTACGCCAGCGCGACGCTGGTCGGGCGGCTGATGGCCCCCACCGTAGGGGGGCTCCTCATCTTCGGTGACGACTTCCGCTGGGTGTACCTGGGCTGCGGCGTGGCAGGCCTGCTGGCCTTACTGGCGGGCACCCGCCTGCCCCACGTCCGTCGGGAGGGGGGACCGACCGCGGAGAACGCAGGAAGAATTCCGAGGACCTCTGCGGCCTCGGCGCCCCTGCGGTGGAACGAACTATTGCTCACCAGCGGGATGGAGGCGGCCCAGTATTTCGCCTACGGCGCGGTGGAGACCTTCCTGCCGCTCTACCTGCGCGGGCTGGGGTGGGAGCCCCGGGCCATCGGCCCGCTCTTCACCCTCCAGGTGGCGGTGCTGGCGGTGGCCCGGCCCTGGATGGGGCGGCTCTCCGACCGATGGGGGCGGAGGCGGCCGATCTTCCTCGGCCTGCTCGTGGGGGCGGGGGCGACGGCGGCGATGGGGTACGTCGCTGGCTGGGCGGCCATCGCTGCCCTGATCGGCCTCTTCGGCCTGGGGATGGCCGCGGTGACCGCCTCCACGGCCGCGCTGATCTCCGAACTGAGTCCCAAGGAGGCCACCGGCGGCTCCCTGGGGATGCTCAGCAGCGTGATGGATGTGGGTCACGCCAGCGGGCCGATGCTGGCTGGCCTGGCGGTGAGCGCGTGGGGATACGGCCCCACCTTCGGCCTGGTGGGCGGGTTGCTGGCCGTCGCCGCCGCCCTCTTCGCCGTGGGTGGGGGAGGGGTGAACCACAGAGGAGTAAACCACAGAGGCACGGAGGGCACGGAGGTCTCATCATTTTAGAGATACTCTGTGTCCTCCGTGCCTCTGTGGTGAATCTACTTTGAAAGGAGAAACGAGATGAAGTGGGTTACCCGTGAGAACGTGAAAGTGGACCGCGTGGCCTGTCCCTGGCTGATCAAGCGGTTCATCGATCCCGATGCCGAGTTGCTCTTCGCGCCTCCCGACCAGGTGCTGGAGGTCGCCGAGCGGGAGGGAGCGATCTCCTACGACGCCCGGGGGAAGGGAAAGTACGACCATCGGGAGGGGAAGTGCACCTTCGAGGTCCTCGTCGAGGAGTTCAACCTGGACGACCCGGCCCTGCGGCTGCTGGCGGACATCGTCCACGGCGCCGACACCGCCGATCGGGACTTCACCCCCCAGTCGCCGGGGCTGCGGGCCATCGCCGAGGGCTTCCACTACCTGGGCCTCCCGGACGAAGAGCGGCTCGCCCACGGCTTCGCCATCTACGACGCCCTCTACGCCTGGTGCCAGCACACCCTCCAGAGTTCCACCTCCTAACCCTGCATCCTGCATCCTGCATCCTATCGAGGTGAGTGCAATGACCACATCCAAACCCAAAACCCGACTCTCCCTCCGCTCCCTGCCCCGCAACATCTGGGCGGTGAGCCTGACCAGTTTCTTCATGGACATCTCCAGCGAGATGGTCCTGAACATCCTCCCCCTCTTCCTCTCCAACGTGCTGGGGGTGAAGACCAACATCATCGGCCTGATCGAGGGGATCGCCGAGGCGACGGCGAGCCTCTTGAAGGTCTTTTCCGGCTGGCTGTCCGACCGGCTCCGCGCCCGCAAGTGGCTGGCGGTCGGGGGCTACGCCCTCTCCGCCTTCTCCAAACCGTTCTTCTACTTCGCCAACTCGTGGGGGATGGTGGCCGGGGTGCGCTGGGCGGACCGGGTGGGCAAGGGGATCCGCACCGCCCCCCGGGACGCGCTGGTGGCCGATTCCATCTCCGAGGAGCATCGGGGGCTGGCCTTCGGCTTCCACCGGGCGGCCGACACCGGCGGGGCGGTCCTGGGGATCCTGATCGCGCTGGCGGTGGTCTGGGCGGCCCAGAGGGGAGCGGCCCACCTGAGCCGCGCCACCTTCCAGGTGGTGGTCCTCATCAGCCTGGTCCCGGCCTTCCTGGCCGTGCTCTCCCTGGCCCTGGGCGCACAGGACGTGCCGGTGAAGGCGGTCCGCGAGCGTCCCCGCATCTCCTTCCGAGGGCTGGGCCGACGGTTCGCCATCTTCATGCTGATCGTCGGCCTGTTCGACCTGGGCAACTCCTCCGACGCCTTCCTGATCCTCCGGGCCCAGGAGCGCGGCCTGAGCGTCGTCGGCGTGCTGGGGATGCTGGCCACCTTCAACGCGGTCTACGCCCTCGTCTCCACCCCCGCAGGCTCCCTCTCCGACCGGATCGGACGGCGGCGGATCATCATCGGGGGATGGCTGGTCTACGCCGCCATCTACCTGGGGGTGGCCCTGGCCCGCACCGGCTGGCAGGTCTGGCTCCTCTACGCCCTCTACGGGATCTACTACGGCCTGGCCTACGGCACCACCAAAGCGATGGTGGCCGACATCGTGCCGGTCCACCTGCGGGGGACCGCCTACGGCACCTACAACGCGGTGCTGGGCATCCTGGACTTCCCCGCCTCGGTGATCGCGGGGGTGCTGTGGCAGGGGATCGGAGCCTGGTCGGGGTTCGGCCCCTCGGCCCCCTTCTACTTCGGCGCGGCGATGGCGCTGGCGGCGGCGGTGCTGATGGCGACGGCGATGCCCGCCACGCCGTTGGAGGGGAAGAAATAGCACCACAGAGGCACGGAGGGCACAGAGGAATCTCTGTTAGAGAGAACTCCGTGCCCCCTGTGCCTCCGTGGTTACATCACCGCCCTGCTCGGAGGAGGGTCTCTCCTCCTTCCAGCACCTCCACCTCCCACGGGCCCTCGCCGGGCCCCCACGTGGCGCGGAAGGGGCAGCCCGGGCCGACGTCGGCCTCCCAGCGGGCTGCCTCCACCCCGCTCTGATACAGCACGACGGTCGCCTTGAGGGGGCGGACCGTCTCCACGGCGACCTCCACCCCGTCCCCTGTCGGCGTCAGCCGGACCGCGCCCTCGGCGTTGGCCCAGGTGAACCCGCCCATCCCGCTCAGGGCGTACCAGGTCTCGGTCCAGCCGACGCTCTCCCCCGGCCCCAACGTGGCGTAGTCCCAGAAGGTGGGGGTCAGCCCACCCCACAACTCGACGTACCGGCTCCCGTCGTCGGTCCACAGGCCGGGGTCGAGGCCGCCCGGGCAGAACAACTTGACCCCGCGCACCCACGTCGGCGCGGTGCGGACGATCCCCTGGTCGGCCCCCAGGTCGTAGGCCCCGGCGAAGCCCGCGTCCGCCGCCCCCGGCGCGAAGACCCCCAGCCACGACCGCCACTCCGCGTAGCGGCTGAAGTCCCGCCCGTCGTGGACCGGCCAGGCCATCGTGCCGCCGGGGCCGGGGAGGGAGGGGTCGCCGGTGGAGTGGACGATGACCTCCGAGGTCGGCAGGACGAAGGTGAGGTCGGGCGAGGGGGCGTTGAGGTCGGAGAGGGTGAGCATCCCGTTGGCCCAGAACTGGAATTGATGTGTTTCCGAGGTAGAGTTGGTGATGCGGGGGGTGACGCGGACACGGGCGGTCCCCGGGTCCACCTGGACCGTCACCTCGACGGTCAACCCGGTCCGGTCGTCGGTATCCCAGACGCGCACCCCGTTCCGGAGGAGTTGGTAGGCCCAGGGCCGGTACTCGTTCAGGCCGTGCTCCTCGGTGGGGAAGGCCCATTCGATCCCACCGGTGGCGAACCACCAGCCGCGGTAGCCCCAACGGGTCGGTTTGACCACCGGGTTGGCGTAGAGGAGTTGCCGGCCGGTGGTCCGGTCGGTCCAGCGGAGGATCCGCCCACCCAGGTCGGGCACCACCACCAGTTGGACGTACTCGTTCTGGACGAAGACGGCGCGGTAGGTGCGGGGGGCCGGTGGGCCGACCGCGTCGAAGTCCAGGCGGGGGTAGGGGTAGATGGGGTCGTCGGGGGCGGTAGGGACCAGGGCCTGCTCCCAGCCGTAGGTGTTCAGCGTGACCTCCCCCTCCCAGACGGCGACGGGGGGCGGAAGAGGCGGCGTGGCCGTGGGGGGCGGCGGAGTCGCCGTCGGCTGCCGGGTGACGGTGGGCGATGGGGGAACGGGGGACGGCGTGGAGGAGGGGGACGGGGAGGGTTGGGGCGACGGCGTGAGGGTGGCGGTGGGCGGTGGAAGGGTCGGCGCAGGCCGGGGGGTGGGGGTGTCGGGGGTGGGGACGTGGAGCGTCGGCGGCGGGGCGCAGGCCGTCAGGAGGAGTAGGTAGAAGAGGAGCAGGCGGAGGATCGTTTTGGACCTCATTTCCATCAGGGCATCGCCGGTAGGGGCGCAGGGCCCCGCGTCCCTACCGGCGGGAGGGTGGGGTTTACCCCCCACCCCTCGTTCCTCCACACCGCCGCCGGATCTCCTGGGCCAGCGCGCGGGCCCGGTCGGGCGCGTCGCCCACGTAGCCGGTGGCGTCCAGCAACCCGCGGATGCGGTCCGGCGGGAGGTAGGCGGTGAGGCGCGGGTCGGAGGCCAGGAGATCGGGCAGGGGGTTGGGCTGGCCCGCCCGCACCGATTCCCAGGCAGCCATCGAGTGGACCCGCAGCACCTCGTGCATCGCCTGCCGGTCCGCCCCGGCCTTGACCAACTCCATCAGCAGCCGCTCGGTGGCGGCGAAGGTGCCGTAGGCGTCCAGGTTACGGGCGATGGCGTCTCCATCCAACACCAGCCCCCGCACCAGCCGCGCGGCGCGGAGGAGCATCTCGTCGGCCGCCAGGAACGCGCCGGGGAGGATCAGCCGCCGGTTGGCCGAGTCGTCCAGGGTGCGCTCCAGGAGCGACCCCGCCGCGTTCTCCCAGGCCACCGCGGGCAGCGCGGCCACGTACCGGGCCAGGGAGCAGATGTTCTCGGCGTTGATGGGGTTGCGCTTGAAGGGCATCGCGCTGGAGCCGACCTGGGCCCGCCCGAAGGGCTCGCTCCACTCGCCGAGGGGCGGGGATTGGAGCAGTCGCAGGTCAAACCCGAACCGGTGGAGGCTCTGCGCGATCCCTGCCAGCACGGTCAACACCCGCCACTCCTGCTTGCGCGGGGCCACCTGGGTGGCGACCGGGAAGGGCTCCAGGCCCAGGTGGTCCATCACCCGCCGCTCCAGGTCGGCGGGGGTCCAGCCGGTCCCCTGGAGCAGTTGGGCATAGGCGGCGGAGGTCCCCACGGCCCCTTTAAACCCCTTCCCCCGCAGCGACGCCCGCAGCCGGTCCACCGCCTCTAGGTCGGCCAACAGGTCCTGGCCGTACTGAGCCAGCCGGTAGCCTACGGTGGTCGGCTCGGCCGGCTGGAGGTGGGTGTAGCCGATGCAGGCCAGGTCGGCCGTCTCCTCGATGCGGTCGGCGAGGGCCAGGAGCAGGTCGGTCAGCCGCCGGCGGATGAGGTCCAGCGACTCCCGGACGCGCAGCACGTCGGCGTTGTCCTTGACGTCCTCGCTGGTGGCCCCCAAGTGGAGGATCGGCCCACCGAGGGGACACTGCTCGGCGAAGGTCCGCAGTTCGGCCATCAGGTCGTGGCGGAGTTCGGCCTCCAGTTGGGCCGCCCGCTCCAGGTCGATCTCCTCCTGATGGGCCTCCAGGTCGGCCACCTGCTCGGGGGTGACCAGCCCGGCCTCCTGCTGCGCCCGCGCCAGCGCCACCCAGATGCGCCGCCAGAGCCTGCGCCGGTGGACCTCGCTCCAGATCCGGCGCATCTCCTCGGAGCCGTACCGCCAGGTGAACGGGGAGAGGTAGGTGGAGTGGTCGAACATCCCATACCTCCTCGTATAATATTTGTCATGGTGGGGCATCCCAGGGATACTATCCTTGC
>CAZOLN010000076.1:0-13248 GCA_964580565.1 uncultured Anaerolineales bacterium
CCAGCCGCTGGCGCACCTCTGCTGGCAGGGTCTTCCCCGCCCCCGGACCCCGCAGCCAGGATTTGATCTTCTTGCCGTAGAAGACCGGCACGGGGGGATCTTCGATCTCTAGCCGCGTGTCGGGGTTGATGAAAAGCACCACGCCCTGCACCGGCACTTCGACGTCTGGCAGGTGTTTCTTCAGGTACTGCTTCATCCGTTCGACCTGCGCCTCGGCGTCCAGTTCGGGCCTCCCCAGCCGTTCCTGCCCGGCCAGTTCGCGGAAGAACTTCCCCCGCTGGTGGTGGCTCCATTTTCCATCGGCGTAGGTGATCTCCCCAGGTTGGGAACGGACCGCGAAGACGGTGAAGCCGCCCGGCCCCAGGAGCGCGTGGGGTGCCGGAAGGGTGTACTGGAAAAGGATGTACCGGTTGTCCAGCCCCTTGAGGGCCTCCCGCACTCCCTTATGGTGGGCCGTGGGGCCGCCGAACCGTTCTGTGTAGTATCCACCGATGAAGGAGAGAAGGACCCCCACCGCCAGCGCAGCGCCCAGAGCCAGCGGCATCAGTGTGGGGGTCCGGATCTGAATCCAGGAGAAGATAAAGGCGGCCAGCAGGACGAGCAGGCCGGCCAGGCTGAGGTAACGGCCTGCTTTGGCGCGGCGCTCGATATACCGTTCGTTGGCTACGATTCGCATCGTCACTCCTTCGATTCTCTACACAGGGACACAGAGGGTACAGAGTTTCTCTGGAAATCGGTTCTTTGCGTCCTTTGTGTATCTGGGTATTACGACACAGCGGCGCGGATGGCTTCCAGCGCTTCGTTCTCGACGGCCCGTCGGGCTTGCCGGATGGCGTTCTTCACCGCTTTGGCGTTGGACCGGCCGTGACCGATGATCACGATGCCGTCGACGCCCATCAGAAGCGCGCCGCCGTACTCGGCGTAGTCCATCCGCCGGGCGATCCGCTTCAGGGCGGGCATCAGGAGGACCAGCCCGGGCAACGCTGCGACCAATCCCGGCACCGTCAGGATCAGCCCCACCTTGCTGAGGGCATCGCCGGTCAGTTCCCGCTTCAGGAACCGGAGCAGGAACGAGGCGATGGCCTCCGTGGTCTTCAGCATCACGTTGCCGGTGAACCCGTCGGTGAGGGCGATGTCGGCCATCCCACGGGTGATCTCCTTGGGCTCCACGTTGCCCACGAAGTTGAGGCCGCTTTCGGTGAGCAGGGCGTAGGCCTCTCGTACCAGGATGCTCCCCTTCTCCGGCTCCTCCCCGTTGGAGACCAGTCCGACGCGGGGGTTCTTGACGCCCCAGACCTTTTCCACATACGCCGCTCCCATGCGGGCGAACTGGACCAGGTCCTCCGGCCGGCAGTCGGTGGTCGCACCGTTGTCGATGAGGAGGACGGGGTTGTCGGCGACCGGGTAGATGGTTGCCAGGGCGGGACGGCGTACTTTGCCACCCGGTCCCCGGATGCGGCCCAGGTCGAAGAGAGCCGAGGCCAGGACGGCGGCGGTGTTTCCGGCGGAGACAAAGGCCTCCGCCTGGCCCTCCTTGACCATCCGCATGCCCACTCGGATGGACGAATCCTTCTTGGCCTTGACCGCGTCGGTGTGCTCGTCCATCCCGATCACCTCAGGGGCGTGGACCACCGTGATAGGAAGCCCTGTGGTCTCGTGCTTAGACAGTTCGGCCTTCACCACTTCTTCCGGCCCGACCAGGAGGATCTCGTCCCCCCACTCCTGGGCCGCCATCACCGCCCCCGCCACATCCGGCACCGGCCGGTTATCCGACCCCATCGCGTCCACCACAATCCGCATTCTTCACCCCCCTACGCCCTACACCTTATCTCCTATCTCTTGCCTCTTGCTTCCTGCTTCTTGCTTTTTGCTTCTTGCTCCCCTCACTCCCCCATCACCTTGATCACCATCCGCTTCGGCCGCTGCCCGTCGAACTCGGCGTAGAAGACCCGCTGCCAGGGGCCCAGGTCCAACCGGCCGTCGGTGACCGGGAGGATGACCTGGTGGTGGATCAAGAGGGACTTGAGGTGGGCGTCCCCGTTGTCCTCCCCAGTACGGTGGTGTCGGTAGTCGGGACGGTAGGGGGCCAGATCCTCCAGCCAGTCCCATATGTCCTGATGGAGACCCGGTTCGTTGTCGTTGACGAAGACCGCGGCGGTGATGTGCATCGCCGAGACGAGGACCATCCCCTCGCGGATGCCGCTCTTGTCCACCGCTTCCTGCACGCGGTCGGTGATGTGGACCAGTTCACGGCGGCGACGGGTGTTGAAGGTAATGTATTCCGTATAGGACTTCATTGCCCTTGCTCCCCAACGTGGTGTCTGATTGTACCCTGCGTGGAACGGGTTGACAAGTGGGAAAGGATGGCTATAATTAGGGCCGGATGCCCCGGTGGCGGAATTGGCATACGCAGCAGGTTGAGGGCCTGTGCCCGTAAGGGCGTGGAGGTTCGAGTCCTCTCCGGGGCACTGGAGGTAGCCTTCAAAAAGCGACAGCCCTCCCAGAGTGGGAGGGCTGTCCTCTATCTAGGGCGAGAGGTCGAACAGGGCACATCCGGCGGGCGGGAGTTGTCCTTGCGGGGTGGGGAGGTCGCCCAGGAGGGGGCGGGCTCCCGGGAGTTGCAGCGCGAAGGGGTGGCTGCCTGTCGGGTCTGTGTTGACCACTACGCCGATCCCCTTCTCTTCGTTGCGACGGACCACGGCCCACACGTGGGGGTTGTCCGACATCACCAGATCGAACGTCGCTGGATCGGGATCCGTCACGAGGTCCGCGAAGTGGGCGCGGATCGCCAGGGTCCGCCGGATCCAGTCGATCAGGGTGGCCTCGTTCTCCCATCCGTAAGCGGCGACGCTGAACAGGGGCAGACGCTCGGCCGGGTAGCGGGCCAGGTCCTCAGGGGGGAAGTCCAGGCCGGTGTTGACCGGCGTGGTCTCCCCAAGTTCCAGGCCGGAGTGGCAAAAAGGGATGGCGGGGAGGAGGCAGCCTAGGGTCCAGGCCGTCCGGGCGGCGTTCAGGCCACCGGGGCGGGCGGCGGCGCGGGGGGTGTTGTGGGTCTCCGGCGCGGCGAGAAAGGGGAGGGGAAACCGCTCCCGCGCCAACGGTCGAAGGAGGTCGTCGAGCAGGCGGGCGGGGCGCCAGGCCAGCCACCAATAGTTGCCGACGACAGCGTCGTACCCCTTCTCTGCTATCTCTCCGTCGTAGGAGAAGGTCTCAGACCAGAAGGCGAAGCCAGGGTCGATCCGCCGTGCGGCTTCCACGATACGGCGCTTCAGGTCCCCTGGCAAGGCGTGCCCCATATCCAGCAACGCACCGTCGATGCGGAACCGTTCCTGATAGGATGGGATGACCTGCGTGATCCGCTGCCAGAGCGGTTCCACACGGTTCTCGGGACGGGACAGCCGTCGATCGTACATCCGGACCGTGTTGTAGGCGATGTAGTTGAAATCGGGGTGGTCGTACAGCCGAAGGTAGGTGACGTCGGTCCACGGAGGTTGTGGATCGTCCGGGGGCCAGTCGGCGAAGGCGCCGGGGATCCGGACCCGCGTTCCATCCGGAAGGACGCCGATCCAGCGATCCCCCTCCTTGCGCACCGAGTGGGCGGGCGGAGGGGGGAGAAACATCGCCCGATAGGCGTGGGGTGGAGGAGGAAGGTGGCCTAGGTCGCCGCGGGCCACCTGTTCTTTGATCCGTTCCAGTTCCTCGGGAGAGAAGGTGGGTGGGCCGTAGCCCGCCCTGTCGGGCCCTGCCGTCGATCGATCGGGGATGTCGGCCCGGATCCAGTAGAACCACTCGGGGTGCTCGGCCACCCAGTCGGCGTCCAGGGCGGCGGTGCGGAGCGCGAACTCGACGACGACGCGCATCCCCAGCCGGTGGGCCGCCTCGACGAAGGCGGCGAACTCCGTCTCCACGTCCAGCCCCAGCGCCGGTTCCGCCAGGAGGGGGTCGAGCCGGTAGGGATTCCGGACCGCGTAGATCGACCCCAGGTCGCCCTTTCGCCCATGCCGCCCGATGGCGGTGATCGGCAGGAGGTGGAGGGTGTTGAACCCCAGTCGGCGGAGCAGGGGGAGGAGGGCGATGCTCTTCAGGAACGTCCCCGTCTCCCGCCACCCTTCCTCCAGCGGCTCCGGCCTCACCTCCCCGTCTCCATCGTGGTCGAAGGCGGTGGTCGCCCGCACCAGGAGGCTGTATACCACGGCCCGGCGGGACCATTCCCGAGCGGTGCCGGTGCGGGGCGGGCGGAGGGGCAGGGCAAGGATCTCCTCGATGCGGCGGAGGTAGAACCGGTGTGGGTGGACCCCGTGTCGGGCGGGAGGGCCGTCCGGATCGAACCACCGGCCGGGGATCGCGTAGCGGGGCCGACGCTTGGGTTGGCTCCGGGCCAGCCGATCGCGCACTGTGGAGAGAGGGGTGTCCATCGGCTTCCTCACGGTTAGTCTAACGGGATTATAGCATACCGTATGGGCGGGGCAACGCCTCGGCGCCCGAGCGGGGGTTCTTGGGTTAAGGTTGCATTGCTTTAGGATAACACGAGGTTCTTTAGAAAAAATATGGCTTGACTTCTCCCCTGAAACGAGTATCATTTTGTTAGGACACCCGGCATCCAGTCCTGGATTAAGGAGGAAACGATGCGCGGACGCCGATTGCTGATTCTGATTGGGCTGATCATCATCGTCGCTGGCGTTGCTGCCGTCCTGTTGGTCCCACGGATCTTCACGAAACCCCCGGAGCCTGCCCCGAGTGAAGAGGTTCCTCCACAGGGGGAGACGGTCACCCTTGTGGTCTCGGTGCAGGACATTCCCCAGGGCAAGGACATCACCGAGGATGCGGTCGTCATCCAGGAATGGCCGGTGGACGCGGTGCCTGTGGGGGCGATCCGCGATATGGAGGACGTCATCGGCAAGGTCGCCCGCGCCTTTATCCCGCGGGGGATGCCGATCCTGGAGAGCATGATCGCCAAGCCTGGCGAACTCCTCCCGACAGGGGGACCGGCTGCGATGCAGATCCCCGAGGGAAAGGTCGCCTACGCCCTGCCGATCGCTCGGTACTCCAGCGTGGCCTGGGCGCTCCGGCCCGGGGATCACGTCGACGTCCTGCTCTCCTTCCCCCTGGTGGACTTGGACGAGGAGTTCCAGACGATCCTGCCCAACAACCAAACCTGCGTCTCGCCTCCGGAGGGCGAGGAGTGCAAGAGCGGTGTTCAGGGGCGGCTGGAGGCGTTGCCCAACGGGTGGTTGGTGAGCATCACACCGAGCGAGGGTCAGCGTCCGCGGCTGGTGACCCAACTGACGGTTCAGGATGCCGTGGTTCTGCGCATCGGCGATTGGCGTGAGGAGCAGCAGGAAGGTGGGGAAGGGGAAGGTGCCGGCGAAGGAGCGCCCCCGCCCTCCGAGCAGCCCCTCACCCTGGCGGTGACGCGTCAGGAGGCGGCTATCCTGGAGTTCGCTCGTTTGAGCAACGTCCGTATCACCCTCGTGCTGCGGCGCAGTGGGGAGACAGGACAGGTGCCGGGTACCTACCCGGTGACGCTTCAATACTTGATGGACACCTATGGCATCGAAGCCCCGCCCAAGTTGCCCTACGGGATCACCCCTCCGATCTCCGGTGGGGTAGAAGGGCCGGTCGAGTAGCGGGTGGGTCGGCCTCCGGGTAGAGGAGCGACAGCCGTGGAAAGGCCTGGGGAGCGGATTCGCGTCCTGATCGTCGACGACGTGGCGGAGACGCGGGAGAACCTCCGCAAACTGCTTTCTTTCGACCCCGACATCGAGGTTGTGGCGACGGCGGGTACGGGGGAAGAGGGGGTGCAGTTAGCCAAAGAGACCCGTCCCCACGTCGTCCTGATGGACATCAACCTGCCGGGGATGGACGGGATCACCGCTACCGAGCAGATCGCGCAGGAGGTGCCCACCGCGCAGATCGTCATTCTCTCCGTGCAGGGGGAGACGGGCTACATGCGCCGGGCGATGGCGGCGGGGGCACGGGATTACCTGGTCAAACCGCCGAGCGGGGACGAGTTAGTGAACGCCATCCGCCGGGCCTACGAGATCGGCAAGGTCCAGGCGGCGCGGATCGCTCCTCCTCCCACCGCCGAGCCCGCCGTCGGGGGGCCCGGCGGGCCCTCGCGGCGGGGGCGGCTGATCACCGTCTTCGCGCCGAAGGGAGGTGTCGGCTGCACCACGGTCGCTGTGAACCTGGCCATCGCCCTGCAGGAGCGGCTGGGGATGGAAAAGAAGGTCGCCGTCTTCGACGGCAGCCTCCAGTTCGGCGATGTGGGGGTGATGCTGAACCTCCAGGCCAACCGGAGCCTCGCCGACCTGGCCGGGCGGATCGAGGAACTGGATGCGGATCTGTTGACCAGTGTGTTGACCCCCCATCCGACGGGCGTCAAGGTTCTCCTGGCCCCTCCCCACCCGGAGGCGGCCGAAAGCCTGCGGGCGACGGATGGGGATGAGGGGATCGGGCGGGTCATACGGACGGTTATCGGCAAGATGCTCGAGCAGTTCGACTATGTGGTCGCCGATACGTGGAGTTGGATGGACGACGTGAGCCTGGCTTTGCTCGACGAGGCGACCCTGGTCCTGGTGGTGCTGGATCCCCTGATCCCGGCGGTGAAATCGGCCCGTCTGTTCCTGGACCTGGCGCGCAAACTGGGGTATCCAGACGAGAAAGTGGCGCTGGTGATCAATGCGGCCGACCGGCGCACGGGTTTGCGTGTGGATCAGATCGAGCGGGCGTTGGCTCCTGCGATCGGGCACATTCCGTTCGACGAGCGGGGAGGGTTCGCGGCGGCCAACCGGGGTGTGCCGTTGATCGCTGAGGAGCGGGGAGGTCCCGTTGCCCGAGGTTTCGCGCAACTGGCCCAAGCCGTCCTAGAGCGGATGGAACGGATGGCCTCGGAGGAGGAAGAGGAGGATATGGAAGCCGAGGTCAGCCGTCGTCTGCTGGGACGGATCCTCCAATAACGCGGTGGCTGGTGTTCTAAAGGGGTTGAGACATGTCATTACTGCGGAGAATCGAGAAGGCCAAGCAGCAGGTCGAGCGGCCGGGGGAGGGCCCGCCGAGGCGCCGTGTCCCTGTGGCGGGGGCGCCTCCTTCCGTCGCTCGGGATACCTTTAAAGACCTGAAGACGCGCATTCAGAACAAACTGATCGCCGAACTCGACCCGACGATGGACGTCTCCCGCGAGGAGGAGGTTCGGCGGACCATCCGTGAGATGTACGAATCGCTCCTGGCGGAGGAGCGGATCGTCCTGAGTCGGGCCGAGCGAGAACGGCTGTTTGAGCAGATCGTCGCCGAGATCTTGGGGCTGGGTCCGCTGGAGCCGCTCCTGCGCGATCCGACGATCACCGAGATCATGGTCAACGGCCCCAAGAACATCTATGTGGAGCGGAACGGGAAGATCGAGCGGGTGCGCCTTACTTTTGAGTCGGACGAGCATCTGATGCGGATCATCGAGCGGATCGTGGCGCCGCTGGGCCGCCGGATCGATGAGAGCGTCCCGTATCAGGATGCCCGCCTGCCGGACGGCTCCCGCGTCAACGCGATCATCCCGCCCCTTTCGCTGATCGGCCCCGTGCTCACCATCCGGAAGTTCTTCAAGATCCCCCTCACGGCGGAGCGGCTGATCGAACTGGGGTCGATCACGCCCGAGGCGGTGGAGTTCCTCAAGGCCTGCGTCCAGGCCAAACTGAACATCATCGTCTCCGGAGGCACGGGTACGGGCAAGACCACCCTGTTGAACGTGCTCTCCGCCTTCATCCCCAACGACGAGCGGATCATCACCATAGAGAACGCGGCCGAGTTGCAGTTGCAGCAGGAGCACGTGGTCCCGCTGGAATCCCGTCCGCCCAACATCGAGGGGCGGGGCGAGGTGACGATCCGGGATCTGGTCATCAACAGCCTGCGGATGAGGCCCGACCGGATCATCGTCGGTGAGTGCCGTGGGCCCGAGGCGTTCGACATGCTGCAGGCGATGAACACGGGCCACGAGGGCTCGATGACGACGATCCACGCCAACAGCCCACGGGATGCCCTGGCCCGTCTGGAGAACATGATCCTTATGGCCGGTATGGACCTGCCCCACCGGGCGATCCGCGAGCAGATCGCCTCCGCGCTGGACCTCATCGTCCAGTTGGAGCGGATGCGGGACGGCAGCCGGAAGGTGGTCAACATCAGCGAGATCGAGGGGATGGAAGGGAACGTGATCGTGATGTCCGACATCTTCAAGTTCGAACTCGCAGGGTATGAGGGAGGACGGGTGATCGGTTCCCTTCGGCCCACGGGCATCCGCCCGAAGTTTATGGACCGCATCGAGGCGGCCGGGATCCATCTGCCGCCGACGATCTTCGGGGTTGGCGGACGGTTCCGGATGTAGGACGGAGGGTGAGTTATGGACCTTCCAGTTCTTGTCACCGTCCTTGTTCTGGCGCTCTTCTTCGCCTACGGGGTCTATCTGTTCATCCGGGGGCGACGCTCCGAGGTGGAGGAGCGCCTCGGGCGGTACACGGCCCCAACCGTGGAGGCGGAGGGGCGGGAGGCGGCCAGAGCGTCCAAGCGTTCTCCGCTGGGGGAGCGCCTGGATCGGGCCATCTCCGGTAGGGGGTTCGCGGAGAACATCCGCACCCAACTGGCCCGTGCCAACCTGAAACTGACGGCGGGCGAGTTTATCGCGGCCACAGCGATCTCCATCATCCTCTTCGGCTTCCTGGCCTATTTCCTCGGGCACCGCAACCCGTTGTTTGGGCTGGGAGGGGCCGTGGTAGGGTTCTTCGCCCCTCGATGGTACGTCTCCTTCCTCCAACAACGCCGTTTGAACGCCTTCAACTCCCAGTTGAGCGATACCATCAACATGATGGTCAACGGCCTCCGCGCCGGCTACAGCGTGCTCCAGGCGATGGAGGCGGTGGCCGAGGAGATGGCCCCGCCCGCTTCGGAGGAGTTCCGGCGGGTCGTCCGTGAGGTCCAGTTGGGGCTCAGTATGGAAGAGGCCCTCAACAACCTCCTCCGCCGCGTCCCCTCCGACGACCTGGATCTGATGATCACGGCGATGAACGTGCAGCGGGAGGTGGGCGGTAACCTGGCGGAGGTGCTCGATTCGATCAGTTTTACCATCCGTGAGCGAATCCGCATCCAGGGCGAGATCCGTGCCCTGACGGCCCAGGGGCGGTACTCCGGCTACATCGTCAGCTTTCTGCCTGTTGTGGTTGCCGTCCTCATCTATTTTATCAATCCTGACTTCATTCGCCCTCTGCTTGAGGATCGAACCTGCGGCTGGCCGATCCTGGGTCTTGCGGCGATGGGGGTCATTATCGGCAACATCGTGATCCGTAAGATTGTGGAGATTGAGGTATGATTCACATGTTCTCGAGGTGGGGATGAGCGTAGCGGCGTTGGTTCTGGTGAGTCTTTCTGTCCTTGTGGGGCTTATCCTCGTCGTGGTCGGCCTGCTGGGGTCGCGGGAGGAGGCCACGGTTGAGGAACGTCTCACCCAGTTGGGCACGCTGGAGCGTCCTCCATCGCTGGAGGAGATCGAGCTCTCTCAGCCGTTCTCCGAGCGGGTCCTGCGGCCCTGGTTGCGGAAACTGGCTGAATATATCGCCCGCTTCACGCCCGAACAGACGCTCGGGCGGACCCGACGCAACCTGGAACTGGCGGGGATGATCTACCGGGTCGGTCCGGCCGAGTTCATCGCCGTCCGGTATCTCCTCATGGGATTGATGGGGGCGTTGGCGATCTTCCTCGCCTCGAAGAGCGACGCGCCTGCGTTGCAGAAGACGGGGATGATCGTCGTGACCGCTGCCCTGGGGCACTACCTCCCCGTCCTCTGGCTGGGCTCCCGCATCAGTCGACGGAAACGTGAGATTCTGAAGGCCCTGCCCGATGCGCTGGACCTGTTGACGATCTGCGTCGAGGCCGGCCTGGGGTTCGACGCTGCGATGGCCAAGGTGGTGGAGAAGTGGGACAACGAACTGAGTGAGGGGTTCGCCCGCGTGCTCCAGGAGATCCGCCTGGGGAAACTCCGGCGGGAGGCCCTGCGGGAGATGGCCGACACGGTGGACCTGCCGGACTTCTCCACCTTTGTGGCAGCCATCATCCAGGCCGAGCAGTTGGGTGTCAGCATCGCCAAGGTGCTTCGCATCCAGTCCGACCAGATGCGGGTGCGACGGCGGCAGCGGGCCGAAGAGGAGGCACGGAAGGCCCCGGTGAAGATCATGCTCCCCGCCGTGCTCTTGATCTTCCCCGCCCTGTTCGCCATCATCCTCGGTCCGGCGGCGATCAACCTCTCGAACATCCTGGGCGGCAGCAACGTGTTGGGGCCGTGAACGGGGCGGGCATCTACGTTGCCGACAACGAAGCAGGATGCCTGGCGGAGAGTGGACCGTTAGCGCTGGCGTACGCCTAAGGCACTGGGTCCTTGACCTGCTGTTTCCCCCTCGGTGTCTCGTCTGCCAGCGCGTAGGGACGTGGCTTTGTGCAGAATGTGTTTCCTCACTCCCTTTCATTCGTGGGCCGATCTGCGAACGGTGCGGCGTTCCTCTCCAGAAGGGAGTTGTTTGCAAGCGTTGCTCCGAACAGCCTCTCCGCATCGACGGGGTTCGCTCGGTGCTCCTGTTCCAAGGCGCCGTCCGAGTGGCGGTCCACAAACTGAAGTACCGGGGTCGACGGGGACTGGCGGAGCCGCTGGGGACGTTGATGGCCGAGGGATGGCTTGAGCAGCATGTCGAGGTCGATCTGGTTGTGCCGGTTCCGCTCCATCCCCATCGACGGCGGCAGCGGGGCTACAACCAATCGGCGCTCCTGGCCGCCGTGTTGGCCCGACGGATCCAGCGGCCGCTTTCCGAGGGGGCCCTCGTCCGAGTGCGGAACACCCGGCCGCAGATGGAACTCGGCAGGGCGGAGCGGCGGCGAAATGTGCTGGGTGCGTTTCGATGCGCGGGAGACGTCCGCGGCCGCCGGGTCCTGGTGGTGGACGATGTCTGTACCACGGGGGCCACGCTGGAGGCCTGTGCGGATGCCCTGAGGGAGGCCGGTGCCGCCCGGGTCTGGGCGTTGACGCTGGCTCGGGCCCCTTAGGGGGTTTATCTCATCTCGGAGGAAGGAAATGGATATTCAGTTGAACACTCGGAATCTGGAGATCACGCCTCGCTTGCGGAAGTATGTAGAGAAGAAGGTCTCCAAGTTGAATCGGTATCTCCCAGACCTGGAGGAGGTGCGGGTCGATCTGGCGGTGGAGAACACCCGGTCGAGCGACCAGCGGCAGGTGGCCCAGTTGACCGCCTGGGTCGGCGGGACCGTCCTGCGGGCGGAGGAGCGGGCTGGCGATCTTTTCTCCGCCATCGATACGGCGGTGGACAAGATGCGGCGTCAGATCTCCCGGTACAAGGAGCGGAGGCAGGAGCGCTGGCAGCGGGCGGGTGCGGAGGCGGCTGCTCCTCCGCCGGAGGAGGAGGGGGGAACCCTGGTGCGGATCAAGCGGTTCGATATGGTCCCGATGACCCCCGAGGAGGCTATCGAACAGATGGAGTTGTTGGGCCATCAGTTTTTCGTCTTTCTGAACGCCGACGAGGGCGAGATCAACGTCGTCTACCGGCGTCGTGACGGGAACTATGGGCTGATCGTGCCCCAGGTATGACGGGGCCTGGGATGGCATAGAATGGGGGGAGCCCGGCAGACCGGCCTGCCGGGCTCCCGATATGTCGAGGGGTCGATGGGCGGTGAGGTGGTCCTGGTTTTGATGGTGGGAGGAGGCGGGCCAAGCCCGGCCGAGGTGGCGGTCCACCAGGCTCGGGAGGCGGCCGCCCGCGATCTCCTGGAGGCGGTGCTGGAGGCGGGGTGTGCGAGTCGGGCCGTCGTCGCCACCGACGACCCCCGCTGGGTCGAGCCGCTGGCCCACCTGCCCCTGGAGGTGGATCTGGACCCCCCAGGCGAGCCGTTCCACTTTGGGCGCCGTCTGGCGGACGTCATCCGCCGCCATCGGTTGGAGGCGGTGCTGTATGCTGGGGGAGGATCGGCTCCTCTGATGTTCCCCGCGGATTGGCGGGAGGCCCTCACCGATTTCGCTGCGGCCCGCTCGATGGTTGTGACCAACAACCTCCACTCCTCGGATTGGGTCGCCTTTCGCCCGGCGGAGGCGTTTTGCCCGCTGATCGCCGGGCAGGAGCGGGACAACGGGCTGGCCTGGGCGCTGGCCCACGACGGAGGGCTGCCGGTGCGGGCGCTCCCCCCTTCCGCCTCCAGCCGGTTCGACCTGGATACCCCGGCCGATCTGTTGATCGCGCGGGCCTATCCCGGCCTGCTGCCCCATCTACGCGCGGCCCTGGCGAGGCTCGACTGGCCGAAAGGGATTGTCGAGGGTGTCTTGGAGGTGATGGCGCGGGAGGGGAGCCAACTGGCCGTGATCGGCCGCTCCTCCTCGGCCGCGTGGGCATCCCTGGAGGAGGCGACCCAGTGTTGGGTGCGCCTCTTCGTCGAGGAGCGGGGGATGATCGCCAGCGGCCGGCTCCGCCGGGGGGAGGTGCGTTCTTTGCTCGCCGAGCACCTGGAGCGGGTGGGGGTGGACACGTTTTTCTCGACCCTCTCCGGGTTGGTCGATGCGGCTCTGATGGACAACCGGGTGATCCTGGCCGCCCGTGGCACGTGGCCCTCTCGGGCCGATCGTTTCTCCGCCGATCTCTTCCGCTGGCAGGAGGTGGGGGATCCGTTCCTGCAGGCGTTCGCTCGGGCCGCGGCGGGGGCGGGCATCCCTCTTCTGATGGGCGGGCAGTCCGTCGTGTCCGGTGGGCTGCTGGCGCTGGTCGAGGTTCTGAGGCGGCGGAGGGGGGAGCGATGAGGCGGATCCTCTTCGTCTGTACCGGGAACCTCTGTCGATCGCCGATGGCGGCGGCGATCCTCCAGGCACGTCTGGCCCGGGACCCTCTCCGGAGAGACTGGGAGGTCGCCTCCGCGGGCCTCTGGACCGAGGAGGGGTTGCCGGCCAGTCCTCCGGCGGTGGAGGTGATGGCGGAGCGGGGGTACCGGCTGGAGCATCACCGGTCGCAGCCGGTGACGCGGCGGCTGATTGAGGAGGCCGACCTGGTCCTGGGGATGACCCCCAACCACGTCGAGGCGCTGCGGCTGGCTTTCCCCGACCTGGCGGACCGGATCTACTTGCTCGCGGACATGGTCGATGGCTCGTACGGGGTGGAGGACCCCTACGGGCGTCCGATCGCGGTCTATCGGGCCGTGGCCGACGAACTGGAGCGGACGATCGAG
>CAZOLN010000077.1:0-6678 GCA_964580565.1 uncultured Anaerolineales bacterium
ACGGCTTCGACTGCCAGGGCCTCTGGGTCGAGGTCGAGGTCGAAAAGGAACTGGGCTTCCAGTCCAAGCGGGACATCGAGAACTACGGCATCGACCGGTTCGTGCGCAAGTGCAAGGAGCGGGTGCTCCGCTTCGCCGCCGTCCAGACCGAGCAGTCCATCCGCCTCGGGTACTGGATGGACTGGAACGATCCCGACTTCCTGCGCGACCTGGCGCGACGGCTGGTGGAGAACCCGAAGGAAGTCATCACCGTCCAGGGCCCCCACGGCCCGGTGACCGACACCGTCGAGCAGATCGTCGGTCGGCTGGGACTCCCGGAACTCGGGGGGTCCTACTTCACCTTCTCCAACGAGAACAACTACATGATCTGGACCTTCCTCAAGCGGTGCTGGGAGCGGGGGTGGCTCTACAAGGGGACCGACGTGATGCCCTGGTGCCCCCGCTGCGCCACCGGCATCAGCCAGCACGAGATCGTCACCGAAGGGTACCAGGAACTGACCCACCCCTCGGTCGTCCTCCGCTTCCCGCTGCGGGGGCGGGAGAAGGAGAGCCTGCTGGTCTGGACCACCACCCCCTGGACCCTGACCAGCAACGTGGCGGCGGCGGTGGGGCCGGAACTGACCTACGTGAAGGTCCGCCAGGGGGACGAGGTCTTCTACCTCTCCAAGGGCACCCTCCACCAGTTGAAGGGTCCCTACGAGGTGCTGGAGGAGATGAAGGGGACCGCGCTGGAGGGGTGGACCTACGACGGCCCCTTCGACGAACTGGAGGCCCAGCAGGCCGCCGGGGGTCCCCAGGCGCACCGGGTGATCCTCTGGGACGAGGTGGGCGAGGCGGAGGGCACCGGCATCGTCCACATCGCCCCCGGGTGCGGCGCGGAGGACTTCCAACTGAGCAAGGAGTACGGCCTGCCCGCCATCGCCCCGCTGGACGAGGAGGGGTATTTCATCAAGGGGTTCGGCCCCCTCACCGGCACCCACGTCTCCGAGAGCGCCGAGCGGGTGTTCGAGAACCTGCGGGAGAAGGGGCTGCTCTACAAGGTCGAAGACTACACCCACCGGTATCCGGTCTGCTGGCGGTGTGGCACCGAGTTGGTCTTCCGGCTGGTGGACGAGTGGTTCATCAGCATGGGACCGGTGTACGACAAGCCACGCGAGGAACTGACCGAGGAGGAAAAGGCCCGTAGCCTCCGGTATCAGATCATGGACGTGGTCGATCAGATCCGCTGGATCCCCGAGTTCGGCCACGCCCGGGAGATGGACTGGCTGCGGAACATGCACGACTGGATGATCAGCAAGAAGCGGTACTGGGGGCTGGCCCTCCCCATCTGGGAGTGCAAGCAGTGCGGCCACTTCGAGGTGATCGGCGACGAGCACGAACTGAAGGAGCGCGCCGTCTCCGGGTGGGAGACCTTCGAGGGCCACACCCCCCACCGGCCCTGGGTGGACGCGGTCCGCATCCGCTGTTCCCAGTGCGGCGCGGAGGTGGAACGCATCCCGGACGTGGGCAACCCGTGGCTGGACGCGGGGATCGTCAGTTTCAGCACCCTCCAGTACCGGACCAACCCCGACTACTGGCGGCAGTGGTATCCGGCCGACTTCATCACCGAGTCCTTCCCCGGTCAGTTCCGCAACTGGTTCTACTCGCTCCTGGCGATGGCGACCGTGATGGACAACTCTCCGCCGTTCAAGACCTGCTTCGGCTACGCCACGCTCCTGGCGGAGGACGGGCGGGAGATGCACAAGTCGTGGGGGAACGCCATCGAGTTCAACGAGGCGGCCGACCGGATGGGAGTGGACGTGATGCGGTGGCTCTACTGCCGCCAGAAGCCGGAGAAGGACCTCCTCTTCGGCTACGGCAAGGCCGACGAGGTCCGCCGCCAGTTCCTCCTCCCCCTCTGGAACGCCTACGTCTTCTTCGTCACCTACGCCAACATCGACCAGTGGACCCCCGAGACCTTGAACCCGAATCCTGAGACCGCTTTGGACCGCTGGATCCTGGCCCGCCTCAACCAGGTCGTCGCCAGGGTGACGGAGCGGATGGACGATTACGACGCCTACGGCGCGACGCTGGCGGTGGAGCCCTTCATCGATGACCTGACCAACTGGTACCTCCGCCGCAGCCGTCGCCGGTTCTGGAAGAGCGAGCAGGACGAGGACAAGAACGCGGCCTACACCACCCTCTACCACGTCCTCACCACCCTCGTCCGGCTCCTGGCCCCCTTCATCCCCTTCATCACCGAGACGATGTACCAGAACCTGGTCCGCTCGGTGGACCCGGACGCGCCGGAGAGCGTCCATCACGCCGACTGGCCCCAGGCCGACCCGGCGATGGTGGACGAGGGTCTGCTGGAGCGGATGGCGCTGGTCCGACAGGTGGTGGCGCTGGGCCACGCGGCCCGCAACAGCGCCAACATCAAACTCCGCCAGCCGCTGGGGCGGGCGCTGCTCCACCTGGAGGAGGGGGGGGAGTCGCTGGACGAGGAGATGGTCGGCCTGATCCGGGACGAGTTGAACGTCAAACAGGTCGTCTTCGTGGAGACCCCGGACGAACTGGTGACCTACCGACTGCTGCCCGACAACAGGGTGCTGGGACCCCGCTTCGGGAAGCGGTTCCCGGCGGTGCGGGCGGCGCTGGCGGCCCTGGACCCCCTGGCCGCGGTCCGGCGGCTGCGGGCGGGCCTCCCGCTGCGCCTGGAGGTCGAAGGCGAGGAGGTGGAACTGGCCCCGGAGGAGGTCCTGGTGCAGGAGCAGCCGCGGGAGGGGCTGGCCGTCGCCTCGGAGCGAGGGGTCACCGCCGCCGTCGACACGGCCATCACCCCCGAACTGCGGGCGGAGGGGCTGGCCCGCGAGGTGGTCCGCCGCATCCAGAACCTGCGCAAGGAGGCGGGCTTCGAGCCGGACGACCGGATCGTCGCCCGGTACCAGGCGGAGGGGGAACTGGCCGAGGCGGTGGCCGCCTGGCACGACTACGTCGCCGCCGAGACCCTCAGCGTCGAACTGCGCGAAGGGGAGCCGGAGCCCGAGATGCACGTGGGCGAGTTCAAGGTGGACGGCTACGCCCTCCGGCTGGGCGTGCGCCGGGTAGGTTGAAAACCACAGAGGCGCAGAGGGCACAGAGTTTCTCCGAGTTTTCCAAAGATTTCTCTGTGCACTCTGTGCCTCTGTGGTAAAATTGCCTTTACTCTGCGTCCTCCGCGTCTCTGCGGTGAATTAGGCGAGGGAAGCGATGGACCGATCCGAGGCGGAGATCACCCGGCGTGAGGGACGGCTGCTCCTGGCGGCCGGGCTCTTCGTCGGCGTGGGGGGGCTGCTCCTCCTGCTCTGCCCGACCTGCCCGGCGGCCTGCAACGTCGGCGTGGGGGCCCGGTCGGTGGTGCTGGCCCTCCTGGCCTGGGTGCTCGCCTTCGCCACGGCCCACCGGACCCTGGCCCGGGCCCTTCCCCGGCGGGACCCCCTGCTTCTGCCGGTGGTGGCGCTCCTGAGCGGCTGGGGGCTGCTCCTCATCGGCCGGCTGGCCCCCAACTTCCTCCCCCGCCAGACGACGTGGCTGCTGCTCTCCACCCTGGCGATGCTGGGGGTGGTGCGGCTGGGGGAGGACCTGCGCTGGCTCCGGCGGTACCGGTACACCTGGCTCACGGCGGGCCTGGCCCTCCTCGCCGCCACCCTCCTGCTGGGGGTCAACCCCTCCGGCTTCGGCCCTCGCCTCTGGCTGGGGATCGGCGGGGCCTACTTCCAGCCCTCCGAGCCGCTCAAACTCCTGATGGTCGTCTTCCTGGCCTCCTACCTGGCGGAGCGCCGCGACCTGCTGCTGGCGGTCGATCCGGCGCCCGGCCTGGCCTGGCGGCTCCGCATCGCCTACACGGGCCCCCTCCTGGCGATGTTCGGCCTGACCCTCGTGCTCCTGGCCTGGCAGCAGGACCTGGGCACGGCGATGCTCTTCTTCTTCACCTTCCTGGCGATGCTCTACCTCGCCACGGGCCAGTGGAAGTACGCGCTCGCCGGCCTGGTCCTCTTCCTGGTAGCGGGGGTGATCGGCTACCTCGGCTCCGGGCGGGTGGCGCTGCGGGTGGACGGCTGGCTGGACCCCTGGCCGGGCGCCGCCGATCGGACCTTCCAGATCGTCCAGAGCCTGCTGGCGTTCGGGGCGGGCGGGCTCTTCGGGCAGGGGCTGGGCCTGGGACGGCCGACCTACATCCCCGCCGTCCACACCGACTTCGTCCTGGCCGCCGTCGCCGAGGAGTTCGGCCTGGCGGGCTCCCTCGGCGTCATCCTCCTCTTCGCCGTCCTCCTGGCCCGGGGGTTCCGCACCGCGGCCCGCGGCCCACGCCCGTTCGAGCGGCTCCTGGCGGCCGGCCTCACCGTCGGCCTCGGCGTGCAGGCGTGGATCATCATGGCCGGCAACGCCAAACTGGCCCCCATCGCCGGCGTGCCCCTCCCCTTCCTCTCCTACGGCGGCTCCTCGCTGCTCTCCTCCTTCATTGCTCTGGGCCTTCTGCTCCGCATCTCCGACGCCGCGGAGTCCCCCCGTCCCACCCCATCTCCCACCCCGCTCCTCCGCGTCGCGGCCGCGCTGGGGGTCGGATTGCTGGCGCTGGCCCTCACCTGCGGCTACTGGTCGGTCGTGCGGGCGGGCTGGCTGGTGGCGCGGGAGGACAACCCCCGGCGGGTGGAGTACGAGCAGCGGATCGTCCGCGGGCAGATCCTGGATCGGGAGGGCCGGGTGCTGGCAGGGACGGAGGTGGGGGAGCACGGGATCGTCGCCCGGACCTACCCGGTGCCGGAGGCCGCGCCGGTGGTGGGTTACGCCAGCCTGCGGCACGGGACCGGGGGGGTCGAGGCGACGTTCGACGACCTCCTGCGGGGGGAGACGGGCCGGTCGGCCTGGGAGGCCGCCTGGGCGAACCTGCTCCACCGTCCGCCCGTGGGGCAGGATGTGCAACTGACGCTGGACGCCGACCTGCAACGGCAGGCGACGGCGGCCCTGGCCGACGGGATGGGAGCGGTCGTCCTCCTCGACGCGCGGACCGGCGAGGTCCTGGCGATGGCCTCCGCCCCCACCTTCGATCCGACGCGGCTGGAGGAGGAGTGGGACCGCTTGCGGGAGGACCCGGCCGCGCCGCTGGTCAACCGGGCCACGCAGGGGTTGTACCAGCCGGGGGCGGCCCTGGAGACGGTGGTGTTGGGCGGGCTGATGGAGCAGGGCCTGGTCTCCCTGGACGACTTCGCCCCGGCGATCACGGCCACGGTGCAGGTGGACGATCTGAGGGTGGGATGCCTCTGGGAGTCCCCCTCGGTGGGGACGATGTCCGTCGCGTACCGGGCCGCGTGCCCTGGCCCCTTCGCGGTGTTGGGGGAACAGTTGGGGGTGGAGGGCCTGCGGCTCCTGGCCGAACGGTGGGGGCTGCTGGAGCCGCCCCCGCTGGAGGTGCCCACCGAGGCCGGAACTTGGTCACCCCGGGACCCGGCGCTGGAGGCGATCGGGCAGGGCGGATTGACCGTCTCCCCGCTGCAGATGGCGCGGGTGGCGGCGGCGGTGGCCGCGGAGGGAACGATGCCCGCACCGCGCCTGGCGCTCCAGGTAGGGGAGCCGGAGGGCGGATGGCGCCTCCTGGAGCCGACGGGAGAGGCGCGGCAGGTGCTCTCCCCAGAGACGGCACGAGCCCTGCTGGGAGCCTGGGTGCCCTACGGTCCCGAGGTGTCGGGGCATTTGGGGACGGCGGTGGCGGGGGAGGATCGGCCGCCCCACGCCTGGTTCCTGGGGATCGCACCACGGGACGCGCCCCGGTACGCGGTGGTGGTCCTTCTGGAGCACGCCGAGGAGCCCCGACGGGCGGCGGAGGTCGGGCAGGGGGTGCTGGAAGCGGCGGTAGGAAAGGGAACGGACTGAGGGAGGCTTAAAGTACGACACACCTCGGAGGTGCGTCGCACTTTACGCTGACAGTCCTTCGACCGAAGTGGACCGCCCCTCGTCCTCGTTCAGTTCCGTCATCTCGCCGGTCACGGTGAAGACGACCCGCTCGCAGATGTTGGTCACCCGGTCGGCGGTCCGTTCCAGGTTGTGCGCCGCCCAGAGCAGGTAGTTCGCCTGCTCGATGTTGTGCGGGTCGGCCAGGATATAGGTGATCAGTTCCCGATAGATCTGCTGGTAGAGGGCGTCTACCTCGTCGTCTTCCCTCGGAATCGCGCGGGCCAGTTCCACGTCCTGCCGCACGAAGGCATCCAACGACCGGTGGAGCATGTCCCGCGCCTTCTCCGCCATCCGGGGGATGTCGATCAGCGGCTTGAGCAACGGCTCCTTGCCGATCATCAGGCAGATCTTGGCGATCCCCTTGGCGTAATCCCCCATCCGTTCCAGTTCGGTGGTGATCTCCAGGATCGCGGCGAGGACCCGGAGGTCGCTGGCCATCGGCTGCTGGGTGGCGATCAGGATCAACGTGTCCCGCTCGATCGCGAACCGCTGCTCGTTGATCCGCCGGTCCCTATCGATCACCTGCCGCGCCGCCTCCAGGTCCTGACGGCGCAGGCTCTCCACCGAGGCGGTGATCGCCTCCTCGACCATCCCCCCCAGGGTCAACAGTTCCCCTTGTAACCGCTGCAACTCCCTCTCAAACGCCTCCCGTGGCATATCTCTCCCCCTTACTTCCCTGCTTCCCGCATCCTGCGTCCTGCGTCTTGC
>CAZOLN010000077.1:6778-8368 GCA_964580565.1 uncultured Anaerolineales bacterium
TGCGTCCTGCGTCTTGCTACCCTGCCCTCCCCGTGATGTAATCCTCGGTCAGTTTCTGCTGCGGACGGGTGAAGACGTCGCCCGTCGGTCCCATCTCCACCAGCCGTCCCAGCCAGAAGAACCCGGTCCAGTCCGACACCCGCGCCGCCTGCTGCATGTTGTGGGTGACGATGACGATGGTGTACTGTTCCCGCAGCCGTTTCATCAGTTCTTCGATCCCCAGGGTGACGATGGGGTCAAGGGCGGAGCAGGGTTCGTCCATCAGGATGACCTCGGGCTGCACGGCGATGACGCGGGCGATGCAGAGGCGCTGTTGCTGCCCCAGGGAAAGGCTGAGGGCGTCCTGCTTCAGGTTGTCTTTGACCTCGTCCCACAGCCGCACGTCGCGGAGGCTTCGCTCCACCACCTCCTCCAGTTCGTCCCGCCCCCGGCACAGCCCCAGCACACGCGGGCCGAAGGCCACGTTGTCGAAGATGGACTGGGGGAACGGGTTGGGCCGTTGGAAGACCATTCCGACCCGCCGCCGCAGGTCCACCACGTCGGTGCCGGGGGCGTAGATGTCCTCCCCGTCCAGCAGCACGTGCCCCTCCAACCGGGTGCCCGGGATGGTGTCGTTCATCCGGTTGAGGCAGCGCAGGAAGGTGGACTTCCCACACCCCGACGGGCCGATAAGGGCGGTGATCTGCCGCTCCCGGATCTCCATCGAGATGTCGAACAGGGCCTGCTTGTCGCCGTAGTAGAACGAGAGGTGTTCGACCTGGATTTTGGGTCTCATGAGCCACCGTTTACTTCCGGCTTCATCCAAACCGTCCCGTGATGTACTCCTCCGTCCTCCGATCGCGGGGGTTGGTGAAGAGGAGATCACCGGGCTGCCATTCGACCAACTCCCCCATCAGGAAGAAGGCGGCGTAGTCGGCGACGCGGGCGGCCTGCTGGATGCTGTGGGGCACCAGGACGATGGTGTACCGCTGCTTCAGTTCGAACAGGGTCTCCTCGATCCGGCCGGTGGAGATCGGGTCGAGGCCGGAGGTCGGCTCGTCGAGCAGGAGGACCTCCGGCTCCAGCGCCAGGCTGCGGGCCAAGCAGAGCCGCTGCTGCTGCCCCCCGGAAAGGGCGCTGGCGGGCGTGTCCAGCCGGTCCTTGACCTCGTCCCAGAGGGCGGCCTGGGTGAGGCTGCGGACCACGATCTCCTCCAGCCGGGCCGGATCCCGCACCCCGGCCAGCCGGGGACCGTACTCGACGTTCTCCCGGATGGTCCCCGGGAGCGGGAGCGGCAGGGCGAAGACCATCCCCACCCGCCGCCGCAGGTCGATGACGTCGGTCCCCGGCGCGTAGATGTCCTTCCCGTCCAGCAGGATCCGCCCCGACATCCGGGTCCCCTCGATCAGGTCGTTGAGCCGGTTGATGAGCCGCAGGAGGGTCGTCTTCCCACCCCCCGCCGGGCCGAAGACCACCGTGATGGCGTTCGCCGGGATGTCCATCGTCACGTCCCGCAACGCCACCTTGTCGCCGTAGGAGTATGTGAGGCTCTCGATGCGGACCTTTACGTCGTTCATTCGTCAAGCGTCAAACGTCAGGCGTCAAACGTCA
>CAZOLN010000077.1:8468-10199 GCA_964580565.1 uncultured Anaerolineales bacterium
TGCCCCTTGCCCCTTACCACTCCCTCCTCCGCCGGTAGTAACTCCGGATGAGGGTCGCGACGACGTTCATCGAGAGGACCAGGGCCAGGAGCACCAGGGCGGTTCCGTACTGGATCTCCTCCGGCATCCCCGGCACCTGGGTGCTGATGACGTAGAGGTGGTAGGGGAGGGCCATCGTCGGGTCGAAGGGGGAACGGGGCAGGCGGGGCAGGTAGAAGGCGGCGACGGTGAACAGGATGGGGGCCGTCTCACCCGCCGCCCGCAGCAGGCCGAGGATGACGCCGGTGATGATCCCCGGCATCGCCTGAGGAAGCACCACGTACCGGACCGCCTGCCAGCGGGTTCCGCCCAGGCTGAGGATCACGGTGCGGAACTCCGTCGGCACGGCCCGCAGCGCTTCCTCGGCGGTGCTGATGATCACCGGAAGGGTCATGATCGCCAGGGTGAGCGACCCGGCGAGGATGGAGGTGCCGAACTGGAGGAAGAGCACGAAGAGCCCCAGTCCGAACAGCCCGTACACCACCGAGGGGATCCCGGCCAGGTTGATGATCGCCAGCCGGATGAGGCGGGTGAGCCAGGTGTCGCGGGCGTACTCGGCCAGGTAGATCGCGCCCCCCACGCCCACCGGGATCGCCGCCAGCGCCGTGCCCAGGGTCAGAAGCAGCGTGCCGACGATGGCGGGCAGGATCCCTCCAGCCTTCATCCCGTCCCTGGGCATCGCGGTGAGGAACTCCCAGTTGACGGCCGTCGCGCCGCGGATGACGATGGTGCCGACCACCAGGAGGATGGGAACCACCACCAGGAGCGCGGCCAACCCGAGCAGGGCAAACCCGATCCGCTGGACCAGGTACCGCCGGTTCATCGCAGCCCTCCCCGTCGCCGCTTCTTGAAGATCGCACCAGCGGCGATCAGGTTGAGGAGGAAGGTGATGACGAACAGGATGATGCCGATGCCGAAGAGGACGTGATAGTGGGTGCTGCCGCGAGCCACCTCCCCCATCTCGGCGGCGATGGTGGCGGTCATCGTGCGCACGGGCCGGAAGAGGGAGTCGAGGGTGAGCGGCATGCGGGCCGCGTTGCCGGTCACCATCATCACCGCCATCGTCTCACCGATGGCCCGCCCCATCCCCAGCATCACGGCGGTCAGGATGCCGGAGCGGGCGGCGGGCACGACCACCCGCCAGATGGTCTGCCACTGCGTCGCGCCCATCGCCAGCCCCGCGTCCCGGTAACTCTTCGGCACCGCGTCCAGCGCATCCTCGGCGACGCTGATGATGGTCGGGAGGGCCATATAGGCCAGGACCAACCCGCCGGTGAAGGCGGTCAACCCGGTCGGCGCGTCCAGCGTCTCCCGCACCAGAGGGGCCAGCACCGTCATCCCGAAGAACCCCAGCACGACCGAGGGGATCCCGGCCAGGACCTCGATCATCGGCTTGAGGAGTTCGCGCGCCCACCCTGGAGCCACCTCCCGCACGAAGACGGCGGTCGCCACGCCCAGGGGCAGGGCGATGGAGATGGCCGTGGCGGTGACCAGCAGCGAGCCGAGGATCAGCGGCAGCGTGCCGAACAGATCGAAGGTCGGATACCAGCGGGTCCCCAGCAGGTTCTCCGGCGGGATCTCAAGAAAGGCGGGAAGACCCTCTTTCAACAGGAACAAGAAGATGAGGAGGACGAAACCGATGCTGGAGAGGCCCAGCACCCGGATGAGTGATTCGATAGCGAACTCGGTCCA
>CAZOLN010000077.1:10299-12979 GCA_964580565.1 uncultured Anaerolineales bacterium
CTATCGGCACGAACCCCAACTCCGGCACCAACGCCTGCCCGTCGGTGAGGATCCATTCGATGTACTCCTTGATCACCCCTGTCGGCTCGCCTGCGGTGTACATGTACAGCGGCCGGGAGATGGGGTAAGAGCCGTCGTTGACCGTCTCCACCGAGGGCAACACATAGGGCCCTCCCGGCTCCCGGGCCACGGCGATGACCTTCTGATCGGGCGTGACGTAGCCCAGCCCGTCGTAGCCGATGGCGTTGGGGTTGTGGCGCACCTCGGTGCTGATCCCCTCCGACGAAGGCATCAACAACGTATCGGGAGAGAACAACAGATCGCTTTCCTTGTCGCCCAGCCGGACCACGTGCTCCAGGAAGTACATGTAGGTGCCGGAGTTGGACTCGCGGGAGAGGAGGACGATGGGGCGGTCCTCCCCGCCCACCTGGCTCCAGTTGGTGATCTTGCCCGTGTAGATGTCGGAGATCTGCTGCAGCGTCAGACGGTCCACCGGGTTGGAGGGGTGGACGACGACGGCGATAGCGTCCAGGGCGACGATGAACTCCACCGGGTGGATCCCGTTGGCCTCGGCGGCGGCGATCTCCTCGGGCTTCATCTTCCGCGAGGCGTTGGCGATGTCGACCGTGCCGTTGATCATCGCCGCGATCCCCGTCCCCGAGCCCCCGCCGGTGACCGAGATGCGCACCTCCGGGTGGATCCGCATATACTCCTCGGCCCACGCCAGCGCGAGGTTGACCAGCGTGTCCGATCCCTTGTTCTCAATCGTATGGGCGGCCTCGGTCTCACCGGCCTGGTCGCCCGGCGGCGGCGTGGGGGCACACCCAGCCCACCACCAACCGACCCCGATCACCAGCAGGAGCAGCCAGGACAACCACCCGCGCCTAGCCATCGCGCCGTTCCCGACCCACCGCTCGCACCTCGCGGCCCTACTCCGCCCGCAACTTCGCCGCCTCTTTCGCCAGTTCCAAGTACTCCCGCCGCACCAACTGCCGGTCCTCCACCCCAAAGAGGGTCAACAACTCCCCGATCAGTTCCGCCTTCCGCTCGGCGTCCTGCGCCGACCAGGTCCGGCTCTTCACCTCCAGGAAGAACCCCGGAAGGTCCGGACGGGTCACACGGTCCAGGTTGAGCGCGAAGTCGGTGCCGCCGTAACGGATGTGGTAGCGGCGACGCTCCTTGTGGACCTCCCATACCTCCTTGGGCTTGAAGTACTCCCGGTAGAAACGGAGGCTGCGGGTAGCCGGGGCGTCGAAGCGGGAACGGGAGAGGAGGACCGACCGGGCGAACTCCCGCTCCTTGGTCTCCCCGGTGAGGGTGAGCCGGTAGAGCACGTCCACCACCTCCCCCTCCTCGTCCAGAACCTCATCCTCCCGATAGCGCAACCGGCTGTGATCCGGGTCGTCGAAGAGGAAATACGTGTCGTACTGCCGTCGGTGGGAGGACTTGACGACGGGGATCTCCCCGCTCTCCAGGGCCCCCTCGATCGGGGAGATGTCCATAAGGTGGACCTTGACCTGGACCTCGAAGGTCTTCTCGCGGGCGACCTCGCCGATGGCGAGGAGTTTCCTCAGCACGCTCTCTTCCCGTTCGATCAGGAAGTAGTCGATCTTCCGGGCCACCTTGGCGGCCTCCGCCCGCAGCGCCTCCACGTCCACCGAGAGCAACTCCCGGTCCCGCATCAGCCAGCGGCCGTCGCAGAGGACGTGGCGGACGTCGCTGCTCTTGGCGGCGTAGACCAGGAGCGAGTAGATGCTGTCCGGATCCCGATGGAAGCGAGGGGTGAGGTGCACCCTCTCCAGATCGACCACGGCGATGTCGGCCCGCTTGCCGACCTCGAGCGAGCCGGTCAGGTGGTCGATGTGGAGGGCCCGTGCGGAAAGGATCGTCGCCATCGCCAGCGCCTGTCGAGCGGGGAGGACGGTCGGATCGCCGGTGGCCCCTTTTGCCAGCAGGGCGGCCAGCCGCATCTCCTCGAACATATCCAGGTCGTTGTTGCTGGCCGGACCGTCGGTCCCGATCCCGACCACCAGGCCCAACTCCAGCATTCGGGCCACCGGCGCGATGCCGCTGGCCAACTTCAGGTTGCTGGAGGGGTTGTGGGCCACGCCCACGCCGTGGTGCAACAGCGTCCGCATCTCCCCCTCGTCGATGTGGACGCAGTGCATCGCCGTGACCTTCGCCTCAAAGATCCCCTGCTTCTTCACCCACGGCACCACCGGCATCCCGTACTGGGCCCGGTGGTCCTCCACCTCCTGTTTGGTCTCCCCCAGGTGGATGTGGATGGGTACGTCGTACTCCCGCGCCAGGCGGGCACACTCCTGGAGCAGGTCCGGCGTGGCGGTGTAGGCTGCGTGAGGGCCCAGGGCGGGGACGACCAGGTGATGCCCCCTCCAGCGGGTGACGAAGTCCTGCGCCAGCCGCAACCCCTCGTCGTAACTGCTGGCGTCCGGGGTGGGGAACTTGAGGATCGACTGGGCACAGATGGCCCGCAGGCCCACCTGCGCCGTTGCGTCGGCGACGGCTTCCTCAAAGTAGTACATGTCGCCGAAACAGGTGACGCCGGAGCGGATCATCTCCACGCAGCCCAACTGGGTCCCCAGCCAGCAGAAGTCCGGGCGGACGAACTCCCGCTCCACCGGCATCATGTAGCCCATCAGCCAGACGTCCAGCCGCAGGT
>CAZOLN010000078.1:0-12863 GCA_964580565.1 uncultured Anaerolineales bacterium
CCGCCGCAGGCGCTGAAGACGTACTCCTCGGCGTCGTACTGGCCCTCGTCCTTCTGCCACACCCCCCGGTTGCCGGGGATGCCGTCCACCCGATAGAAGTCACCCGCCGTGTGGAAGGTGTCCCGCTGGTCGAAGAGGAGCATCTTCGAGGCGACCATCCCCGCCTCCGGGTGGCGCTCGAAGGCGGCGACAACCTCCTCCAGCCACCGGGGGTCGGCCTCGGTGTCGTTGTTCAGGAGGACGATGTACTCCCCCCGCGCGGCGCGGATCCCGGCGTTGCACGCGCCAGCGAAACCTCGGTTCTCCCCCAACGGTAGCACCCGCACCTCGGGGAAATCCCGCGCCAGGAGGTCCAGCGACCCGTCGGTGGAGCCGTTGTCGACGACGATGACCTCGAAGTCGCGGAAGGTCTGCCGCCGGAGGCTCTCCAGGCAGCCGGGGAGGTGGTGGGCGCCGTTCCAGTTGGGGATGACGACGGTGACCAGGGGGGAGGGGGTGGAGTGGGTGGTTGGGTGGTTGGGTGACTGGGTGACTGGGTGACTGGGTGATTGGGTCATTGGTTGAGGAACTCCGCCAGTGCCTCCTGCCACGGCCGCAGGACGATCCCCAGCGCGGCCCCGGCGGTGTTGGCCAGCGGCGCGAAGCGGGGCGGGGTGGAGTCCCGCTGGAACTGGTCCAGGGTGATCGGCTCCACCGGCACGTGTTCTCGGCCGGTCAGGCGGAGGATCTCGCGGGCGAAGTCGTAGCGGGAGCAGTAGCCGGAGTTGGTGAAGTGATAGACCCCGTAGGCCCCGGTGCGGATGAGGGCCGCCAGCGCCGTCGCCAGGTCCGGCGCGTAGGTGGGGTTGCCCACCTCGTCGGTCACCACCCGCAGCGCGCCCCGCTCGTCGGCCAGTTGGACGATGCGGTGGGGGAAGTTGCGGCCGCCGGGGGCGTAGAGCCAGGCGGTGCGGACGATGTAGAAGCGGGTGAGGAGGTGACGGACGAACCACTCCCCCGCCGCCTTGGAGCGGCCGTAGGGGTTGATGGGACGGATCGGGTCCCACTCCCGATAGGGCTCGGTCGCTTCCCCGTCGAAGACCTCGTTGGTGCTGATGTAGACCATCGCCGCGTTGGCCTGGGCGCAGGCCAGGGCCACGTTCTGGGTGCCCAGCGCGTTGACCCGGTAGGCCTTCTCCGGATCACGGGCACAGCCGTCCACGTGGGTCCACGCCGCGGCGTGGATGACCACGTCGGGGCGGAAATCAACGATGGCGGCGGTGATCGGCTCCCGGTCGGTGATGTCCAGGTCCGGCAGATCGCAGCCGCTCAGCGTCTCCCCCTCCAGCGCAGCATAGAGCGCCCGTCCCAACTGTCCCTTGCAGCCGGTGATGAAGACCCGCATCCTTGTACCTCCGTTTTGATCTCACCACAGAGGCACGGAGAACACAGAGATTCTCAGAAAATAGAGAAGATCTCTGTGCCCTCTGTGCCTCTGTGGTGACATTTAGTCCTTCCGCACTGCGACCCAGTGGTCGTTCATTCGCTCCACCCACAACACAGGGCGGCCGTCGACCAGGGAGGGGCGGAGTTTGCCCCGCGTGTCCACCAGTCCCTGGGTCAGTATCTCGCCGGTGACCGCTTGCACGCGCGCCACGCCTTCCTTCAGCAGGGAAGCAACCGACACCAGCCCCCTCAGGTCGCGCAGGCGGCGGTAGAGGACGAAGCGACCGTCGTTCCCGGTGGCGGCCAGCCCCACCGCCGCCAGCGCGCCGATTATCCCCCGTCCATTTTCCCTCAGGTTCCGAAGGATCAACCCATCTCCCTCCGCCAGCGCCAGGGCTTCTTTTCGGGTTACGACCTCCCGCTGAGCGCGTCGGCCGAAGGCGACCACCTGCTCCGGGACCGACCAGGCCAGGCAGACGCCGGGCTCGCTCTCAGGCATGGCCCGCTCCTCCACCCATTGGGCGACCTCGTCGATCAAACTGCGCTCCGGCTTGTCCACCAGCAGGTGAACGGCCGCCGCGCTGTTCTTCGCCGTCATCGGGACGCGGGGGTCCCATACCAACTGATGCCGGGTCACTCCGTAAACGGGGTAGCGTGAGCCCAGGTAGGCGGCCAGTTCACGGGCCAGGTGCCCCGTCCCTGGCGACCCCGGTATATCCGTGTCGTCTAGCCCGATCCATACCACTTGACGAGACCTCGCACCGATGATATAGTCCTCACGGATCACGTATCACGTAACATTCCGTCCAATGCCCCGACCGCGTAAGAAACGAACTGTCGAATACGTTCCGTCGGAGACGACCTACAAACCGGTGGGTCGGCCCCTGGCGGAGTTGCCGCAGGTCTGGCTCTCCTTCGAAGAACTGGAGGCGCTCCGGCTGGCGGACGTGGAAGGGCTGTACCAGGCCGAGGCGGCGGAGCGGATGGGCGTTTCTCGCTCCACTTTCCAGCGTACCCTGACCGACGCCCGTCGGAAGGTGGCGCGGGCGCTGGTCGAGGGAGCAGCGCTGGTGATCGGCGAGGTGGAGAGCCCGACGCAGCGGTGGCGCTGCCCTCACTGCGGTTACGCCTGGGCGGTCCTCCACGGGTCGGGGGAGGCCGTCGCTCCGATCTGCCCCCGTTGCGGGCGCGGGGTGGACGAGGAGTAAGGGGCCCATCACCCCTCCCGGTAGATCCGTGTGCCAGGGTTCTCTCCTCGCAGCGCCGCCGTCAGCGTGCCCCGTTCGCGCCCGTTGATGATGAGCACCTCCCGCACCGACCGGGCCTGCGCCAGCGCCCTCAGCATCGCCCGCTCCACCGGCAGGTCCGGCAGGTCCATCCCGATGAGGTCCTCCACCGGGATCTCGGGGATGAACTCCGCCGAGGGGTTCCGTTTGGGGTCGTCGGTGTACAGCCCCTTTTCGTCCTTGACCAAGATGCAGCGGTGGGCGCCGAGGACCTCGGCGGTGAGCAGCGTCCCCACGTCGGTTCGGTGGGGTGGGATCCGGCCGACGGCGGGGGGGCGCTCCCACAGGCCGTAGGGGGGCATCGCGTGCATCACCGGGATCGCCCCCAGGCGGAGGTAGGCGGGGAGTTTGGGCAGGTCGTCGTGGCCGATCTTCACGCCGCCGTGCGGGGCCAGGAGGATCGCCACCATCAGCGCGTTCTGCTCGCTGATGCTGGCCCCCAGTTTGGCCAGCACTCCCGTCGGCATCCCCAGGTCGATCGCGACCGCGTAGGCGTGGCGGGATCGGCTCCCGCCGCCGGTGAGCACCAGCAGATCGTGCTCCTCCCGCGCGGTGACCAGTTCTTCTAGGAGGGGGAGGACCACCGAGCGGCCGCGGTCGATGATCGACTGCCCGCCCAGTTTGATCACCGCCAGGTCGGGCAGCGGCTGGAAGAGGACCCCTGCTTCCGTCTCCTCCAGGAGCCGCTTCCGCATCAGCGACTCCCCCATCAAGGGCGATTCAACGTGGAGTCGCCCGCTCTCATCCCGCTTCAGTCCCATACACCCTCCTGCGAGGGGTTATAACATGGAGGAGGTGGGCTGTCAACTGGACAGGTCGCTCTAAGTTTTGGGGGTCGTGGGGGTGAAGACACGTCGTGCCCTCGTACCCGTTCTTTCGCAAAAGTGTTATAATACAGAAGCCGTTCAATCTCGCCGATTTCACCACGGGGTTCCTCTGGGTTCCGTGGTGGGGCCAAAGTCAAGGAGGGAATCGTGGCAAGAGAGGACCTGAAGGACCGTTGGGCGTTGATCCTGGGGGCCTCCAGCGGGTTCGGCGCGGCCACCGCGCGGGCGCTGGCCCGGGCCGGGATGCACATCTTCGGGGTGCATCTGGACACCCGGGCCACCCTCGATCGGGCCAGGCAGGTGATCGCCGATATCGAGGCGGTCGGGCGGAAGGCCGTCTTCTTCAACACCAACGCCGCCGACGCCCGGAAGCGGGCCAAAGTGCTGGATAAGATCGAAGCGACACTGGCCGAGGAAGAGCACAAGGCGATCCACTTCGTGCTCCACTCCCTGGCCTTCGGCACGTTGCGTCCCTTCATCGCCGACGACCCGGAGGAGGCGACGACGGAAGCGCAGATGGATATGACCCTGCGGGTGATGGCCCACAGCCTGGTCTACTGGGTGCAGGACCTGGTGCACCGCAACCTCCTGGTGCGCGGCAGCCGGGTTTACACCCTCTCCAGCGAGGGAGCGGTGCGAGTGGTCGTGCCCTACGGGGCGGTCTCGGCGGCCAAGGCGGCGCTGGAAAGCCACGTGCGTCAGTTGGCGCTGGAGTTGGGACCCCGCGGGATCGCCGTCAACGCGCTGCGGCCCGGCGTGACCGACACCCCGGCCCTGCGGGCCATCCCCGGCCACGAGTGGTGGGTCGAAGAGGCCAAGCGGCGCAATCCCGGCGGGCGGCTCACCACCCCGGAGGACGTGGCGACCGTCCTGGTCGCCCTGGCCGACCCGGAGGTCACCTGGATCAGCGGGGCGGTGATCCCGGTGGACGGCGGGGAATCGGTCGTGGGGTAGGCGAGATGGCCGGCGTGGCGCTGTTGTTCCCCGGGCAGGGCTCGCAGGAGGTCGGGATGGGCCGGGACCTCTACGATCGGTTCCCGGCGGCGCGGGAGGTCTTCGAGCGGGCGGACCGACTGTTGGGCTTCTTCCTCTCTCAACTTTGCTTCGAGGGGCCGGCGGAGCGGTTGAACGATACCCTCTACACCCAGCCGGCGGTCTTCACCACCAGCGTCGCTGCGCTGCGGGCGATGGAGCCGCAACTGGAGGGGGTCGCCTGCGTGGCCGGGCACAGCCTGGGGGAGTTCGCCGCCCTGGTCGCTGCCGACGCGCTCCCCTTCGACGAGGGGATGGCGCTGGTGCAGGAGCGGGCCCGGCTGATGAGGGAGGCGGGGGAGCGAAGCCCCGGTGGGATGGTCGCGGTGATCGGGCTGGGCGTCGAAGAGGTGGAAGGGGTCTGTGCCCAAGTGCGGGAGGAGACCGGGGAGTACGTGGGCGTCGCCAACGACAACTGCCCTGGTCAGGTGGTCATCTCCGGCACGGAGACCGCTCTTTCGGCTGCTGCGGAGGCGGCGAAGGCGGCGGGCGCGCGGCGGGTGATCCGGCTGGCGGTCAGCATCGCTCCCCACTCCCCCCTGATGGCCGAGGCGGCCGAGATGTTTCGGCGTGCGCTGGCGAAGGCCCCGTTCCGTCCGCCAAAGGTCCCCTTCGTCGCCAACGGTACCGCCCGGCCGGTGACGGACCCCGACCAGATCCGCGAGGTGCTGGGACGGCAACTGACCTCCCCGGTCCACTGGACCGATTCGATCCGCTGGATGATCGACCAGGGGGTCCGCCGCTTCATCGAAGTCGGGCCGGGGTCCGTGCTCACCGGCCTGCTCCGCCGGATCGACCGGACGGTGGAGCGGCTGACCACATCCCAGGTGCTGGGGCTGGAAGGTTAGGGGGCCTCCCGCAGGCTACAGAGCCTGCGGGAGGCTGGTCGGTCAGGGATGGGCCGCCCGCCAGGCCTCCGAGTCGGGATGGAACAGCGGCTGCCCGGTGGCGGCGTGGGTGAAAGCGGCGATCCGCTCCTGGGTCTCCAGCGAGGTCAACCACTCGATGAACCGTTTGGCTCCTTCGTAGTTGACGGTGGGGTGGACCTCCGGGTTGACCGCCATCACGTGGTACGGGTTGAACAGGAGCGGGTCGCCTTCCACTAGAATGGGGAGGCTGTACCCTTCCGCCAGGCGGGAGAGGTAGGTCCCCCGGTCGGTGAGGGTGTAGGCTCCCAGTTCCTCCGCCATCGTGAGGACCGCGCCCATCCCCTGCCCGGCGGAGATGTACCAGTCGCCCTCGGGGGTGATGCCGGCCTCTAGCCAGATTCTCCGTTCTTTCATATGGGTGCCGGAGTTGTCCCCCCGGGAGACGAAGGGGGCCTCCGCCGTAGCGATGCGGGCGAAGGCGGCAGCCCCGTCCGTCATCCCGGCGATGCCTGCCGGGTCCTCCTCCGGGCCGACGATGACGAAGTCGTTGTACATCACCGGTTCCCGGTCGACCCCGTACCCCATCCCGACGAAGGCCTCCTCCTGGTCGGGCGCGTGCACCAGAAGGACGTCGGCGTCGCCGTTGCGGCCCATCTCCAACGCCTGCCCGGTTCCCACGGCGACGACCTCCACTTTGATGCCGGTCTCCTCCTCGAAGGCCGGCAGGAGGTAATCCAACAGCCCTGAATCGTAGGTGCTGGTGGTGGTCGCTAGAATTAGCCGGGGCGGAGGGGTCGGTGTCGTCCTCCCGCACCCCGCCATCGCCAAAAGCGCCGTTGTGATGAGGAGTAAGACCGTTTTCCCACGCATCATTTTCCCCTGCTCCCTTGCTTCCCTGCTTCCCCGCTTCCTTCCTCTACCACACCATCTCCCCCCGCACGAACGCCCCTGTCCGCGGGTCTTTGGGGGCGGTGAAGAACCTCTCCGTGTCGGCGATCTCCACCACCCGCCCCTCCAACAGGAACGCCACGCGGTGGGCCAGCCGCCGGGCCTGAAAGATGTTGTGGGTCACCCAGACGACGGTGGTGCCCTGTTGCCGGTTCATCTCCCGCACCGTCTGCTCGATCAGGGCGACGTTATAGGGGTCGAGGTTGGCCGTGGGTTCGTCTAGGAGAAGGACGGCGGGGCAGAGGATCAGGGCGCGGGCTAGGGCGACCCTCTGGGCCTCCCCGCCGGACAGTTTCCGGGCTGAGGCGCGGGCCAGGTGGGCCAGGTGGAGCCGCTCCAGCATCGCGTGGATCCGCTCCCGGCCGTCCCGCAGCCCCCGCAGCCGCAGTCCGTAAGTCACGTTGCCCACGACGGTTGTGGAAAGGAGCACCGGCCGCTGGAAGACCGTCGTCACCTGTCGCCGGAGGTGGAGCGGGACCGGTCCGCGGCCGATGCGGTGGCCCTGGAAGGTGATCGTCCCGGCATCGGGTGGCTCCAGGAAGTTGAGGAGGCGAAGGAGGGTGGATTTCCCCGCCCCGCTGGGGCCGACCACGGCCAGGATCTCCCCCCGCCGCACCTCCAGCCGGTCGACGTCCAGCACGCACCGACCGTCGTAGGCCTTCCGCACTCCCTCCAGCAGGTACACCGTCTCGTGATCCGTGAAGCGCGATGCTCCTTGCTTCCCCGCTTCCTCGCTTCCTTGCTTTCTGCCTCTCACTTCCCGCCTCATCTCCCTTTCCCCTGCAACTGCGTCGCCCCCAGGTTGATCAGGAACGACAGCCCCAGCAACACCAACCCCAGCCCGATGGCACGGTCGAAGTTCCCCCGGCGGGTCTCCAGAAGGATGGCGGTGGTGAGGACGCGGGTGGAGCCCTCGATGTTGCCGCCGACCATCATCACCGCGCCGACCTCGGAGAGGATGCTGCCCAGGCCGGCGACGAGGGAGACCAGCACGCCCAGCCGGGCCTCCCGCAGGACGGCCCACGTCGTCTGAAGACGGGTCGCGCCCAGCGCCTCCACCTGACGGCGCAGGTCGGGATCCACCCCGGCCACCGCCGCCATCGTGAAGCCGATCACCAGGGGGGTGGCGATGATCACCTGGGCCAGCACCATCGCGTCCGGGGTGAACAGTTCCGGCACCCAGGGCAGGTTCAGCGGGCCGACGATCCCGTTCCGCGAAAGCAGCAGGTACACCGCCAGGCCGACCACCACCGGTGGGAGGCCCATCCCCGTATAGACGAAGGCCTGAACGATCCTGCGGCCGGGGAAGCGGGCCAGGCCCAGGAGGGCGCCGAAGGGGATGCCCAGGAGCGCACTGATGACCAGCGCGGTGCCGCTCACCTGGGCCGAGCGGAGGATGATCTGCCATAGGTAGGGGTCGCCGCCGACGAGCAGATGGATTCCCTCGCGGAGGCCCAGCCAGACCGTTTCCATCGTCCACTCCCTGGAATGGGGTAGGGGGATGATACCACCGGTTCGCGTTCTGTGCAAGTTTTTGGGCATCGTGCCCAAAACTTTAGTGGAGCGGGTTTGAGGCCCGTGGGGACGTTAAGGGGGGAGGGTCGCGAGTTGGGGCGGGAGGGACCTCACCGGCTGGTGTGAGGAGGCCGGCGGTCCCTCGTCCACAGCCAGCACAGGGCCAGGAGGGCGATCAGGCTGATGCCGGCTCCGATCCATATTGACGCCGGGCGGAAGGCGAAGAGGACGTGATGGCGTCCGGGTTCCAGGTAGACGGCGCGGAAAAGGAGATCGGCGGTCAGGATCTCGGCTTTCTCCCCGTCCACCCGGGCCCGCCAGCCGGGGTAGTTGGCGTCGGTGAGGACCAGATACCCCGGCCGGTCCAGATCCACCTCGATCTCGACCCGCTCCGGTTCGTAGGAGAGGACCCGCGCTGGCTCGGGACCATCTGGTGGTGCCTCCAGGCCCGCCCCGCCTTCGACCACGATCTCCCGCGAGGGGTCGAACTCGGGGGCCTGCATCTGCGCCAGCGCTTCCTCCTCGCTCCCGACCGGGTGGGCACGGTGGACAACGAAGGCGCGGGGGAGGACGTCCAGGTTTTCATAGACCTTGACGTCGCCGGAGTGGACCAGGCGGAAGCGGCCCCGGTCGGAGAGGACCAGCGACTGGAAGGATCCGGTCCGCTCGTCGATCAGGCTGACCCCGCGCACGATCAGCCGTCCCACCGGCAGCGTGGCCCGCACCGACACGGAGACCGGCACGGCCGGACCCGCCCAGCGCAGCCGGGCAGCGGTCTGGGGGAGCCCTGCCGGGGGCGTGGGGGCGATCTCTTCGCCGATGCGGAGGGGGAAGGTGCGGACGGTGCCGTCGGCAAAGCCCACCGTCGCCTCGCCGACCGGCGTGCCTTCAGGCAGGTCGGCTCCCTCCGCGTACCCGATCAGTCCCACCGCCGTCGCTTCGAAGGGAGGGACGTAGGCCACCGACGCGGCCTCCCCCTCCGCCAGGTCCGCGCCGAACTGGAGGTCGTAGAACACGCCATCCACCCAGGCGTCGCCCGCCTTGTCGGTGATGACGTAGCGGACGTTGAACAGGGAGAGCCAGTGCCCGGCGGGCACCTCGCGCAGGTTCTCCCGCAGTCGGCCGTCCAGCGAGACCTCCTCCTCGGGCAGGAAGGCCCGCTGGAGGGTGAGGAACCGGGCGAGGGGGAGCACCCCGCCGTCGTAGCCGTCGATCGCCGGGACCCGGAAGGCGAGGGGGAGGTTGGGGGAGAGGACCTCCCGGTGCTTGGCGGCGACGATCAGGTCGTAGAGCGCGTCGGGGGAGAGTTGACCGCCGTAGATGAGCCGCAGTTCGGGCAGGTCGCCGGGGTCGAAGATCAACGCCGAGAGGCTGAGGAACCGGTCGGGCGGGGTGCGGCCCTCGTTGGCGGCCAGCAGGTGGGCGACGGCCGGCCGCAGGGAGGTGTAGGCCTGGGGCGCGGTGGCGCGGGCGCGGGGAAGGGTGCGGGCGGAGACGACCAGTTCCGCCACCAGGAGCACCACCAACAGAGCCCGTTTCCTCCAGCGCAGCGCCGCCGCTGCCAGCAGGGCCGTCGCCACCCACGCCCCCACCGTCACCAGGGCCACCTGCCCGCCCAGCGTACCCCAGAGGAGGAAAACCACAGAGGCACAGAGGACACAGAGAAATCTTGTAAGGAAGGAGAACCTCTGTGCTCTCTGTGTCTCTGTGGTGAAACGTGCGTCCTCTGCGCCTCTGCGGTGATCTACCCCCACCCCGGCGAGGGCGGCGGCGCCGAAGGCCCAGAGGGCCAGCCAGCGGGCGGGGGCGCGGAAGTGGGCGAAGCCGGGGACGAACCGGGCCAGGAGGAGGTAGACGGGGTTGTACAGCCCGAGGGCCAGGAAGAGGCCGGTTGCTGCGAGGAGGAGGGGGGGAATCCGCCGTCGGTCGCCCTTCTGCCAGCCGAGGAGGGCCAGCAGCAGCCCTGCGACGCCGACGGTGGCGACGTACTCGATGTTCTCCGGCTCCACGGGACGGACGTAGCCGGGCAGGAGGGCGCGGGCCAGGTAGACGGGGGAGAGGGAGAAGGAGACCCGCTCCTTGAAGGGAAGTCCCCCCGCTCGGACCGACAGCCCGGTCAGTTGGAGGGTGGGGACCAACTGCGCCGCCGCCAACGCGGCCCCCAGCCCCGCTGCAACAAGCCAGATGGCGGCCCGTCGCGCGACCGGCTGCCACTCCCGCCGACGCACCCCGTCCCACAACGCGGGTCCGATCCCGTAGACAGCAAGTCCCACCAGGACGATGAAGGCCGATTGGGTGTGGCCGGCCAGCAGCACCATCCCCACCCCCGCCGCCAACGGTCCCAATCGGGTGGGATTGAGCCGCAGAGAACGTAAGGGGCGCAAAGACTTGCTGATTAACCCCTTTCCGCCCTCAGCGGTTTCCCCGGTTAAAGAGCGGCTCTGCGTCCTCTGCGGTTCTGCGGTTCGGTCGAAGAACAACAGCAGCCAGGGGAGCCAGGAGAGGGCCTGGAGTTGGTTGATGTGCTCTACCTGTGCGCCGAGGTATCCCCCCAGCGCCCATACCGCCCCGGTGGTCCACGCCCCCAGCCGTCCTAGCCGCAGGGAGGAGCGGGCGAACAGGTAGGCTCCGATGGCCGTCAGGCAGAGGTGGAGGACGACGCTCCAGTGGAGAGCGCGGTGGGGCGGAGACAGCAGCCACAGAGGCCAGTTGAGGGGGTAGAACACCCCGACCTGGCTGTTGGCGAGGAAGGGGACCCCCATGAACAGGTAGGCGTTCCACAGCGGCAGTCGACCCGCCCGCAGCGCACGGGAGGCCTCGGCCCAGTAGGGGTAGAAATAGGTGAAGAGATCGCCCCCCGCCAGCACCCGCCCCGCCGGACCGATGGACCAGAAGGCGGCGAGGACCAGGAGGCAGAGGGAGAAAGCGGCCAGGAGGTCAGACAGGCGCGGTCGGTTCAGCAGAACACAGAACCCAGAGCCCGGAGCACGTGGTGCGGGATCTGGGTTGCGCGTTATATGTTCCGTTGGAACCGGCACCGGATCAGCGTCTTCAGCACGGTGAACGCGTCCTTCCACGTGATCTTCTTCCCTTCGGAGAACTCCCGGCCGGTGTAGGAGATGGGGACCTCGTAGATGCGGTAGCCCTGGCGAAGGATCTGGGCCGTGATCTCGGGGTCGAACCCCCATCCCTTCTCGGTCAAACGGAGCCGCTGGGCGACCTCCCGCGTGAACATCTTGTAGCCGGTCTCCATATCGGTGAGGATGGTGTCGAAGAGGAAGTTAGTGATTAAGGTGAGGAGTCGATTGCCGACCATATGCCAGAAGAACATCGTCTTGGTCGGCCCGCCGCGGAAGCGGGAGCCATAGACGACCTGGGAGCGGCCCTCCAAGATGGGCTGGAGCATGGTGGGGTAGTCGCGGGGGTCGTACTCCAGATCGGCGTCCTGAACGACGAGGATGTCACCGGTGGCATGGGCCAGACCGGTGCGCACCGCTGCCCCCTTGCCCTGGTTCTTCTCGTGGAAGAGGAGGACGATGTCCGGTTGGTCCTCGAAGGTTCGAAGCACCTCCCGCGTGCCGTCGGTGGAGCCGTCGTCCACGACGATGATCTCCCGCTCCAGTTCGACCACCTGCCCGTCCAGGTCCCCGTAGCCTATGGCGATCCGAAGTGGGACCGCCTGCACGCGTCGGACGATCTCGGCGATCGTCTGTACCTCGTTGTAGACCGGGATGATCACCGAGAGTTTCATCGAGCGAACGGTCTCCCCCATGGCGGCTCAGAGCAGGTAGAAGGCTACGGCCTGGGCGAGGATCGCCACCCCCAGCACCAGGGCCTCCTCGTCGAAGTCGAAGCGGGGGTTGTGATGAGGGGCGTCGAGCCCCTTGTCGGCGTTGGCCGAGCCCAGGAAGAAGTAGCATCCAGGGATCTCCTCCATGAAGAACGCGGCGTCCTCGCTGCCCATCGTCCGCTCTCCGGAGGTCACCCGCTCCGGTCCCAGCACCGTTTCCGCCGCCTTGCGCACTACCTCCGCGACGTCGGCGTCGTTGATCACGGCGGGGGTGAGGGACTGGATCTCCAGTTCGGCCTCCGCGCCGCAGGCGGTGGCGACCCCCTCGACGATCTTCCGGACCCGCCGGAGGATGGCCTCTCGGGTGGACGGCTCGAAGGTGCGGATGGTGCCGGTCATCTCCACCTGGGGTGGGATCACGTTGAAGGCGTCCCCTCCGTGGATGGAGCCGACGCTGACGACGGCGGTGTCCAGCGGGCTGACGTTGCGGCTGACCACCGTCTGTAGGGCGGTGATCACCTGGGCGGATGCGACGATGGGGTCGACCGTGAGGTGGGGGAGCGCGCCGTGCCCGCCCTGCCCCTTGATGACGCAGGTGAACTTCTCCGCCGCGGCCATCACCGGTCCGGCGCTCACATCTACCGTCCCCACCGGCCGTTCGTTCCAGACGTGGGTGGCCAGGAACACGTCGGGCCGGGGGTCCTTCAACACGCCCTCCTTCACCATCGCCTCCGCGCCGTTGCCCCCCTCCTCGGCGGGCTGGAAGATCAGTTTGAGGGTCCCGGCCATTTCATCCCGCCGCGCGGCCATCAGTTCCGCCAGGCCCATCCCCATCGCCACGTGGCCGTCGTGCCCGCAGGCGTGCATCCGCCCCGGCACCTCGGAGGCGTACTCCGCTCCGGTCTCCTCCGTCACCGGCAGTGCGTCCATGTCGAAACGGACCATCACCACGGGGCCGGGGCGGGTCCCCTCCAGCAGACCGACCACCCCCGTCTTCGCCACACCCGTCTGCACCTGGTAACCGAGCCGCCTCAGATGGTCGGCGACGATCTCGGCGGTCCGGTGCTCCTCGAAGGCCAGTTCAGGATGCCGGTGGAAATCCCTCCGCCAACCGATCAGTTTCTCCCGCAACCGCTCCGCTTCCGTCTTGAAATCCGTCATCTTTCCTCCT
>CAZOLN010000079.1:0-12783 GCA_964580565.1 uncultured Anaerolineales bacterium
CAGGGGGATGACCCACCACACACCTCTAAGACTCCTCTCCTTCATCTCTCCTCCTTTAACTCGCTGATTGTCGAAACCCCCATCTCCGCCAACAGCCGGAGCGTCTCCTCCGCTTCTTCCTCATCGATCCGGCTGATGGCAAATCCCACGTGGACGATGACGTAATCGCCCACCTGTGCTTCCGGAACATAGGCCAGGCAAACCTCGCGGGTCACTCCCCCAAAGTCCACCTTCCCCATCCGCATCAAGGGGTTATCGTCGACCTCTACGATCCGCCCCGGGATTCCCAGGCACATCACCCTTGCTCCTTGAACGATCGGACCTGATCCTCCACCCATGCCAGCCACGCTTCCAATCCCTCGCCGGTCTTGCAGGAGAGGGGGAAGAAGGCCAGCCCTGGGTTCAAAACCTCCACGCCCCGACGGAAGTAGTCCACATCGAAGTCGAAGGCGTCCAACACATCGATCTTGTTCAACACCAGCGCGTCCACCCCCCGATACATCGGGGGATACTTGTAAGGCTTATCGTCCCCTTCCGGGACCGAGGCGATCAACACGTCTTTGTGGACGCCCAGCCTGAACGAAGCGGGACAGACCAGGTTCCCCACATTTTCCACGATCAGGAGGTCCAGTTCCTCCAACGGCAGTTGCGGGAGCGCCGTCTGGAGCATCACCGCGTCCAGGTGGCAATTGCCACCGGTGTTGATCTGGACGGTCGGGACTCCGAGGGCGGCCACCCGGTCGGCGTCCAGCGTGGAGGCCAGATCGCCGTCCACCACGCCGATCCGCCATCGCCTCCGCAACGCCTCCACGGTCCGGGTGATCAGGCTGGTCTTCCCCGCCCCTGGGGAAGCCATCAGGTTGATGGCGAAAACTCGCGCCGCGTCCAACCGGGCGCGGTTATCAGCCGCCAACCGGTCGTTAGCACTGAGGATGTTTTCCACTACGGAGACCTGTCTTGCCATTCCCTCCTCACTCCACTTCGATACTGTCCAGCCGGAAGTCGTCGCCGCTCACCACCATCACCTGGGTGTCGCCGCACACCGGACAGACGTAATCCTCCCCATTGATGGAAAAGACGTGCCCGCAGGCGGTGCAGCGGAGCTGGCCCGGCGTGCGCTCGAAGTGAAGGCGGGCCCCTTCGGCGATGGTACCCCGGCTGATGATGTCCCAGTAGAATTGGACCGAATCGTCCACGATGGAAGAGAACTGCCCGATGACCAGGTTGAGTTGGACGATCCGCTTCGCACCCGCGGCCTCGGCGTGGCGCAGGGCGATCTCCAGTATGCTCTGGGTCACAGGCAACTCGTGCACGGAGAATCTCCTTCCCCTCTACTCCGGTAGAGGGAGATTGTAGCACACAGGGTACTCCCTGTCAAAGATTCACGCGTCTCAATCTGGTGGCGAGTAGGTGCGATGCACCTCCAACGTGTGTTCCCTCCTTGCCATCTTACCCGGAGGTGCGTCACACCCACCTCCGCGCCACCGACGTCTATGCGTCGGAATCGGCCTTTCGCACGCGGAGGCGGAACCCCTTCACCGCTACAACCTCGACCGTCACCCCCGCCTCGATCGGGCCCTCCAAGGACTCGGCCTGCCACCGCTCCCCGGCGACGAGGACGATCCCTCGGGGGTCCAGCCGCTTCTTCACCACCCCCTGACGGCCGATCAGTCCTTCCTTGCCGGTGACCGGGCGGGGTCTCTGCGCCCCCAGCGCCTTAGCGATGACGAAGGCGAAAAAGAGGGCCGTCACCACCGCCACCGCGATTACCAGGGGGATGGAGACGCGTCCGTACGGGGAGCCCACAGGCGTGTTGAAGAGGATCAACGCACCGGCGATGAATGTGCCCACCCCTGCCACCGTCAGGGCCCCGTGGGTCGGCGCCTTGACGTCCAGCGCGAACAGGACGAAGGCCACGACGATCAACAGGAGCCCCAACCAGTTGACCGGGAGGACGCCCATCGAATAGGCGGCCAGGGCCAGACACAGGACCCCGATGAAGCCCGCGACCCATCCGCCGGGGGAGGAGAGCTCGATCAGGATGGCCTGCACGCCGATCGCCAGGAGAAGCAACGCGATGTTCGGGTTGATCAACACGGAGAGCAACTGCTCGATGACCGACATCGGCACCTCCTCGACAGCCGCCCCCGCCGTCTGCAACACGACCTCCCGTCCATCCCCGAGCCGCACCTGCCGACCATCGAACCCCCGCAACAACTCATCCACATCCTCCGCAACCAGGTCGATCACCCCCAACTCCAGCGCCTCCTCCGGGCCTGCCGTAGCGCTCTCTCGGATCGCCCTCTCGGCCCACGCCGCCGCCTCCTCCCCCCGTCGTTCGGCGAAGAGCGCGGCGTGCTCCGCCATCACATTGGTCATCTTCTCCAGCAGATCCTCAGAAACCCCCTCCTCCCCTCCGGGGAGCGTGACCGGATGGGCAGCGCCGATGGTCGTGCGGGGAGCCATCGCCGCCCCGTGGGCCGCCAGCAGGATCAGGGTCCCCGCCGAGGCGGCCATCCCCCCCCGCGGCCAGACGTAGACGATGACCGGGACCTGGGCGTTCTCCAACGTCTCCATGATGCGGACCGTGGAGGTGAGGTCCCCACCCGGGGTGTTCAGCCGGATGACCACCGCCTCGGCCCCGGCCTCCTCGGCCAGGTTGATGCCCCGCTCGAAGTAATCCGCCACGGTGGCGGTGATGGCATCGTCCACGGTGAGGACGAAGACCTTTCGCTCTGCCTGAGCCCCCACCCCGCCAGCACACAGGAGCCCAACCAACCATATGCCGATCAGCAGGACAACCGCTCGGGTTCTCATCACATCCCTCCTCATCTCTCCACAGACCCGCCGAATCCACCTCCATTATACCCTACTCCATCCGACGGGGCCACCGAATCCACCTGGAGGGACCAGGGCCATCGCATTTTCTGGCGAGCAGGTGGTGACAAACGGATTTCACCGCAGAGACGCCGAGGGCGCGGAGATGGAAGGGAAAAACGTTGAACTCTGCGCTCTGCGGTTACGGAAAACGCTGGGCTCCGGACACGAGTTCGGACATCCATCGTTTTTCACCACAGAGGCACAGAGGACACAGAGTTTTCTCCAGCCTAAAGGCTCCTCTGTGTCCTCTGTGCCTCTGTGGTTTTCCAATCGGGAGGCTATGTCCGAACTCACGTCCAAACCTCGGGAAAACGGGATTGCCCCTCCCCTCGGATGTGGTACAATATCGCCATCCCAACGTCCGAGGAGGAGGATCGTGCGCAACCTGATGGTGACCGGCGGGGCCGGGTTCATCGGTTCCAACTTCGTCCGCTACATGCTCCGGAAGTATCCGGACTACCGGATCGTCGTCTACGACAAACTGACCTACGCGGGGAACCTGGAGAACCTGAAGGACGTGGCCCAGGACTTCGGCGATCGGTACGCCTTCGTCAAAGGGGACATCTGCGACGCCGACCTGGTGCGGGAGGTGATCCGCCAGCACGACATCGACACCATCGTCAACTTCGCCGCGGCCACCCACGTGGACCGCTCCCTGATGGAGCCGGACGAGTTCATCCGCACCGACGTCTTCGGCACCTACGTCCTGCTGGAGGCGGCGAAGGAGTTCGGGTTGGAACGATACCACCAGGTGAGCACGGACGAGGTGTACGGGGAGGTCCTGGAGGGGCACGCGAAGGAGACCGATCCCCTCCACACCCGCAGCCCCTACTCCGCCTCCAAGGCCAGCGGTGATCTCCTGTGCATCGCCTATTTCACCAGTTTCGGTGTTCCGATCACCATCACCCGCGGGTCCAACAACATCGGCCCCTATCAGTACCCGGAGAAGGTGGTCCCTCTCTTCATCACCAACGCCATCGACGACGAGCCCCTGCCCCTGTACGGCGACGGCAGCCAGATGCGGGATTACCAGTACGTAGTCGATCACTGCGAGGGGATCGACGTGGTGCTCCACAAAGGGAAGCCCGGGGAGGTTTACAACCTGGGCACCGGGGTGGAGACCCGAAACATCGACATGGCCCGCGCGATCCTCGACATCCTGGGCAAGCCCCACTCCCTCATCCGCCACGTGAAGGACCGGCCCGGCCACGACCGCCGTTATGCGCTCGACGTCAGCAAGATCCGCGCGCTGGGGTGGGAATCCCGCCACACGTTCGAAGAAGCGCTCGAGAAGACGGTCCGCTGGTACGTAGAGAACGAGTGGTGGTGGCGGCCCATCAAGAGCGGGGAGCACTACCAGGAGTATTACCAGCGGCAGTACGCGGAGCGGCTGGGGTAACGACGGGGGCGGGGTCGCACCCGCCAAGCCACACAGGCTATCGATGGATAGGACAAAGCGGGAGCGGGCGGCGAGGTTCTTGCTGAAGGAGGTGGCGCGGGCGTGCAAGGAGTTCGATCTGCTGGCCGAGGGCGACCGGGTGGCGGTAGCCGTATCCGGAGGGAAGGATAGCCGCACCCTTCTGGACCTGCTCCTGCGGTATCGGGGGCGGGTCCCTTTCGACTACGACCTAGTCGCCCTCCACGTGGTTGGCACGTCGGCGGGCCTTGCCGACCTCTCCGGCACGTTGGGGCCGTGGTTTGAGGAACTGGGCGTCGAGCACCACTTCGTACCGTTAGAACTGCCGCCGGGGGAACCGCTGCCGCTGGATTGCTTCCGCTGCGCCTGGAACCGGCGCAAGGCCCTCTTCCTGGCCGCCGATCGGTTGGGGTGCAACAAACTGGCCCTCGGTCACCACGCCGACGACGCCGCTGTGACCGCGCTGCTCAACCTCCTGTTCGCCGGTCGATTGGAGACGCTGGAGCCAAAAGTCCCATTCTTCGGCGGGCGGATCACTGTGATCCGACCGTTGATCTACATCGCAGCGAAGGACCTGGCCCACTACGCACGTCTATCTGGCTTCCCACCGCCCCCGCCCTGCCCCTACGCAGCCGATTCCCGTCGCCAGCAGATCGAGGCCCTCCTGCGCAGCCTCGGACCCCACCAAGATCGGGTCCGGGCCAACATCTGGCGCGCTGCGCGAAGGGTAACAGCGGGCAAAACAGGGAAGAGCGAGCAGGTCTAATCGATCTGCCCTCGCAACAGAGCCCCTTCTCGAACGTAGAAAAGGGCCAGCGATTCGGCGAAGCCGTCCCGAACACGCCGTCGCACCTGCTGGGCCACCTCTACGAAATGGAGCCCCCCCGCCTCCATTGGACACAGCACCCCCAGGGATTGCCCGTCATCCTGGCGGATGACCCATTCCCCCTGATAGCGACGGCGAAAGACCTCCCCCAGGAAAGCGATCCATAAGACCTGCATCGACGGCGGCGGGTTCGGCGTCGAGCGCACTGCCCGCTCGATCCACTCATCGAGCAACTGGAGCCCTGTGGCGTCATAATCGACCGACTGACCCGCCCAACGGCCCAACTCCACCCGCGCTCGCTCGGCTATTTCCACCAGGTATCGGGCTCGATCCGGGCTGAGAAACTCGACGTCCCCGCTCGTCATTGCGCCTCCCCATCAACCAGTATAACACGGGTCCACTCCCTGTCAACGCCCACTTGTGCCCTCTATCCCCACGTGTTATACTACCGCTACGACTTTATCCAGGGGAAAACGCATGGAGAGATGGCATTTCGACCCCCTCTCTGCCGCGCTCGGCGCCATCGCTGCATTCCTGCTCCTGGGCCTGGCTCGCCTCTTCCGCCCCCTCGTCGCCAGCCTACGCCAGGGAGCACAACGCGCCATCGGCAAGGCGACGGCCGGCGCAGAACAGCGATACCGCCAACGGATCGTCGCCTGGGCCTCGGAAGCCCACCTCCTCTCCTTTGTCGCGCCCTTGAATGAGATCTTCGTCCCCCCGCGGCTCATCCCCCCCCTTCCCCATCCCGACCCCACCTCCACCCTGCCCGTCGACCGCCGCCCCATCTCCCTGGAGGCCGCCCTGAGCGGTCATCCCCGCCTGGCACTCCTGGGCGACGTGGGGTCGGGTCGCACCACGCTCCTGACCTACCTGGCCCTCACCCACGCCCAACCGAGGGCCGACGAACCATCCGACGCCGCCTCCCGCCTGCCCATCTACATCGACCTGCGCAGCCTGACGTGGGAGGTGGAGGAGGAACCCGAAGAGACAAACCAGCGAAAAGAAAGGGCCCTGTCCCCGATCGACCGCCTGATCCGCGCTGCGCTGGAGCGGATCGACGGCCGCTCCGCCTACGCCGCCCCGCTGCGAAGACACCTCACGGCGGGCACCGGCATGGTCCTCGTCGACGGTTGGGATGCGCTGCCTGAGCCGGCACGGGAGCAGGCTGCCGCCTGGCTGGGCCGCCTGGCCGACGACCTGCCGGGGAACCTCTGGATCGTCGTTGCCGGCAGCCGGGGGTTCGCGCCGCTCGTCGACGCCGGGTTCACCCCCATCCGCCTGGCTCCCTGGACCTCCGCCCAGGCGATGAACCTCCTCCGCAACATGGAAGCCGCTCTTTTCCCCGATCAAGAGCCGCCTTCCTACGACCCGGCTCCGTTGCGCCAGGCCCTGAAGAGGGGGGCTACCACTCTGGAACTCGCCCTCTTCGCCTGGTTGCTCCTGCGGGGCGAAACCCTCCCCTCATCCCGCGGGGAGGCTCTCCTGAAGGCGCTGGAACTGCTCCTGATCCAGGGAGAGATTCCCGAGGAGGAGGCGTGGCTCCCTATGGTCGCCCGGGTCGCGCTGGGCAACCTCGCGTTGACCCTGCACCAAGAGGGCCGGTACGAGATGACCCGTGAGGAGATCGAGGGGGCCATCGAGGCCGCGCTGCCTCCTGAGGGGGAGCGCCCCCAAAAGGCCAAGGAACGAGTGTGGCAGGTCCTCACCGAGGCCAAGGCGATCCTCCACCCCCTGGGTGCGGAGACCTACGCCTTTGTCCATCCCCTCTGGCAGGCCCTCCTGACCGCCCGCCAAGCGCTCACCCTCCCCCCCGGGGTCCTGGCAGACCATCTGGAGGACCCCGCATGGGAGACGGTGGTGGATTTCTACGCCGGTTGGGGTCCGATGGAGCCGGTGATCCGGGCCTGGCTCTCCCAGCCGGACGACCTGTGGTATACCCGACTGCGACGGGCGGCCGCGTGGGTCGCCCAGGCCCCCACCGACGCCCATTGGCGGAACGGAGTGATGGGGCTCCTGGCCCGCACGTTGCTCAAACCGGACATCCCTCTCCCCATCCGCCAGCAGTTGGCCGACGCCCTGGTCCACACCGGCGATCCCGGCGTTGCTTACTTCCTTAAACAGGCGACGCGACACGCACAGCCGGAGATACGGATCGCGGCGGTGAAGGCTCTGGGGCATGTGGCGAAGGAGGCGGACCTGCCCACCTTCGAGGCGGCGCTGGCGGATCGGGACCCCCGTGTACAGGAGGCGGCGGCGGTAGCTCTTGGCATCATGGGGGGGCGTCCCGCCATACACCGCCTGACCCTCTTACTGGTCGAGGCGGAGCAGGAATTGCGTGTCACGGCGGCCCGCGCGCTGGCCCACTGCGGCGAGGAGGGCCTGGAGGTGCTCCGGGAAGCCCTGAAAGACGAGGACTTCCTCACGCGGCGGGCGGCGGTCTACGGTTTGGCCGAAGTGGAGGAGCCGTGGGTGTGGGAACAGGTGGCAAACGTCGCCACAGACGACCCGGAGTGGATCGTCCGTTCGGCGGCGGAGACGGTGCTGGAGATGCGGGAGAAACGGTCCCACCCGGTTCAACCTCCACTGGAGGTCTCCGAGATGGGCTGGCTGATCGCCTGGGCTGCCCAGCGGGGCGAGACGGTAGGCCGGGGCGAATCGGCCTACTCCTTCCTGCTCCTCGCCCTCCGCGAGGGCGACCCCGAGGTCCGGAAAGCAGCCGCCCAGGCCCTGGGTCTGGCGGGGAAGCCGGAGCACGTCTCCGCCCTTCGGGAGGCAACGGAGGAGGAGGACCCCGAGGTCGCCGCCGCCGCCCTCGAGGCCCTGGAAGAACTCTGCAGGCGGCACGACATCACGGTCCGCTGAACTCCCATTGCTCTGCTTGCATTGATGTCCCAAGGAGGACCTATGGCACGGGGTACGCGCTTAGCCGATGTTCTCATCGCTGGGCTTTTTCTTCTTTCACTCTTTGCAATGCAGGATAGAAATATCGGCACAGCCCGATCCCAATCCTCCCCTCATCTCGGTTTTGGGGTCAATCCTATCTATCCGGCCGACTCTGGCATCGGTCAGATGGGTTTTGATTGGACGAAGGGCTTCAACAACGGCGGATGCACAGGCTACCGCAATCTCATCAGAATCGACGTAAGCGCCGATACACTTGGCAACCTGAGCCAATGGGGACAAAGTCTGTATCAACAGGCATCGGCTCAAGCGGAGTGCGTCGAGGCTTGGGAAATCGGCAATGAGCCCAACATAGACGCATCGTTCGGCTGGAATGCTCCCCCTAATGCGGCTGGTTACACACGCGTTCTTTGTGAAGCATACCGTCGGATCAAAGCAGCCGACCCGTCCGCCATCGTGGTATCAGCGGGATTGGCTCCCGTAGGACGAATCCCCTTCACCTGGAATGGCCATAAAGGCTACTGCGCTCCTGGAGTGGGTTGGTGCAGTGGATACTACCAAGATGAGCGTGAATTCACACGAGAGATGCTCCAGGCGGGAGCCGCTCAGTGCTTTGACGCGTTCGGATACCACCCATACGGCTATGCTGCCCCCTACGATGCACCCCCTGTTGAGGATGACTCCTCTTCTCCTTGTGGTCCAAACGATTTCTGCTTCCGCGGAGTCGAGAAAATACGGGAGATCCTTTACGATGAATTTGGAGTGGACAAGCCTATATGGGCCACCGAATTTGGATGGATCGTAGACCCACGCCAAGTAGGCCGCCCCGAATGCTGGGATGACCCCTCAATGCAACAGTTCCAATGGATGGTAGTTACCCCAGAAGAACAAGCCAACAACCTTGTAGGTGCCTTCCAATGGGCGGAAGAACATTATCCCTGGATGGGAGCAATGTTCGTCTTCAATTATGGGTTCTACTCCGACTCTTCTTGCAACCAAATGGGCTTCTTCGACATCAAGGGACGCCCCGCCGAGCAGGCACTGGCAGCAATGGCAAAGAATATCGTACCTTCCCTCCCTATTTGGTCGGGACCAGGGTTCTACTTGGTAGAAGAGGGGCAAACCCGCCCGGCATATGGAAGCGCCGATCTCCACAACTTGTCTCCAGAGACGCTCTATTGGAACGCCAGTGTGGTTTCCTCACCGTTCCCCATTACAATCACAGTGGCGTCCGGTAGCGATCGAACTGCATTGATGCTACAGGCCGATCCAAGTGGATTGGGGCTGGGGACTTACACCGCCACACTGCAAGCCACCGTTTCAAACGATGTAAGAAACGTGCCTGTAGAACCCTCTTCACAAACCCTGTACTACACAATCCGAGTGATAGAGGAAGTCTTCGAGATTTACCTACCCATCGTGAACAGATCCTACTCTCCCTGACCCGCCGGCCTATGCACTTGCACCAACAGGTCAGCAAGCAAGGGCATCGCCGCCTGGACGGCGCGGGCGCGGTGGCTGATGCGGTTCTTGGCCCCGGGGGGCAACTGGGCCATCGTGCGACCCTGTTCGGGCAGATAAAAGACGGGGTCGTAACCGAAGCCGCCCTCCCCGGCCGGTTCGGTGGCGATGATCCCCTCGCAGGTCCCTTCGAAAAAGCGAAGTGCGCCGTCGGGCGGAACGACCGCCAGGACGCACCGGAAGCGAGCGGTGCGCTGCTCCCAGGGGATCCCCTCCAGGTGGCGCAAAAGGGCCGCGATCCGATCCTCGTCGGAGCCGGGGGTGTAGCGGGCGGAGCGGATGCCGGGAGCGCCGTCCAACGCGTCCACCTCCAGCCCCGAATCGTCGGCCAGGACCACGGCCTCGACGCCGCGCTCCCGTAGTGCGTGGAAGTGGGCCAACGCCTTGAGGCGGGCGTTCTCCGCATAGGTCGCGCCGCCTTCGACCACCTCCACCTGCAGATCCAGGTCGGGTGGGAAAAGGACCGGGACCCCCAGGGGGGCCAGGAGGTCCCGGTACTCCCGCATCTTCCCGGCGTTGTGGGTGGCGATGAAAAGGTTCATCCCTCGACAGTCTCCTTCTCCACCTCCGGCAACTCGTCCAGCGAGAACTCCGCCCCGCAGCTGCTGCACCGGGCCATCCCCTTACGCCCCTCGGTGAGCAGGCCGCCGCAGGCGGGGCAGGGCTGCGGCAACGGCCGCCGCCAGACCCAGAAGTCGCACTCCGGATAGTTGGAGCAGCCGTAGCCGATCCGTCCCTTGCGAGTCCGCTTCTCCACCAGGTCGCCGCCGCACTGGGGGCACTTCACCCCCACCTTCTCCAGCCACGGCTCGGTGTACCGACACTCCGGGAATCCGGAGCAGCCGATGAACTTGCCATACCGCCCCCAACGAACGATGAGCGGCTTGCCACACTCGGGACAATCCCGACCGATCTCCTCCGGTCCCAGATCCACCTTCTCGATCTTCCGATCCGCCTCGTCCAGCCGCTGCTTGAAGGGGACCCAGAACTCCCGCACCACCGGAACCCAGTCCCGGCGACCAGCGGCGATCTCGTCCAGCCGCTCCTCCATCCGGGCCGTAAAGCCGTAGTCCATCACCTCCGGGAAGTGCTCCACCAGGAGATCGTTGACCAGGAAGCCGGTCTCGGTGGGCACCAGTTGCTTCCCCTCCCGACGGACGTACCCGCGCTGCTGGATGGTGGTCAGGATGGGCGCATAGGTAGAGGGCCGACCGATCCCGTACTCCTCCAGCGCCCGCACCAGGCTGGCCTCGGTGTAGCGGGGCGGCGGCTGGGTGAAGTGCTGCTCGGGGATCAGCCGCACCAGGTCCAGCATCTCCCCCACGGTCAGCGGCGGGATCCGCTGCACCCGTTCCTTCTCCTTCTCCTCGCCCTCGTCCTTCGCCTCCTCGTAGACGATCAGGAAGCCGGGGAAGCGCAACGTGGAGCCGGAGGCCCGGAGGAGGTAGGGAGCCTGTCCGGGATCGAGGCCGTCGCCGTCGGGACCAGCGACCACCTCGACGGTGATCGTATCGTACACCGCCCGCTCCATCTGACTGGCGACGAACCGCTGCCAGATCAACTTGTAGAGCCGGTATTGATCGCGGGTCAGGTGCTCCTTCACCTGATCCGGCTCCCGGAAGACGGAGGTGGGCCGGATCGCCTCGTGGGCCTCCTGCGCGCCTTTGGCGCGGGTCTTGTACTTGGGCGGCTTCGGCGGCAGGAACTTCTCTCCGTACCGCTGGGCGATGTACTCCCGCGCCTCCGCCTGGGCCTGCTCGGCCACGTTGGTCGAGTCGGTTCGCATATAGGTGATCAGACCCACCGGCCCGGTGCCGCCCAGGTCGATCCCCTCGTACAACTGCTGGGCGATGCGCATCGTCCGACGGGGGGTGAACCCCAACCGACGGGAGGCCTCCTGCTGCATCGTGCTGGTGATGAACGGGGGAGCAGGCCGTCGCCGCCGCTGCCCCTTCTTCACCTTGGAGACGACGTAGGCCGACCGCTCCAGTTCCTCCACCACCGCCTGGGCCTCGGCCTCGCTCCCCAGGCTCACCTCCTCGCCCCGGATGCGGTGCAGTTTGGCGATGAACGTGCGCGGCTTAGGCCGGTCCTCCCGCTTGGCCAGTTCCGCCTCGATGGACCAGTACTCCTCCGGGACGAAGTTCTGGATCTCCCGCTCCCGCTCCACCACCAACCGGACCGCCACCGACTGCACCCGCCCGGCGCTGAGTCGCCCTCGGACCTTGCGCCACAGGAGCGGGCTCAGGCTGTAGCCGACCAGCCGGTCCAGCACACGGCGGGCCTGCTGGGCGTTGACCAGGTCCATGTTGATCTTGCCCGGATGGGAGAAGGCCTCCTCGATGGCCTCACGGGTGATCTCGTGGAAGACCACCCGCCGGACCTGCGAGGGCTTGATCTTCACCGCCTCGATCAGGTGCCAGGCGATCGCCTCCCCCTCCCGATCGGGGTCGGTGGCCAGGTAGACCTCAGCGGCCCGCTTGACCTCCTTCTGGAGTTCTTTCACGACCTCCCGCTTCTCGTTGGGGACCCGGTAGCGGGGCTTGAAGTCGTTCTCGATGTCCACCGACATCGACGAACGGAGCAGATCACGCACGTGGCCCACCGAGGCCCGCACCGTGTAGTCCTTGCCCAAGAAACGGCCCACTGTGCGGGCCTTGGCCGGCGACTCGACGATCACCAGCCGACCGTCCCGCTTCGGGGGCGGCGGGGGATCCATCCCCTCATGGGCTGGCGTGGCCCCCATCCGGAAGAGGGTCGTCCCGCACACCGGGCAGGTCCCCTTCGTCGCCGGCCGCCCGGCAGTGGTGAAGACCGGCTGCGGGTCCTTGATCTCCCGCTTGGCCTTGCAACGGACGCAGTACGCCTCCAGTTTCAGGTTCTCGACGTCAGCCATCGAGCCACAACCTCCCGAAAGGATGTCCTGTCGACTCAGGTTCCGCCGTCACAGCAGTTCGTTCCTCCCCATCTCCCGCAGCCGTCGTACCACCTCCCGCACCTCCTGTTCCCGCTCGACGGGGCAGACAAGGAGGGCATCGTCGGTATCCACAATGATGACGTCCTGCAGGCCAATGGTAGCGATCAACCGCTTGCCTCCAAAGATGACGCAACGGTGGGTGTCGATCCCCAGGGACTCGCCCACCACCACGTTCCCCTGCTCGTCGGCGGGAAGGATGTCCCGCATGCTCGACCAGTTCCCCACGTCCGACCAGCCGATGTCCACCGGGATGACCACCAC